>DASWCJ010000138.1:0-19299 GCA_036390155.1 Anaeromyxobacter sp.
GGGGTGCCGCTGGATGACCTGCGCCGCGGTCATCCGGTAGTAGGCGGCGCCCTTCGACAGCCCCAGGTCGCGGTGAAGGAAGTTGAAGAGCGAGGCATGGCCGAGCTCGAGCCACCGCCGCTCGAGGTCGAAGTCCGCGAGCGCGACCAGGAAGTCTGCGAGGGCGTGGTGCTCCTGCCGAAGGAGCTCGGCGAGACGACTCGAGAGTTCGCGTGCGTTCGTCATGCACGCATCGTCTCATGCGATTTCGAGGCCTCGCAGAACGCACGCACTCGCGCTCTGGCGCAGGAACTGGCGCTCCGATCGTGAAATCCCTCCCGCGGAGGCGGCGCGCACCAGGATCGATCCTGCGGAGCGCAAGAGCCGTTCCCTGCGCCCCGAGGATCGCGAACGTCATCTCGCAGTAAACCTCGTCAAGCGCGCGTTCATCCCTCGGCGCTGGGAAATTGGGGCGGGTCTGGGCTCGGGCCGGCGCAGGCGTCCCCGCTCAGACGACCATTCACCCTCGCTCGACCAGCTCCGCGAGCCTCGCGAGCGCCATCCGCCAGCCGGTCTCGTTGTCCGCGACCACGACGCCGCGCGGGAGCCCCTCGTGCAGCCCGACGACCTCGGTGCCTCCGTCCACGTCCCGGAGCGTGATCGTGATCGTCATCTCGCCGCGCAGGGCGGGATCGTCCGTCTCGAACTCGTCCACCTCGACGACCTGCTCGTCCGGGACGAGCCTCACGAACCGGCCGTGGTAGGTGTCCGTGCGCGCGGTCGTCTTGCCCGCTCCCGTGGGCGCGTCGTACGTGAGCGAGATCCGGAGCGTGCCGCCCTCGCGGGC
The DNA here is from genome assembly GCA_036390155.1 of Anaeromyxobacter sp. GTDB lineage: Bacteria > Myxococcota > Myxococcia > Myxococcales > Anaeromyxobacteraceae > Anaeromyxobacter. The sequence goes on from DASWCJ010000138.1 coordinate 827, forward strand.
GTCGAAGCGGTGCACCCGGGCCGTCATCCCGTCCGGCACCTTCCACCGGGCGATCGCGCTCGGGTCGAGGAGCGCGCGGTAGACCTTCGCGCGCGGCGCCTTCACGTGGCGCGTGATCTGCGTCGAGCTCACCCCGGTGCCCAAAACTAGGACGCGATCAGCGCCGCGAGCGCGTCGAGGTCCGGCGGCTTCGCGAGGTGCGCGTCGAAGCCGGCCTTGCGGCTCGCGTCGACGTCCTCCGGCGCCGCGTAGCCGCTCACCGCGATGAGGCGGAGCCCATTGGGCCGCAGCGCTCGCAGCCGCCGCGCGACCTCGTAGCCGCTCATTCCGGGGAGCCCGAGGTCGCAGAGCACCACCTCGGGCTCGTAGGCGCGCGCCTTCTCGAGCGCGCTCGGGCCGTCGAATGCCACCTCGACCTGGTACCCGATGATGCCGAGCATGGCCGAGAGGGATTCGGCGCCGTCCTTATTGTCGTCCACCACGAGGATCCGGCGCCCCTCGGCGAGCACGGGGCCCGCCGAGCGTTCCTCGGATGGCCGTTCCGGCACGACGGTCGGCAGGCGGACGACGAAGGTCGCCCCCCTCCCCGGCCCCTCGCTCTCCGCGTGCACCTCGCCGCCGTGCATCTGGACGATGCCCTTCACGAGCGCGAGCCCGAGCCCGAGGCCCCCCTGGCTCCGCGCGAGCGAGCGATCGGCCTGCACGAACGGCTCGAAGATCTGGCCGAGCAGCTCCGGCGCCATCCCCACCCCGGTGTCGCGCACCCGCACGGTGGCGACGCCGTCGGCCGCCTCGACGCCGATCGCGACGCGACCGCCGTGCTCGGTGAACTTCGCCGCGTTCTGGAGCAGGTTCCCGACCACCTGCGTGAGGCGCGTCGCGTCCCCGTGGACCCACGCCGGCTGCCCCGGCAGCTCGACCGAGAGGCTCACGCCGCGCTCGTACATGAGCGCGCGGTGGTCCTCCGCCGAGCGCTGGACGAGCGCGACGAGGTCCATCGGCCCGGGCTCGATCTCGATCTTGCCTCGCGCGATCCGGGCGACGTCGAGGAGGTCGCCCACGAGCCGGGCCATGTGGTCCACCTGGCGCCGGATCACCGCCTTGGCGCGCGTCGCCTGGGTGCCGGCGGGGGTCGCGTGCTCGAGGATCGCGATCGCATTGCGGATGGGGGCGAGCGGGTTGCGCAGCTCGTGGGAGAGCATCGCGAGGAACTCGTCCTTGCGGCGGTCCAGCTCGCGCAGGCGCTCGTTGGCCTCGCGCAGCGCGTCCTCCGCCGCCTTTCGCGCCGTGACGTCCTGCGCGTAGAGGTTCACCTCGTCTCCGGTCGCGACGAGGTTCGTGGCGAAGACGGTCCCGCCTTGCTCGAGCTCCGCCCGGACCCGCCCGCCGCCCTCGATCGCGCGCGCCACCAGCTCCGCGAGCCGGCCCGAGACGTCCGAGCCCGGGGTGGTGCCGAGGAAGCGCGTGGCGGCCTCGTTGGCGTAGAGCACGGTCCCGTCCCGCGCGATCCGCATCACGGGGTCGGGGTTCTCGCGGGGGAACCGCGCGAGCCACTCCGCCCGCTCCCGCGCCTCCTTCCGCTCGGTGACGTCGTGGGTCGCCTCGAGCACCCGCTCGGCGCCGTCCTCCGCTCGGAGGAGCTGCAGCTTCACCGCGACGGTGAGCACCCTCCCGTCCTTGCGGGTGTGCCGGAGCTCCCCGGTCCAGAGCCCCCCCGCGCGGAGCGTGCGCTCGATCTCGCTCCACGGCACCGGGAAGACGGTCCCGAGGAGCTCGCTCACGGACTTCCCACTCGCCTCGTCGGCCCGGTAGCCGTAGAGCTCCTCCGCGCCGACGTTCCAGCTCTCGATCCCGCGCTCGAAGGTCCACGTGAAGATCGCGTCGTGCGCGAGGTGCAGGAGCTCCGCCTGGTCGCGCAGGTCCCGCACGAGCTGCTTCGCGGACGTCACGTCCCAGACCGTGACGAGGACGCCTGCCCCGTCCGGGAGCGGCACGGGCGCGAGGCGACCCGCGTACCAGGACTCCCGGTAGTCCCGGACGATCCGGTGCTCGGGGAGCGGGACGGGCTCCCCCGCGCGCGCGCGGGCGTGGAGCGCGCGGAGCTCCGGAGGTGCGTCGGGCAGGATCTCCCAGATCTCGCGGCCGGCGATCTCGGGCGTGTCGAGCGCGAACGCCTCGAGCCAGCGCACGTTCACCCGACGCACGCGGCCGCGCGCGTCGAGCAGGCAGAGCCCGACGCCGCAGCGCTCGAACACGGATTCGAGCACGTCGCCGGCGGCCGCGTCACGCGGACCGGACTGAACGGGACGCTCGTGCGGCAGGATGGCCATGAGGGAGCGAGCGCGCGAGGAGCGTGCCGTGCCCTGAATGGCCATGGCTCGGGCGCCCGCACAGCCCCCCGATGGCCGGAGCGAGGGGGCACGCGCGGGGGCGCGCAGGGTTCAAACGCGAGCGGCCCGGCGATCGTTCACTCGCCGAGCCGCCTTCCGTCCCGGGGTGGGCCCTGCCGACGCGCTACTTGCCGCGAACCGCGCGGGTCGCCTTCGCGAGCGCCGCGAACACGAGCGGGATCTGCGCGTCGGCGCAGGAGGAGAACGCGACGCGGACGTCCTGCTTGCCGAGCGCGATCGTGCCGACGCCCAGCTCCTCGAGGCAGCGCCCACGGACCGTGTCCGCGTCGGCGCCCTTCAGCCGGACACACATGAAGTAGCCCGAATTGAACGGGTAGACGTCCCAGCAGTCGGCGTACTCCGCCTTGCGGCTCTCCTTCGCCGCGATCGCCGCGCGCGACCGGAGCACCGCGACCTTCTCGGCCTGCTGCTTGCGGAAGTCCGGATCGCCGAGCGCCTTCAGCACGATCGACTGGCCGGGGTTCGAGATGTTCGAGACGTAGGCCCGGATGAGGCCCGCGGTCTTGTCCTCGAGCGCCTTGTAGACGCCGGGGGTCCCGTTCTTCACCGAGAACGTGAGGAAGCCCACGCGGAGGCCCCAGACGAACTCCTCCTTCGTCGCGCCGTCCACCTTGACGGCGAGGAGGTTGTTCGAGACCTTCGCGAGCCGGCCGAAGATCGACTCCTTGTCGCAGGCGTCGTCGAAGAACATGCCGTAGTAGGCGTCGTCGATGCAGACGACGAGCCGCGTCCCGGCCTCGGCCTCGGCGGTGAGCGCCTTCGCGATCCCCTCCATCTCCGGCTTCGTCGGCGTGTAGCCGGACGGGTTGTTCGGGAAGTTCAGCGAGACGACGAGCTTCTTGCCCCGGAACTTCGCGAGCGCCGCGGTGAACCCGGGGAGGTTGAACCCGGTGAGCTTCTCGTCGAAGAACGGGAAGTAGTTGAACTGCGCCTCGAGCCGGGTCTCCCAGTTGAGGTTGTAGTTCTCCCAGAGGAGGTCCGGGGTGAGCACCGGATCGCCCGGGTCGAGGAAGAGGTCGCCGACGAGGCCGAGGCCGTGCGTGAGCGCGTTCGTCACGACCGGGTTCGAGGTCGGATGGTCTCCGAGCGACGGCGTCTCCTGCCGCTGCTTCTTCGCCCACGCGGTCCGGATGTCCGGCTTCCCGTAGGACGGCGCGTAGTCGTAGATCTCGGCGGGCGTGAGCCCCTGGAAGTACTTGTTCACACAGGCGAGGTGGACCGGCACGCCGTTCTCGGTCGCGATGCCGATCGTCGCGTTCGCGTTCTTCGCCTTCTGCTTCGCCTCGCCGCTCTGCGCGAGGATGCCCTTCGCGGGGAAGAAGAAGCGCTTACCGCGCGCGGAGAGCATGGAGAAGACGGCCGGGCACTCCTTCTCGAGGGCGTCGTTGGACGCCTGGGCGAGCGGATGGAGGGGGGCGGGGCTCATCGGGTTCGCTCCTGGACGGTTCGCGTGAAAAGGCGTGTCGGGGTGCTGATTCCTGCACGAGCGGACCGAGGGGGTCAACCCCTTCCGCGCAGGGGCCCCGGGCCGCGACCTTCCGGCCGCCCGGCACCACTCTCCCTCCATGACCACGCGGAACGGCAAGCGGACCATCTACGACGAGGCGATGCAGACGTTCCACCGCGCCGCCGACCTCATCGGGCTCGATCCACGCGTCCGGCTCGAGCTCGAGGAGCCGGACTTCGAGCACATCTTCTACGTCACGATCGAGATCCACGACCGGCTCGTCCCCCTCGGCGCCGAGGAGGCCCAGGCCTTCCGGGACGTGCACCCCTCGTCGATGAAGGCCGCCGACGCGCTCGAGCCGCTCGCGAACGGGTCCTTCGTCCTCCACCGCCGGGCGCTGCTCGAGTCGGACCTCGAGCTGCGCCGGGGCGTCATCCACATCCCGCAGCGCGGCGTCTTCCGCGTCGAGAAGGGCGGCCCGCGCAGGTTCAAGGCCTACCGCATCCAGCACAACCAGGTGCGCGGCCCGTACAAGGGCGGGATCCGCTTCCACAAGGACGTCTCGCTCGACCTCTTCAAGGCGCTCGCGGCGGACATGACCTGGAAGACCGCGATCGCGGAGGTTCCCTTCGGCGGCGCGAAGGGCGGGATCAAGATCGACCCGTTCAACTACTCGCGTGAGGAGATCGAGCACCTCTCGCTCCGCTACGTCTACAAGTTCAAGCGGTTCATGGGCCCGTTCCTCGACATCCCCGCCCCCGACGTCGGGACGAACCCGGAGATCATGGCGTACATGATGCGCCAGTTCACGGATGGTGAGCGGGAGCACCACAAGCTCCGCGGGGTCGTCACCGGGAAGGACGTCCGGATCGGCGGCTCCGAGGGACGCCTCCACGCCACCGGGCAGGGGGTGGTCTGCTGCATCGAGGAGTGGGCGCGGGAGCGGGAGCGGCCGCTCGAGGGCGCGCGGATCCTCGTGCAGGGGTTCGGGAACGTCGGCGCCTCCGCCGCCGAGATCCTCCACGCGATGGGCGCCCGGATCGTCGCGGTGAACGACGCGCACGGGACGGTACACCGGGACGAGGGGCTCGACGTACCCGCCCTCGTGCACCACGTGCACCAGGACCCGACGAACCTCCGCCGCACCGTCGCCGGCTTTCCCGGCGGCGCGGCGATCTCGAAGGACGACTTCTGGCGGGTGGACGCGGACATCCTCGTCCCGGCCGCGCTCGGCGAGGAGATCACCGGTGACGTCGCGGAGCGGCTGCGCGTGCGCCTCGTCGCCGAAGGCGCGAACGGCCCGACCACCCGCGACGGCGACCGCGTGCTGCAGACGCGGCGGATCGACGTCATCCCGGACGTGATCTGCAACGCGGGCGGCGTGACGGTGTCGTACTACGAGTGGCTGCAGAACCAGCGGCTCGAGCGGTGGACCGAGGCCGACGTGAACGCGCGGCTCGCGGCGGCGCTCAGGAAGAACTACGCGATCGTCCGGGACATCGCCCGGGACCGCCCGCAGCGGACGGCCCACCACGACTCGCGCGGGCTCTGCGTGGGGCGCCCGGTCGACGTACGGACGGCGGCGTTGGTCCTCGCGCTCCGCCGGATCGAGGCGCACTACCTGCTGGAAGGCTTCTCGCAGTAGCAGGAAGCGGGGCTCGCCCTACTCGTCGTCCCCGCACACCGAGTCGAGCAGCGGCTCCCGCCGGTCGCGCAGGAGCCGCCCGAGGCGCGGCAGCGCCGCCCGGTACACCCCGAGCCCGGCGAGGCCGAGGAGCGCCCAGCCGGCGGGCACGAGCCACGGCTCCTCCAGCCGGATCGCCGCGAGCACCGGCGCGGCCGCGAGCGCGCTCCCCGCCGAGAAGATCGCCATCCCCGCGACCGCCGAGACCGGCGAGAGGTGCCCGCCGCGCTGGATCGTCATCGGCGCGGGGCGTGGGACGAGGATCGAGACGAGGTTCCCCGCCGCGAGGAACCAGGGCGCGATCCCGGCGTGAAGCGCGAGCGCGCCGAGGAGCGCCCACGCGGGCGGGGCGCCCCCGAGCGCGACGCCCGCCCCCGCGCTCGTCGCGAAGAGCGCGAGCGAGTACGCGTAGGCGACGAGGTTCTTCGCGGCGAGGACGTCGCTCGGATCCACCGGCGCGAGAAACCAGGCCCGGCCGCCCCCGCGCTCCCAGCCGAACGCGTTGAGCCAGAACGGCTGGGTGGCGAGGTGCGCGTAGAGCGCGAAGCCGAAGAGCGGGAGCGCGCGGACCACCTCGCCCGCCTCCGGCGGGATCTTCGGCACGAGCTTCCACGCGACGAACCCCGCGAGCGCGGGAACGACGAGCGCGAGCACGCTCGCGATCGGATGGCGGAGCAGGTACTTCCCTTCCTTCTCCACGAGCGCGCCGAGCCGGCCCGGCACCTTCCATCCGCCCGCCCCGGTCGCCGCCGCGCGGGGCGCCTGATCGCCGCCCGCCCGCGCCGCCGCGAGTGCGAGCCGGAAGGCCGCCCACCCCGCCGCCGCGCCGGCGAGGGCGAGGAGGACGAGCCAGCCCGCCGCGGCCGACCCGCGCTGCAGGTAGAGGTTCACCACGGCGCGCTCCGCCAGCGCCGGCGGGAACGCGAGCCAGCGCACGACCCGCAGGACCCGGAGCGCCTCGAGCATCGCGCGCGGGCCACCGCTCATGAACACGACGAGGAATCCGGTCCCGACGTACACCGCCGCGATCGCCACCTCGCGCACCCGCCGGCCGCGGAGGAGCCGCGCGAGCAGCTCCTGGATGAGCGCCACGAAGGCCGCGGTCGCGATCGCGAAGAGCGCGTAGGCGAGCGCGAGGAGCACGACCCAGGCGCCCGGGCGCGCGATCGCGCCGCCGAGGAACGCGCCGGCGAGGAGGAGGAGCCAGAAGACCGCGAACGGATCGCCGACGACCGACGCGGCGAGCCCGTACGCGTAGATCCGGCCCGGCGGCAGCGGATAGACGAGGAAGCGGGAGAGGTCGAGGGCCTCCCGCTCGGAGACCGAGAGCGAGACCGCGGTCCAGGTCTGCCAGACGCCGAAGAAGAGCGCCGCGACGGAGATCTCGGCGAGCGCCGGGCCGGAGTGGACCGCCTTCCACGCGCCCACCCCGGAGAGCGCGGCGAAGCCGAGCCCCGCCGGGATCGCCACCGCGAAGAGCGCGATCCGGGCGACCAGCTCCGGGATCCCGCCGCGCCCGCGCAGCCGGCGCACGAGCAGCCGCGCCCGGAGCTCCGCGAACGCGAGGAGCGGCGAGGGGCGCCGGACCACGGCGGTCGGGAGCACCGGCTCTCGGGCTGAGCCCATCACCCGCCGCCCTCGCGACCCCCCTCACCCTCCCCCTCTCCCCCGGAGGGGGAGAGGGCTGGGGCGACGGGGGGAGAGGGCTGGGGAGAGGGGCCGAGCCAGGAGAGCCCGTGCGACGCGGGCCGCTCCTCGCCCACGGTGCGGATGAAGACCTCCTCGAGCGACGCCGTGCCGCGGACCTCCTCGAGCGTCCCCTGCACCGCGAGCCGGCCCTGCCGGATGATCCCGACGTGCGTGACGAGCCGCTCCACCACCTCGAGGACGTGGCTCGTGAGGAAGATCGTCATCGCGCCGCGGGCGACGAGGTCCTGGAGCATCCGGCGGATCCCGGACACCGCCACGGCGTCGATCCCCTCGAACGGCTCGTCGAGGAACAGGAGCCGCGGGCCGTGGATGAGCGCGCAGCCGAGCGCGAGCTTCTTCTTCATCCCGTGGCTGTACTCGCCGACGAGCTTCCCCGCGTCCTGCGAGAGCTCGAGGGCCTGGAGCAGCTCGTCCGCGCGCCGCCCCGCCTCGCGGCGGTCGAGGCCGTAGAGCTGGCCGTGGATGCGCAGCTGCTCGGCGCCGGAGAGCCGCTCGAAGAGCGACAGGCCGTCCGGGACGACGCCGATCCGCCGCCGCACCTCGACGCCGTCGTGGCCGAGGTCCACCCCGAGGACGCGCGCGCGCCCGGAGGTCGCGGCGAGGAGCCCGGTCAGCATCTTGATCGTCGTGCTCTTGCCCGCGCCGTTCGGCCCGAGGAAGCCGTAGAACGCGCCGACCGGCACGGCGAGCGCGAGGTCCTGCACGGCCGGCTTGCCGTCGAAGAGCCGGGTGAGGCCATGCGTCTCGATCGCGAGCATGAGCCCGCAGATCCTAGTGCACGTCGGCGCCGACCGCCTCGTCCGCCTCGAAGAACAGGAAGCGCACGCCCATTCCGCGCAGCGCGAGCGCGCGCTCCGCGGCCGGCGTGCAGCCGAGGAGGTGGCACACGTACCGGACCTCCGCGACGGCGCTCATGTCGCCCCCGTCCGCAGGGAAGGTGATCCGGACCTGTGACCCGATGGGCTGCGGCGCGCGCGTCTCGACGAACATGCCGCCCTCGGAGATGTTGCGAGCGATCCCGAGTCCCATCCCGTGCTCCCCCTCGAGGTAGACCCGGAAGACCTTGTCGAGGCGGGTGTCGGTCCGGCGCTCGGAGGCTTCGGGCTTCGTGGAATCCCTGCGAGTGAAGAGCATCTTCCGCCTCCGGTGCCGCCGCCGACGTACGACCGGAGGATATCTGGTGCGTGGATGTAGTCAAAATACTGACCTCGACATACTCGTATCCCCCCGAGGAGGCATCCTGGATCGCGCAGGCCATTGCGCAGGGACGACCGGCTAGACTCGCCCGCCTATGCACCTCTCCCGATTCGCCCTGACCCTCGCCGCCCTCCTGCACGCCGGCCCCGCCCTCGCCGCGCAGTTCGAAGACGTCGCGGCGAAGGCGACCCGGCTCGACGCGCTCGAGCCCTTCCTCTCGCGCTTCGTCGGCCGCTGCACGGACCCTTACACGAGGCCGGCCTGCGAGAAGAACGTCGCCGCCGCGCGCAAGGGGGTCTCCGGGAAGACCTTCGCCGTCCGCGTCCCCGACTCCGCCTCGATCGTGCGGCCGTCGCTCGAAGGCGACCGGTTTACGCTCTTCCTCACGCCGTTCGTGGACGGCGGTGGCGGCTACGCCCTGACGCACGGCGCGCCGACGAAGCAGGACGGCGCCGGGCGGCCCGTCGTCGGGCTCGTGCCGATCAAGGGGAAGCTCCCCCCCGGCACGCTCGACATGGAGTTCCAGGGGCCGTTCCGCACTGGCGCGATCGAGCTCGAGATCGTCTTCGCGCCCGACAAGGCGTGGAAGCTGAAGCGCAAGGGCGAGCCGGGCGAGCTCGAGGGCGTCGCCGCGAAGTTCCTCGCGGTGCGGGTCCTCGACGCGCGCTCCGGCAAGGAGATCGCGTCGAGGGTGTTTTAGGGAGCTACTGCCTCCCGCCGACGGGCACCGCGACGAAGAGCGCGGAGTCCCCGCGACGCACGCGGAGGAGGGCCATGTCGCCCTCCTTCATCTTCGAGAGCCCGTTCGCGATGTCGTCCACCTTCTTCACGGGCTGGCGGTTCATCTCGACGACGAGGTCGCCCTGGCGGATGCCCGCGCGCTGCGCCGGACCGCCGTCCACGACGTCCACCACCACGACGCCCCCCTCCTCGGCGTTGACGCCGAGCTGGCGCGCGATCTGCGGCGTGAGCGGCTGGAGCGAGACGCCGAGCTTCGGGCTCTTGTTGCCCTTGTCGCCGCCCTCCTCCTCCTCGCCACCCGCCGCTGCCTGGCCTTCGTCCTCCGGGCGCTGGGCCACCTTGAAGGCGATCTGCTTGCGCTCCTTCCCGCCGCGGAGCACCTCGAGCTTCACCTGATCGCCGGGCGGGACGAGCGCGACCTCGCGGGTGAGCTGGCCCGCGGACTCGACCTGCTTCCCGTTGAGCGTGAGGACGACGTCGCCCGCCTGGATGCCCGCCTTCGCCGCCGGGCCGCGCGGGACGACGTTCTGGACGAGCGCCCCCTTCGCGCCCGGCGGGAGGCCGAAGCCGGCCGCGAGGTCGGGGGTGAGGTCGCCGACCTGCACGCCGAGGTAGCCGCGCGTGACCTTCCCCTTCTCGCGGAGCTGCGGGAGGATCGACTTCGCGAGGTCGATCGGCACCGCGAACCCGATCCCCTGCCCCACGTCCGGCCGCACGATGGCGGTGTTGATGCCGACCACCTCGCCGCGGAGGTTGAAGAGCGGCCCGCCCGAGTTGCCGGGGTTGATCGCCGCGTCGGTCTGGATGAAGTCGTCGTAGGTGCCGCCGGGGTTGATGCCGGCGCGGTGCTTCGCGGAGACGATGCCGAGCGTGGCGGTGTCGCGCAGGCCGAGCGGGCTCCCGAGCGCGAGCACGAAGTCGCCCTGGCGGAGCGCGTCGGAGCTGCCGAGCACGACGGTGGGCAGGTCCTTCGGGGGGTTCTTGAGCTTGATGATCGCGACGTCGGTGAGCTGGTCCTTCCCGACCACGGTCGCCACGAACTGCCGCCCGTCGGAGAGCATCACCTGGATGTCGGTCGCGTCCTTCACGACGTGGTTGTTCGTGAGGATGAAGCCCTGCGGGTTGAGGAGGAACCCGGACCCGAGCGACTGCCCGCGGAACTCCTGCGGCCCCTCCGGCATGGGCCGGCCGTAGAACCGCTCGAAGAAGTCGTCGAAGCCCTCGGGGTTGCCGCCGCGCGGGCCGCCGCGCATCTGCGGGCGCGACCGCTTCGTCACGGTGGTCGTGGAGATGTTCACGACCGCGGGCTTGAGCCGCTCGATGAGCGGCGCGAGGGAGCCCTGCATCGGGATCTGCGCCTCGGGCGCGGCCGTCGCCTGCGCGGCATCCCGGAAGAGCGCCCCGCCGGCCGCGGGCGCCTGCGCGGCCTGCGCCGAGCGCGGCTCGGTGGCGGCCTGCCCGTCCCGCGAGCACGCGAGCGCGGCAGCGGCGAGGGCGAACGCGAAGGTTCGACGAATGGTCCGGTACATGTGTGTTCCCCGCTCCTGGTGGTGGAGATCCGGTCGGCGTCCCGGAGGACGTACGGCCAGAAATTCTATTCCCACGAACTCGCGGTCGGTGACGTCATTTTCGTTCACGCCTGGGCGAGGCGACCGACCCGGACCCGGGCGGGACGGAGGATCCGCTCGCCGATCCGCCAGCCCGGGCGGACCTCCTGGAGGACGATCCCGTCCTGGTCCGCGGAGGCGACGGGGACCGCGTCCACCGCCTCCGCGATCCGCGGGTCGAACGGCTGGCCCGCCACGGCGATCCGCACCGCGCCGATGTCCGCGATGCGCTTGTGGAGGCCTCCGAGAGAGAGCCGCACGCCGTCGACGAGCCCACGGAGCGCGTCCCCGCCCCCGTCCAGCGCGCCGCTCACCGCGGCGAGCGCGCGCTCGAGATCGTCGGCCGACTCGAGAAGCGCCTGCGCGATGCCCGCGCGCTCCGACTCGACGAGCCGCGCCCGCTCCCGCTCCTGCCGCTGGCGGAACGCCTTGTTGTCCTCGAGGAGCGCGGCGTACGCGCGCGACAGCTCGTCGATCCGGGCGGCCTGCTCGGCGATGCGCGGGTCCCCGTCGGCGGGGACGGACGGCGCGGCCGGCTCGGACGGCTCCGGATCGGCGCCGCGCGGCGCGTCGGCAGGCGCTCCCGCGAGCGGCTCGCCCTCCGGCGTGAACCTGCGTCGATCCGTGACCTTCACCCGCGGCTCGCCCTCGGCGGACGCGTCCCGGCGCTCGTCGGACATCCCGTTCGACCTCCGGCGGCGAAGCTAAGCACCTGCCGGGACCTGTCAAACGCGCTCACGGGCCGGGCGAGTGGCCGCCCGACGGGTCGTCCGGGTGGTCCGCATCCGCTCCGCCGCCTTCCCGGATCTCGACGCCCGCGGCGCGCAGGCTGAAGAAGAGCAGCCAGCGCTCCGCCGGCGAGAGGCTTCCCGGAGGGAGCGCCCGATCGATCTCCCTGACGGTCAGCGTCCCGCGGCGGATCCCGAGCTGGAAGAGCGCCTTGCGCGCCTCGTGGCTCTCGGACGATTCCTTCACTCGTCCCCCGGGCTCGTCGTCGGGAGCGTCCCTGCGGCGTTCCCCGGCAGCGCGAACGCCCGCCCCTGCTGCGCCGCGGCCGGATGGTTCGGATCTTCGGGCGGCGCCTCGTGATGGCCGGGTCCCTCGATCGTGCCCGGGCGCACCACCTTCGGCCCCCAGAGCCGCTCGATCTCCTGCTCCTCGATGACCTCGATCGCGAGGAGGCGCGCTGCGAGCGAGCCGAGCTTCTCGCGGTGGGCGCGGACGAGCTCGCGGGCCCGCTCCTGCGCCTCGACGACGATCTTGCGGACCTCGCGGTCCACCTCGAGCGCGGTCTGGTCCGAGTAGGCGCGCGGCTCGAGCCCCTTCAGTCCGAGGAAGCTCGGGCCGTGCTCGTCGCCGAGCGACACCGGCCCCAGCGCCGCGCTCATGCCGTAGTCGCGGACCATCATCCGGGCGAGGCCGGTCGCGTGCTGCAGGTCGTTCGACGCGCCGGTGGACGGCTCGCCGAAGACTTCCTCCTCCGCGACACGGCCGCCGAGGAGGCCCGCCATCCGGTCGCGGAGCTCGGAGCGGGTGAGGAGGTAGCGGTCCTCGAGCGGCAGCTGGAGGGTGTAGCCGAGGGCGCCGATCCCCCTCGGGATGATCGAGACCTTCGTGACGCGGTCGGCGAACGGGAGCATCCAGGAGACGAGCGCGTGCCCCGACTCGTGGAACGCGACGATCTCCTTCTCGCGCTCGTTGATCCGGCGGCTCTTCTTCTCAAGCCCGGCCACGACCCGCTCGATCGCCTCGTCGAACTCGTACCGCGTGACGTTCGCCTTGTTGCGGCGCGCTGCGAGGAGCGCCGCCTCGTTCACGACGTTCGCGAGGTCCGCGCCGGCGAACCCGGGGGTCCGCGCCGCGACGGACCGCAGGTCCACGTCCGGGCCGAGCTTCACGTTGCGCGCGTGGATCTGGAGGATCTTCTCGCGGCCGCGCTTGTCGGGGCGATCCACCAGCACCGTCCGGTCGAAGCGGCCGGGGCGCAGGAGCGCTGGATCGAGGATCTCGGGGCGGTTCGTCGCGCCCATCACGATGAGGCTCGCGCGCGCGTCGAAGCCGTCCATCTCGGCGAGGAGCTGGTTCAGGGTCTGCTCGCGCTCGTCGTGGCCGCCCATCACGCCGGCGTTGCGCGACTTCCCGAGCGCGTCGAGCTCGTCGATGAAGACGATGCAGGGCGCCTTCTGGGTGGCCTGGGTGAAGAGGTCGCGCACGCGGGCCGCGCCGACGCCCACGAACATCTCGACGAACTCGGAGCCGGAGAGCGAGAAGAACGGCACCCCCGCCTCGCCCGCGGTCGCCCGCGCGAGGAGGGTCTTGCCGGTGCCCGGGGGGCCCACGAGCAGGACGCCCTTCGGGATCCGGCCGCCGAGCCGCCGGTACTTCTCGGGCGTCTTCAGGAACTCGACGATCTCCTGCAGCTCCTCGACCGCCTCGTCGATCCCGGCGGCGTCCTCGAACGTCACGCCGGTGTCGGGCTCCATGTGCACGCGGGCCCGGGTCTTGCCGAAGGCCATCACTCCGGGTGGACCCTGGCCCATCTGCCCGGACATCCGGCGCATCATCCAGCCCCAGAAGAGGAGGCCGAGCGCGACCGGCGCGATCCAGATCCAGAACACCTCGCCCATCCCGCCGCCGGAGACCGCGTCGTAGGGCGTCCCGGACTTCTCGATCTGCTGCACGACGTCGTCGCCGCCGCCGGGGATGCGCGTCGCGAGGTACGGCAGGGCCTGCCCCCCCTTGTCGCCCTGCCCCTCCACGCCCTTCGGGATCCCGCGGACCCAGTCGGGCCCCACCACCACGCGCTCGAACGAGCCCTGCCGCACCATCTCCTTGAACTGGGAGTACGGGACGCGGCGGACGCCCACGTCCTGGAACGCGCGGAAGAGGAAGACCGCGAGCGCGATCAGGACGAGCCAGGCCGCCGGCGACGCGAGCGGGATCCGGGGCTGACCGCGCCCCCGCTCGCTGCGCTGCCCCTGAGGCTTCTTGTCGTCCGCCACGCGGCCTCCCCACACCCTTCCCGAGCAATGTGCGCATGGCGGGGGGGCAGGCAATGGGAAGCGAGGGGCCGGGCGATCTCGTCGGGGGCCTCCTACAGCCCGAGCAGCTTCGCGATGCTCTTCTCGTCCGCAGGCGGGAACTCGTGCTGATCGAGCTCCTCGGGGCGCACCCACTTGTGCGCATGGACGCGGAGGTTCTGGACGGGCCCCGCCACGAGCCGGCAGCGGTAGACACAGAAGTCGATGTCGTAGCCCTCGTACGCGTGCTCGACGTGGATGCAGCGGTCGGCGACCTCGACCGTGATCCCCATCTCCTCGCGCAGCTCGCGCGCGAGCGCGGCCTGGTCCGTCTCGCCCGGCTCGACGCGCCCGCCGGGGAACTCCCAGAGGAGCGGGAACGTCGCCTTGGGCGACCGCTGCGTGATGAGGTAGCGACCGTCCTGCTCGATCATCGCCCCGACGACCCGGATCTTCCGCCTCATCGACGCTCCTGCGCGCGCACGCCCCTGCCGGTACGCCGCCCGCGCGCGGCGGCGCGTGAATTGTAGAATCGGCGTCCCATGACGTCCATCCGCTTCCTGGGCGGGACCGGAAGTTCCGCCGCGGTCGAGACCCCCGCCCTCCTCGACGGCGCGATGGGCACCGCCCTGCTCGACCGCGGCCTCGAGCCCGGCGCGGTTCCCGAGGAATGGATCCTCTCGCGCCCGGAGGAGATCGCGGCGGTGCACGCCGCGCATGCCGCCGCCGGCGCGAAGGTCCTCCTCACCTGCACCTTCAACAGCGCCGCCCCCCGGCTCGAGGCGCGGATCGATCCCGCCCGGATCGGCGCGCTCTGCGGCTCGGCGGAGCGGCTCGCCCGGAGCGCGTCGCGCGGGGCGCTCGTCGCGGGCGCCGTGGGCCCGACCGGCCTCTCGCCGCCGTACGGTCCCGGCGCGCCCGCCGGCTTGCTCGCCGCCCGCTACGCGCGGCCGCTCGAGGCGCTCGCGGCGGCGGGCGTGGACCTTCTCTGGATCGAGAGCCAGCACGACCTCGCCGAGGCCCTCGCCGCGCTCGGCGCCGCGCGCGCGATCGGCCTGCCCGCGGTGGTGACGTTCACGCTGCAGGAGCGGTCCGGGCGGCTCGTCGCGCCGGAGGGCGCGCACCCGCTCTCGTGGCTCGCGGTCGTCGAGGGAGCGGGCGCGGCGGCGGCCGGGGTGAACTGCGTCTTCCCGGGGCCCGCCCTCGACGCCTTCGTCGCGGCGGCGGCGGTGCAGCTCCGCATCCCGCTCGTGGTGAAGCCGAGCCCGGGGCTGCCCGGGTCGGTCCTCCCGCCGGAGGCGTTCGCGCGGGCGCTCGAGCCGACCCTGCGCGCGGGCGTGCGGCTCGCCGGAGGCTGCTGCGGCTCGACCGCGGAGCACCTGCGTGCGCTCGCCGGCGCGCTCGCGCGCGCCCGGCCCGCACCTCAGGCGGACTGAGCCTGGGGGTACGAGCCGAGGACGAAGAGCTTGTGGACCCGGGCGCGGATGCCGGCGAGGGCGGCCGCGGCCTGCGCGTCCGACCGGTGGCGCTCGAAGTCGATGAAGAAGACGTAGTGGCCGAGCGCCTCCTTCATCGGACGGCTCTCCACCTTCGAGAGGTTGATGCCCCAGCGCGCGAATTCGCCGAGGACGTCGTAGAGGCCGCCCGGGCGATCGCGGTCGAGCGTGAACGCGATCGAGGTGCGGTCGTGCCCGGTGGGCGCCTCGTCCGCCTGCGCGAGGAGGACGAACCGCGTGACGTTCTCGAGCACGTCCTGGATCGACTCGGCGAGCACCGCGAGGCCGTACCGGTCGGCGGCGGCGCGCGAGCCGATCGCGGCGGTCCCCGGACCGGCGGCGGCGGCGCGCCGCGCGGCGTCCGCGGTGGAGTTCGCGGGCTCGATGGGAACGCCCGCGAGGCGCTCGCGCAGGAACCGGCTGCACTGTCCGACCGGCTGCGGGTGCGAGACGACGCGGGTCACCTGGTCGAGGCGGGTGTCGGCGGGCGCGAGCAGGTGCTGGCGCACCTGAAGCAGGACCTCGCGGCGGATGAGCGGCCCGGGCTCGTGGACGAGGAGGTCGAGGTTCCCGCCCACGGAGCCCTCGATCGAGTTCTCGATGGGGAGGATCGCGCCCTCCACCTCCCCGCGCCGGAGCGCGTGGTAGGCGTCCGCGAAGGTCGCGCAGGGGACGGGCGCGTCGGCGCCGGCGAGGTCGCAACGGGCGACGGCCTCCTCGCTGAACGTGCCGGGCGGTCCCAGGTAGGCGATGCGCATCCGGCGTCTTGTATCACGCGCCGGAGCCGCCCGCCGCGCGCGCGCGCTCGAGCTCCTCGACGAGCGCGGGGAGCGCCCGGAGGTCGTCGAGGAGGTGGTGGGCCGTCGCGGCGAGCGCCTCGCGCGACGACGCGCCCCAGGTCGCGCCCACCGCCTTCACCCCCGCGGCGCGCGAGGCGGCGAGGTCGTGCGGCGAGTCGCCGACGAGGAGCGCCTCCTCGGGAGGCCGGTCGAGGCGCGCGAGCGCGAGGAGCACGGGCTCGGGATGCGGCTTCGCGTTGGCGCACGAGTCCGCGCCGATGATCGCGGTCGGGTTCACGAACGGGAGGAGCCCGGTGTGCCGCAGCGTCCGGATCGCGCCCGTCTCGATCTTCGCGGTGACGACGCCGATCGGGTGGCCGGCCTCGGCGAGGGCACGGACCACCTCGAGCGCGCCGGGGAAGGCGCGCGTCCTCCCGTCGTGGTGGGCGAGCCAGAACGCGCGGTAACGCTCGAAGAGCCGCTCGACGTCCTCCGGCCCGGCCGCGAACTCCGCGAGCTGCGTCCGGAGCGGCGTGCCGATGCCGGAGATCCACTCCGCGTCGGTCGGGTGCCGCGGAGCGCCCTCGAACGCGTGGTGCACCGCCTCGAGGATGAACGGGACCGTGTCGACGAGGGTCCCGTCGAGGTCGAAGAGGATCGCGAGCCTGCGGGGACGCGCCAAGGAGCCGGGATGATAGTGCCGGAGCAAGCCGCCGTCCCGGGGAACGCTTCGCGGGGCGGGCTTGCCGTGGCTGCCCCTCCCTGCTGTAAATGGGCGGCGATGCTCGAGCGCTTCCGCGACCTGCTCCGCTCCGCCGCGACCTCGCGCGTGCTCACCCGCGGCATCAAGGCGTATCGCGAGGGCGAGCTCGCCCAGGCGCGGACCTTGCTCGACGCGGTGATCGCGGCGACCGAGCCCGGCGGCAGCCATGCCCAGCGCACGCATCGGCGCTCCGTGCGCCTCATCGCGGTGACCCTCCGCGCCGAGGTGGCCGCGCAGGAGGGCGACGCCGCAGCGGCCCGCGCCTCGATCGCCGAGGGCTTCGCGCTGTGGGAGGAGGCCCGGCGCGGTCCGGTCGGCGTGCGGAGCGTCGAGGCGTACGCCTCCTGGGAGAAGTGGGCGCGCGGCTGGGTCGAGCGCGACGCCGGGCACGCGCCTTGAGCGGGCGGCGCTAAACGAGCAGTGAGGAGGCGAGGATGCGAGATCGCTGGATCCGGAGCGTGGTGGTGGGGGCGGCCGCTGCCGTCGCGGTCGCCGCGTACGCGGCAGACGAGACGCGCGAGCCGTTCGGGATGCTCACGCTCGACCAGGTCGAGAAGCTGGTCGGTCAGCCCAACGTGGTCGTGTTCGACGTGAACCACGACGACGTCTTCAAGAAGAACCACTTGCCCGGGGCCGTCCGTTGGGACTCCGCCGCGGCGCCGAAGCTGCTCCCCCGGGACAAGGGCCGCACCCTCGTCTTCTACTGCGCGAGCCCCAGCTGACGCGCGAGTCACGACGCCGCCCGTGAGGCGGCGAAGCTCGGGTACTCGAACGTGTTCGTGATGCCGGACGGCATCCGCGGCTGGGTGAAGGCGGGGAAGCGGGTGGAGACCGGTTAGCGGCAATGCCGGTCACTTAGCGGTGCCGGCCTCTCGAGGTCGCGCACATCGTGGTGCGGCTCCAGCTCGACGATCTCGTCGCCCGGACCGAACGCCGCCGTGGCGGGGCCGGGGAAGGCGCCGTCCTCCTGCGCCGCCGCCAGAGTCGCGACCGGCGCCGGCCTGACGAGCGGGCCCGGAAACGTAGACGCCGGCGCACGCCCGGGCGCGCCAGCGGCACACGGCACCGGAACCGGACTGCGACCGGCACGGCGCAACCAGTGCGGGCGCCACCGAGGACGAGCGGGCCTGGCGTGTGCCGCTGTCACGCCGCGTGCACGCCGGCTCCGTCGATCGGAGCGGTCCGAACGCAGCGACGGCGGCGTGCTCGTCGGAGACGCCTCCCCAGCCCTTGGTGGCGGCTGCCGAAGTGGCTGCGACGAACGTCGGAATAGTGGGCGCACGTTTCAGGAGCCGCGGTGGGCCGTAGCCCCATCGGCGGCGCTCGCGGGCCCGGGCATGGCCCCCTCCGACGAGCACGCCGCCGCCGCTGCGTTCGGATACGGTGTCCGTACGCGAGGCGGCGTGCACGCGGCGTGACAGCTTCGCGCGTCAGGTCCGGTGACCGTTCGGGGCCGCGCCCATGGTGCTCGCCATGCCCGCCACCGTACGGGAACGCTCTCGCGCGGAGCTGGCGCGCCCGGGCGTGCGCCGGCGTCCACGTTTCTGGACCCGTTCGACCGTCCGGTGCCGGTTGCGACCCTGGCGGCGGCGCAGGAGGACCGGGGGCCATGCCCGGG
>DASWCJ010000139.1:0-4964 GCA_036390155.1 Anaeromyxobacter sp.
ACCGCCCCCTCCTCCTCCGCCCCCGCCTGCGCAGCCGCAGAGCGCCACGACCACCGCCGCCACGGTTCCCAGCCTGGCGCTCTCCAAGGCGTCCCCCTCCGCCGGCCCGTGGGACCGGACACTCCGCGCCCGGACGAGCCCGGCCGACCCGTGCGTCGAGGCGCGCGGAGGCGAGTATCACACGCGGGGTGTGTACAGTGGTGCTCCGCGTGTCGCGGCCGCGCTCGGGCGCGCGACCCGAGGCCCGGGCTGCGTCGCGCCTGCGTCGGCGGCGCCGCGCGGCTCGAGAGCCGCGCCGCTCGATCGTGGGCCGAGGTCGCCCCGGGGCGCTACGCCGGCACCGGCTGCGTCGCCGGGGTCACGAGGAGCTTCAGCTTCTTCCCGTCGTCCTCGACCTCGACCCGCACCGTGCCGCCGTCGCGCAGCTCGCCGAACAGGATCTTCTCGGCGAGCGGCTTCTTGACCTCGTTCTGGATGAGCCGTGCCATCGGGCGCGCGCCCATCCTGCGGTCGAAGCCGCGCTCGGCGAGCCAGCCGCGCCCCTCCGCGGAGAGCTCGATCCGCACCTTCTTCTCGGCGAGCTGCACCTCGAGCTCCTTCACGAGCTTGTCGACGACCTTGAGGATCACCTCGGGCGGCAGCGAGTCGAAGGCGACCCACGCGTCGAGCCGGTTCCGGAACTCGGGGCTGAAGGTCCGCTCGATCGCGTTCCGGGCGTTTCCCGGATCCGACAGGTCCGTGCCGAACCCGACCCGCCGCGCCGAGAGCTCCTGCGCCCCCGCGTTGGTCGTGAGGATCAGGATCACGTGCCGGAAGTCGGCCTTGCGACCGTTGTTGTCGGTGAGCGTCGCGTGGTCCATGACCTGCAGCAGCAGGTTGTAGACGTCCGGGTGGGCCTTCTCGATCTCGTCGAGCAGCAGCACCGCGTACGGCGTCTTGCGGATCGCGTCGGTGAGGAGCCCGCCCTGGTCGAAGCCCACGTACCCCGGCGGCGCGCCGATGAGCCGCGAGACCGTGTGCTTCTCCTGGTACTCGGTCATGTCGAACCGCATGAACTCGACGCCGAGGATCCGCGCGAGCTGCTTCGCGAGCTCGGTCTTCCCGACGCCGGTCGGGCCGGAGAAGAGGAAGTTGCCGATGGGCCGCTCCGGGGAGCCGAGCCCGGAGCGCGAGAGCTTGATCGCGGACGCGATCGACTCGATCGCCGGGTCCTGCCCGAAGATGACCTTGCGGAGGTCGGGCTCGAGGTTGAGGAGCGCGGCCTGGTCGTCCGCGGTGACGGTCCGCTCGGGGATCTTCGCGATCTTCGCGACCACCCGCTCGACGTCGCGCCCCGTGATCCTCCGGTGGCGCTTGTCCTCCGCGCGCATCCGGTCGCGGGCGCCCGCCTCGTCGAGGACGTCGATCGCCTTGTCGGGGAGGTGCCGGTCGTTGATGTGCTTCGCCGACAGCTCCGCCGCCGCCCGGATCGCCTTCGGCGTGTAGACGACGCCGTGGTGGTCCTCGTAGGCCTTCTTCAGGCCGCGGAGGATCTTCACGGTGTCCGCGACCGACGGCTCGTGGATCTCGATCTTCTGGAACCGGCGCGCGAGCGCGTGGTCCCGCTCGAAGGTCGCCTTGTAGTCCTGGAACGTGGTCGAGCCGATGCATCGCAGCTCGCCGGAGGCGAGGCCGGGCTTGAGCAGGTTCGACGCGTCCATCGAGGAGCCGGTGGTCGCGCCGGCGCCGACGATGGTGTGGATCTCGTCGATGAAGAGGATCGCGTGGGGCGTCTTCTTCACCCCCTGGATGACGCCCTTGAGCCGCTGCTCGAACTCGCCGCGGAACTTCGTGCCGGCGAGGAGCGCGCCCATGTCGAGCGAGTAGATCGCGGCCTTCTCGAGGATGGTCGGGACCTTCTTCTCGTGGATCCGGAGCGCGAGCCCCTCCACGATCGCGGTCTTGCCGACGCCCGGGTCGCCCACCAGGACCGGGTTGTTCTTCCGGCGCCGGCAGAGCACCTGGACCATCCGCTCCACCTCCGAGTCCCGGCCGATGAGCGGGTCGATCGCCCCCTGCGCCGCACGCTCGACGAGGTTCACGGTGAAGGTCTTGAACGGATCTTTCACCGGGCGTGGGCCGCCCTCCTCGCCCTGGTCTTCGCCCGGCTCGCCGCCTCCCTCCTCGCCGCCCTCCTTGCCGATGCCGTGCGAGATGTACTGGAGGATGTCGAGCCGGCGGACGCCCTGCTTCTCGAGGAGGTAGACGGCGTGCGAGCCCCGCTCGCGCGTGATCGCCACGAGCACGTCCCCGGCGTTGAGCTCGGTGCGGCCGGAGCCCTGGACGTGCCAGGCGGCCCGCTGCAAGACCCGCTGGAACGCGGCGGTCTGCTCCGGATCGGAGGAGGCGGAGAGCGACTCGAGGGTGCGATCGAGGTACTCCTCGAGGTCCCGCTCGAGCGCCTTCAGATCGGCGCCACAGGCGAGCAGCACCTCGGACGCCACCTTGTCCTTCACCATGGCGTGGAGCAGGTGCTCGAGCGTCACGTACTCGTGGCGGCGCCGGCGGGCCTCGCCCACCGCGCTCTGGAGGGTCTGCTGTAGCTCCTTGGACACCGTCACCATCGATTCTCCAACGCTACTCCGGCTCGAGGGTCGCGAGGAGGGGGTATTCCGCCTCCCGGGCGAGCTCCATCGTCTTCTGCGCCTTCGTCTCCGCGATCTCGTACGGATAGATACCGGCGACGCCGACGCCGTGCATGTGAACGTTCAGCATGATGCGGTGCGCCGACTCCGGGCCATGGCTGAACACGTTCATCAGCACCCAGTCGACGAACTCCTGCGTCGTGAAGTCGTCGTTGTGCAGGAGGACCTTGTAGAGCGGCGGGCGCCGGGTCTTCTTCTCCGACTTCGTCTTGGGGACGACGACGGCGGTATCGCCGCTTCGCCGGTGGGGGTCCGCCATGTCCCGTCCATTGTAAACGCGCGCGGACACGACCGCGCGGTCGCTCGCCAGGGAGCGGGCGAGAGGCACCCGCCCGTCCGGGGGTCAGTTCCCGATCACGACCTTGCCGACGCCGCGCCGCTCGAGCCAGCGGGCGACCCGCTCTCGCTGGTCGCCCTGCAGGACGAGCGCGCCGTCCTCGACGACGCCACCGCAGCCGAGCGCGCGCTTCGCCTCGTCGAGCCACGCGCCGAGCGCCGCGGGGGAGAGGCCGAGCTTCTCGACCAGCGTCGCCTCCTTCCCGCCGCGCCCCTTGCGCTCGAGCCGGACGACCGCGCGGGCCGGCGGGGCGGGCGCCCCCGGCGCGGCCGCCGTGGAGGTCGCCGGCGGGGTCCATCCCGCCGGGAGTCGGTCGCGCAGGCTCCCGAACGCGTCGTGGAAGCGCCGCGGGGGCGCGGCGGCAGGCTCGGCGGGCGGACGCTTCTTCCTCATGCGCTCCATCCTAGGACGGGCCATACTGCCGCGTCGCTCCGGATGGAGCGCCGAACCCACATCCTCGAGGAACGACCGACATGACCCTCCGCTCCGTGCTCGCCGCCGCCGTCCTCTTCGCCTCGCTCTCCGCCCGCGCCGCCGACCCGGGCGCCGAGTTCGCCGAGAAGGCCGCCAAGGAGAAGGGCGCCGTGAAGACCGAGTCCGGCCTCGTCTACCGCTCGCTCAAGGACGGCACGGGCGAGAAGCCGCTCACGACCAGCACCGTGAAGGTGAACTACAAGGGCACGTTCATCGACGGCACGGTGTTCGACGCCTCCGACAAGCACGGCGGCCCGGCGACGTTCCCGCTGAACGGCGTCATCCGCTGCTGGACCGAAGGGGTCGCGATGATGAAGGTCGGCGGCAAGGCCCAGCTCGTCTGCCCGCCCCGGATCGCCTACGGCGAGCAGGGCGCGCCCGGCGCGGTCCCGCCGAACTCGACGCTCGTGTTCGAGGTCGAGCTCCTCGGCGTCGTGAAGTAGCGCTCAGGCCGGACCGGTGGGACCGAGCTCCCACCGGCCCCGCAGCGTCGGCGCGGAGACCGCCTCCGCGACGTGCGCGAGGAACGCGCGCCGCGGGAGCTCGCGCGCGCCGAGCGACACGAGGTGCTCGGTCCGCACCTGGCAGTCGACGAGCGAGACGCCCCGCTCCCGGAGCCATTCGACGCCGCGCACGAACGCCGCCTTCGACGCGTCGGCCGCGTCGGCGAACATCGACTCCCCGAAGAACACCGCCCCGAGCGAAACCCCGTAGAGGCCGCCCGCGAGCTCGTCGCCCTGCCACGCCTCGAAGGAGTGGGCGAACCCGAGCCGGTGCAGCTCCACGTAGGCGTCGATCATCTCCTCGGTGATCCAGGTTCCGCGCTGCCCCTGGCGAGGCTTCTCCGCGCACCGCCGGATCACGCGCTCGAAGGCCTCGTCCGCCGAGATCCGGAACGCGCCCTGCCGCAGCGTCCGCGCGAGCGAGCGCGAGACGTGGAGCTCTTCCGGGCGCAGCACGAGCCGGGGGTCCGGCGACCACCACAGGATCGGGCTCCGGTCGTCGTACCAGGGGAAGATTCCCCGGGCGTACGCTGCGAGCAGCCTTCCGGGGGCGAGATCCCCGCCCACCGCGAGCAGGCCGTCCGGCTCCGCCCGGGCGGGATCCGGGAAGGCGAGCGACGGTCCGAGGCGGTGGATCGGCACCCCCCGAGTCTAGCGGGAGCGGGCGGGGATGGCGTTCGGCCCGGTGCAGACCAGCGAGAAACTGCTGGTGAACGCCTGGACGTCGCGGGCGGTCCGCGGCGGCCGGCCGCGCCGCGGACCCCGGGATTCGACCGATCGCCCCTTCCGAGCCCTACCGCGGAGGGCCTGAGCCAGACAATTTACGCCCCCAGCGCGGCGAGCGGCCGCCCGGAGGAGACCCCGTGGATCAGCCGGACGGACTCTCGTGCAGAGGGGGGCGGCGAGGCCGATGAGCGCGCTCTTCACGCCGAAGGCGAACGCGGTCTTCAAGGCGACCCTCGTCCT
>DASWCJ010000140.1:0-3528 GCA_036390155.1 Anaeromyxobacter sp.
ATCCTGCCGCACTCCCGCATCTTCGCGCGGTGGACGATCAACGGACTGTCCGGAGTCGGGCCCGGCGCGTCAGCACGGCGTCAGCGCGGACGGGGCCCGGCCAAAAGAAAAAACCCGCCAACCGGACGAAGTTGGCGGGATACGGATGGTGACCCGTACGGGATTTGAACCCATGTTTTCGGCGTGAGAGGCCGACGTCCTGACCGCTAGACTAACGGGCCACGAACCTTCGCTTTCCTATCCGTCGGCGCTGCGGCAGTCAACGCCGTACTCTCGGAGTTTTGCTGGGGGACTAGGATTCGAACCTAGATAGCTGGCTCCAGAGGCCAGCGTCCTGCCGTTAGACGATCCCCCAAGGTCTCATTTCTTCGGTTTCAGCAAGACGTAGATGCGGGTCTCGTTCTTCAGCTCGTAGACGTTCAGCCCTTCCCACTGCCCCGGCTTCGCGTCCGG
Organism: Anaeromyxobacter sp.; assembly: GCA_036390155.1. Taxonomy (GTDB): domain Bacteria; phylum Myxococcota; class Myxococcia; order Myxococcales; family Anaeromyxobacteraceae; genus Anaeromyxobacter. The sequence continues at coordinate 454 of DASWCJ010000140.1, forward strand.
GTTCTCGATGTGCACCGCCTTCACCGCGGGCGTGTCTGCGACGGGCCGCCTCGCGTACCTCGGCCCGTACACCGAGCGGTAGAACTTCAACGTCTCCTCGTAGCTCCTCGGGCAGCGGAACCGGTTCTCCCCGATCTTCACCGACTCGTCGGGGACGGTCGCGCCGCCCGTCTTCTCCGCGGCCGGGGCGATCCCCGGGAGCGAGAGAAAAACGGCTGCGAGCGCGGCCTTATAGCGGGGTCCGGGGCCCATGGTCAAGCGGCACCATGTACCGGGACGGCGCGGCGCAGTCAACGGGCCCGGGGCCCCCGGCGCGGCGTCCCGGGTCACCGCCAGACCCCGATCTCGCGCCCCTTGTGCCCCGCCTCCCGGAGCACGAGCTCGTCCCGCTTCCAGAGCGCGGCGGCGTGCGGCCCGACCCAGAAGCCCTTTGGATCGCTCCGCCGCCAGCCCTTGCGAAACCAGTCGTGGATCTCCTGGAAGAGGTACCTCAGGGCGCGCGGCTTGCCTCGGTTGTCCTCGACGTCGTCGGTCACGTCGAGCTCCGCCCAGAGCCGGCCCGCCACGAGCTCCCCGGCGTCGTTCGGGAGCGAGCGCTCGTAGTGGAAGACCGGCGAGGGGACCTCCTCGATCTTCAGCATCCCCTTGTCCGGCCCCTTCTTGATCGGGTGGACGATGACCGGTCCGAGCCGCTCTGCGGCGACATACCAGGACGAACCCTCGAGCTTCTCCACCGCGTGCTCGTCCATCCGCACCGGCACGTGGCCGGGGGGGATGAGCTCGGGCCAGAGCGTGAGTTCCCGGCGGGCGAGCTGGCGGAAGAGCGCACGCTCGTCTTCGGGGATCATGAAGTAATGGAGCGTCGCCGCCATGCCGAGCGGGGTGTACCACGCGGCGCGGGCCCGGAGCACGTCGGGATGTTCGTCACGCGTCACCGCACGCGAGAGAGCAGCGCGTCGTAGCTCTTCGCGATCCGGGACGCGAGGATGAGGAGCTCTCCGACGTCGCCGGAGTTCACGGTCCCTCCCTTGCCGTTGTCCAAGTAGAACAGGTTCACGACCCGCCCCATCGCGAGGATGGGGAGGACGAGCGCGTTGTGGGGCACGCCGCCACCGAGCGCCCTGAGGAGCCGGATGTTCGACTCGGTCTTCGGGATCGGTCCGAGGAAGTGCCCCTGCGTGCGCACGACGGTCTCGAGAATGCCCGGGAGCCCGAGGGACAGGTGCATGTGGCGGACCGCCTCGGGGGAGAGCTTCTCGCCGCCGAGCCCGGCCCAGCCGTGCGCCGTCCCGCGCTGCACGGTGAGGAGGACGGCGCGCTTGAACTTCGAGCGCGCGTACCGGAGGACCGTCTTCGCGATCGCGTCGCGCTCGCCGACGCCCTCGAGGGACCGCGAGGCGTCCGCGAACGAGAGCGGCGACGGCTCCGGGTCGGGCGGACGGTGCGCGACCGGCCTCGGCGGCGGGGCGCGACCGGGGCCCTGCGTGAGCGCGGCCAGCACCTCGGCGACGACGTCCGGCGGGACCCGCGCCGGCGCGTGGACCGTCCACTCGTCGGGCACGACGAGGTCGGTGAGCTCGATGACGTCGTCCTCGGCCGGAGGCGGCGCCGACGCGGCGGGGGGCGAGGCACGCGCCGCGGGCGGAGCGGGTGCCCGGGCGGCGGCCTGCTGGTACAGCGCGCTGAAATCGCCCTCGTCCATGAGATCCGCGGCGACGGGCTGGGCCACGAGCTGCGCGGCCTCGGGGAGCGACCGCGCGTCCCCGACCCTCTTCAGCTGCGCGAAGTCGACGTCCACACCGCGGAGGTGGCGGTCGATCTCGTAGCTCTCGCGCAGGAGCGCCCAGATCCGCGCCTCGGGCGCGACGATCGGGTGGACGGACTTCCCCGTCGCGAACGCGACCTCGTCGAGCACCGAGACGTTCCGCGGATCGACCACGACCACCGCGAGCCGCCGATCCTTGAGGAGGAACGGGACCGCGTCGCACCGGTCGGCGATCTCGGGACTGAGCAGGGCGACCGCCGCGGGGTCCAGGGTCTGCGGACCGAAGACGCAGGGGAGCCCGTGCTGCTTCCCGAGCGCCTTCGCGAGCGCCTCCTCGGTCACGGCCTGGATCTCGAGGAGGTTCGTCCCGAGCCGCCCGCCGAAGATGATCTGGTTCTTGAGCGCGTCGCGGACGGCGTCGTCCGCGCACGCGCCCTGCCTCACCAGGATCTCGCCGACGCGATCCGCCACGCGCGCATCATACCCGGGGCGAACGGGGCGCGCGCAGCGGCGCCCGTGGATCCGACGCGCATTTCGGTGGGATGCGCCCTAGGCGCAATGCCGGTCACTTCGCGGTGCCGGCCTCTCGAGGTCGCGCGCATGACCGAACGCCGCCGAGGCGGGCCGGGGAAGGCGCCGTCCTCCTGCGCCGCCGCCAGAGTCGCAACCGGCGCCGGACTGTCGAAAGGACCCCGAAACGCAGACGCCGGCGCACGCCCGGGCGCGCCAGCGGCACACGGAACCGGAACCGGACTGCGACCGGCACGGCGGAACCAGTGAGGGCGCCACCGAGGACGAGCGGGTCCGGCGTGTGCCGCTGTCACGCCGCGTGCATGCCGGCTCCGTCGATCGAAGCGGTCCGAACGCAGCGACGGCGGCGTGCTCGTCGGAGACGCCTCCCCCGCCCTTGGGTGGCGGCTGCCGAAGTGGCTGCGGCGAACCACGATGACCGCGGAGCATCGGCACCACGGTGCCCAAGGCTCGGCCGTAGCCCCATCGGCGGCGCGCGCGGGCCCGGGCTGGCCCCCTCCGACGAGCACGCCGCCGTCGCTGCGTTCGGATACGGTGTCCGTACGCGAGCCGGCGTGCACGCGGCGTGACAGCTTCGCGCGCCAGATCCGGTGACCGTTCGGGGCCGCGCCCATGGCGCTCGCCGTGCCCGCCACCGAACGGGAACGCTCTCGCGCGGAGCTGGCGCGCCCGGGCGTGCGCCGGCGTCCACGTTTCTGGACCCGTTCGACCGTCCGGTGCCGGTTGCGACTCTGGCGGCGGCGCAGGAGGACCGGGGGCCATGCCCGAGGCCCGACGGG
>DASWCJ010000141.1:0-5153 GCA_036390155.1 Anaeromyxobacter sp.
GGAGGTCCTGAAGCGCGTGAAGGCCGGGACGCTGCCCGAGGCGGCCCTCGCCGCCCACGACTACGTGCTCGATATTTGACACCTCGGACTTTGCGCCTTCGGGCGCAAGTCCGAGCGGCTGTCTTTCACCGCCGCGGAACCGCAGCTCCAGCGGTTGCGCGTGCCGCGTCCGCCCTCTCGGACGGCAGCCGCCCTGCCTCCGGCGGGGCGTAAGCAGTGCTCCGTCGAGCGCGTGCCCGTGTCGTTCGATTAGACCTCCCGCTCGACCGTTCGCGGTCGCGGGGGACGTTGGATGAAGACCAGCCGGAAGCTGTGGGTGTCGGTGATCGCGGGCCTCGTCCTCGTGGTGGCCGTCCTCGTCGGCGTGAAGGCCTTGCAGATCGTCACGATGGTCCGTGCCGCGGAGCAGCAGAAGCCGCCGCCCATGGCGGTGTCGTCGGCGACCGCCCAGGTCGCGGAGTGGGCGCCGACGCGCGGCGCGGTCGCGACCCTCGTGGCCGCCCGCGGCGTCACGCTCACCGCCGAGCTGCCCGGGCGCGTCACCGACATCGCGTTCGAGTCCGGCGCGTCCGTCCGGAAGGGCACCCTCCTCGTCCGCCTCGACGCGTCCACCGAGCAGGCGCAGCTCCAGGCGAGCGAGGCCGAGGCGAAGCTCGCGAAGGTGAACCTCGAGCGGGCGCGGACGCTGCGGAAGGCCGAGACGATCCCCCCCGCCGAGCTCGACGCCGCTGAGGCCCGGGCCCAGCAGACCGCGGCGGCGGTGGCCTCGCTCCAGGCGACCATCGCGAAGAAGACGATCCGGGCCCCCTTCGACGGCCGCATCTCGATCCGGCAGGTCGAGCTCGGCCAGGTGGTCGCGCCGGGGACGCCCATCGCCTCGCTCCAGTCGGTGACGCCGATCCACGCGGACTTCTGGATGCCGCAGCAGGCGGTGGCCGAGCTCAAGTCCGGGCAGCCCGTCCGCCTGCGGACCGATCCCTTCCCCGACGCCCGCTGGGACGGCGCGATCACGACCGTCAACCCCGAGGTGGACGCGGCCACGCGCAACGTGCGGGTCCGCGCCACCTTCCCGAACGCCGACGGCCGCCTACGCCCCGGCCTCTTCGCGAACGTGGACGTCGTCTCGGGCGATCCCCGCAAGATCCTGCAGGTCCCGGCGACGGCGGTGATCTTCGCGCCGTACGGCGACTCGGTCTACGCCCTCGCCGAGAAGGACGACGGCAAGGGCGGGAAGGCGCTCGTCGCCCAGCAGAAGTTCGTCCGCCTCGGCGAGCGCCGCGGGGACTTCGTGGCGGTGGTCTCGGGGCTCAAGCCGGGCGAGCGGATCGTGGGGAGCGGCGGGTTCAAGCTCAAGAACGGGATGCCGGTGGCGGTGAACGACGCGCTCGCGCCGGGCGCCGAGCTCGCCCCCCGCCCCGCGGACCAGTAGCGGGAGGACGCCGTGCGCTTCACCGACCTCTTCATCCGGCGGCCGGTCGTCGCGGTCGTCGTGAACCTGGTGATCGTGATCGCCGGGATCCAGGCGATCCGCTCCCTCAACGTCCGGCAGTACCCGCGGACCGAGAACGCCTCGGTCACCGTCACGACGGCATACATCGGCGCGAGCCCGGACCTCGTCCGCGGATTCGTCACGACGCCGCTCGAGCGCGTCATCGCGGCGGCCGACGGGGTGGACTACATCGAGTCGCAGAGCACGCAGGGCCTCTCCACCATCACGGTCCGGCTGAAGCTCAACTACGACGCGCAGCGCGCGCTCGCCGAGATCGGCTCCAAGGTGGACCAGGTGCGGCGCGATCTCCCGCCCGAGGCGGAGGTCCCCATCCTGAACATCGTCTCGGCCGACACGCAGTTCGCGTCCGCCTACCTCTCCTTCTCCTCGAAGGAGCTCGCCCAGAACGAGATCACCGACTTCCTCGTCCGGGTGGTGCAGCCGCGGCTGTCCGCGGTGGAGGGCGTGCAGCGCGCCGACATCCTGGGGGCGCGGACCTTCGCGATGCGGATCTGGCTCGAGCCCGACAAGATGGCCGCGCTCAACGTCAGCCCGGCCCAGGTGCGCCAGGCGCTCGGCTCGAACAACTACCTCGCCGCCGTCGGGCAGACCCGCGGCTCGCTCGTGCAGGTGAACCTCACCGCGAACACCGACCTCCGCTCGGTGAAGGAGTTCCAGGACCTCGTCATCCGCAACGGGCAGAACGGCGCCATCGTCCGGCTCGGGGACGTGGCGCGCGTCGCGCTCGGGGCGGAGGACTACGACACCTCCGTGAACTTCACCGGCGAGACGGCGGTGTTCATCGGGGTCTGGGCGCTCCCGAACGCCAACTCGCTCGACGTGATCCGGCGCGTGCGCACGGAGCTCGCGGCGGTCCAGCGCGACATCCCCGAGCAGCTCGTGTCGCGGGTCGCCTACGACGGGACCGAGTACATCCAGAGCGCGATCCGCGACGTGGAGCGGACCCTCGGCGAGACCCTCCTCATCGTGGTGATCGTCATCTTCCTCTTCCTCGGCTCGCTCCGCTCGGTGCTCGTTCCGGTGGTCGCGATCCCGGTCTCGCTCATCGGCGCGGTCTTTCTCATGCAGGCGTTCGGGTTCACCTTGAACCTGCTCACCCTGCTCGCGATCGTGCTCTCGGTCGGGCTCGTGGTGGACGACGCGATCGTCGTCGTCGAGAACGTGGAGCGGCACCTGCGCGAGGGGATGAGGCCGGTGGACGCCGCGCTGCGGGGCGCGCACGAGTTGGTCGGCCCCATCGTCGCGATGACGATCACGCTCGCCGCGGTGTACACGCCGATCGCCTTCCAGGGAGGGCTGACCGGCTCGCTCTTCCGCGAGTTCGCCCTCACCCTCGCCGGCGCGGTGACGATCTCCGGGATCGTCGCGCTCACCCTCTCGCCGGTGATGTCGGCCCGCCTCCTCAAGGAGGGCCAGGAGGAGCGTGGCCTCGCGGGCCGCGTCAACCGCTGGTTCGACCGGCTCAAGGCGACCTACGCGCGCAACCTCGACACGGTCCTCGCGCACCGGCGGCCGATCTACGTGGCCTGGGCCGTCGTGAGCGTCCTCGCGATGCTCATGTTCAGCCAGGCGCCCCGCGAGCTCGCGCCCACCGAGGACCAAGGGGTGATCTTCGGGATCGTGGACACGCCGGCGAACTCCACCCTCGACCAGCTGATGCCCTCCGTGCGCGAGGTGAACCGCACGGTGATGGCGGAGCCGGAGGCGGGCTTCACCTTCCAGATCACGTTCCCCAACCAGGGGTTCTGGGGCGTCGGCCTCAAGCCCTGGGAGCAGCGCAAGCGCAATGCGGCCCAGATCCTCCCCGGGGTGATGATGGGCGTCGCGAGGATCCCGGGGATCCAGACGTTCCCGATCCTCCCGCCAGCGCTCCCCGGCGGCGGCACCTTCCCGCTGGAGATCGTCATCGCCTCGACCGCGGACGAGCGCGAGCTGCTCGGGTTCGCGGAGCAGCTCCAGCAGAAGGCAACGGCGAGCGGGATGTTCGCCTTCCCCCCGAAGATCGACGTGAAGATCGACCAGCCGCAATCGGAGCTCGAGATCGACCGCGACAAGGTGGCGGAGCTCGGCCTGAACCTCCAGACGGTGGGGCAGGACCTCGCCGCCGCGATGGGCGGGAACTTCGTGAACCGCTTCAGCATCGCCGGCCGGAGCTACAAGGTGATCCCGCAGCTGCAGCGCACCGAGCGGCTCAACCCCGAGCAGCTCCGGGACGTGCACGTCACCGGGCCGAACGGCCAGGTGGTGGCGCTCTCGTCGATCGCGACGCTCCGGGAGTCGGTGGTCCCGCGCTCGCTCAACCGGTTCCAGCAGCTCAACGCGGTGAAGATCAGCGGCGTCGCGACCCGCCCGCTCGACCAGGCGCTCTCGTTCCTCGAGGGGGAGGCCGCGCAGCTCCTCCCGAAGGGCTACGTCCTCGACTACACCGGCGAGTCCCGCCAGCTGCGCGTGGAGGGGGACAAGTTCCTCCCCGCGTTCCTGCTCGCGGTGGTGCTGATCTTCCTCGTGCTCGCGGCCCAGTTCAACAGCTTCCGGGACCCGCTCGTGATCCTCGCCGGCTCCGTGCCGCTCGGCATGTTCGGCGCGATGGTCGTGGTGTTCCTCAAGATGCCGAACCCGAACCTCCACTTCTTCACGGACGGGTGGACGACCACGCTCAACGTCTACTCGCAGGTGGGGCTCGTCACGCTCGTCGGCCTGGTGTCGAAGAACGGGATCCTCATCGTCGAGTTCGCGAACAAGCTCCAGCAGGCGGGCCTCTCGAAGGTGGAGGCGGTGAAGCAGGCGGCGGTGACCCGCCTGCGCCCCGTCCTCATGACGAGCGTCGCCACGGTCTGCGGTCACTTCCCGCTCGTGCTCGTGACCGGCCCGGGCGCGGCCGCGCGAAACAGCATCGGGCTCGTCCTCGTCACCGGAATGGCGATCGGGACCGCGTTCACGGTCTTCTTCGTGCCCGCGATCTACCTGCTCGTCGCGCGCGATCACCGGCTCGTCGCGGCCGCGCCCGAGGCCACGCCGCTCCCCGAGGGGCAGGCCGCGCACGCGCACGCGGCGCCGAAGGCCTGACGCCCCCGCGCAGGGGGCTAGAACCAATGCCGGTCACTTCGCGGTGTCGGCCTCTCGTCGCCCGGACCGAACGCCGCCGAGGCGGGCCGGGGAAGGCGCCGTCCTCCTGCGCCGCCGCCAGAGTCGCGACCGGCGCCGGACTGACGTGAGGGCCCCGAAGCGCAGACGCCGGCGCACGCCCGGGCGCGCCAGCGGCTCACGGCACCGGAACCGGACTGCGACCGGCACGGCGAAACCACGGAGTGCGCCGCCGAGGACGAGCGGGTCCAGCGTGTGCCGCTGTCACGCCGCGTGCACGCCGGCTCCGTCGATCGGAGCGGTCCGGCCGCAGCGACAGCGGCGTGCTCGTCGGAGACGCCTCCCCCGCCCTTGGTGGCGGCTGCCGAAGTGGCTGCGGCGAACTCCGATCACCGCGGAGCATCGGCGCCATGGCGCCCGTGGTTCGGCCGTAGCCCCATCGGCGGCGCGCGCGGGCCCGGGCTGGCCCCCTCCGACGAGCACGCCGCCGTCGCTGCGTTCGGATGCGGTGTCCGTACGCGAGCCGGCGTGCACGCGGCGTGACAGCTTCGCGCGTCAG
>DASWCJ010000142.1:0-5884 GCA_036390155.1 Anaeromyxobacter sp.
GGGGGCCGCCTCGGCGCATCGCCGAGGGCGGCGACGAGCTTCATGTCCGGGGTGAGCTTCAGCCGGCCGCCGGATCCCTGCACGTGCTTCGCGAGCAGGAACGGATCGAGGGTCGCGGTCTCGCCCAGCGTGAGGACGAGCCGGCCCGGGCCGGCCTCGAGCGCGCGGATCGCGAGGGCGCGGAGCCGCACCTTCACCCGCATGAGCTCGAGCAGGGCCTCGAGCTCCTCCGGTGGATCGCCGCAGCGGTCCACGATCTCGGCGCGGACCTCCTCGAGCTCCTCGTCGGTGCCCGCCTGGGCGAGCCGCTTGTAGAAGAAGAGCCGCTGGTGGACGTCCGGCATGTACGGATCGGGGATGAACGCCGGCACCGGCAGCTGCACCTCCGGCTCGATCTCCTCCCGCGGCGCCTCGCCCCGCAGCTCCCGGACCGCCTCGTCGAGGAGCTCGGAGTAGAGCTCGAACCCGACCGCCTCGATCGGGCCGGACTGGTCCTTGCCGAGGAGGTTCCCCGCCCCGCGGATCTCGAGGTCGTGGCTCGCGATCTTGAAGCCGGCGCCGAGCTCGGAGAACCGCTGCAGGACCTCGAGCCGCTTCTGGGCGTCCTTCGTCACGGGCCGGCGCGCCGGCACGAGCAGGTACGCGTAGGCGCGCTCGCGCGAGCGGCCGACGCGACCGCGGATCTGGTAGAGCTGCGAGAGACCGAAGTGGTCCGCGCGGTTCACGATGATGGTGTTCGCGCTCGGGATGTCGAGCCCGCTCTCCACGATCGAGGTGGAGAGGAGCACGTCGAGCTCCCGGTTCACGAAGCGCGCCATCACCTCCTCGAGCTTTCCCTCGCCCATCTGCCCGTGCGCCACGCCGACGCGCGCCGCCGGCACGATGTCGCCGAGGAACCGCTGCATCGCGGCGATGGAGCGGACGCGGTTGTGCACGAAGAACACCTGTCCGCCGCGCTTCAGCTCGGTCTCGATCGCCTCCCGCACCGCGGAGGGGTCGAACTTGAGGACGAAGGTGCGGATCGCGCGCCGGTCCTCGGGAGGGGTCGCGATGATGGAGAGGTCGCGCACGCCGGCGAGGCTCATGTGCAGGGTGCGGGGGATCGGCGTCGCGGTGAGGGTGAGCACGTCGACGAGCTTGCGGAGCTTCTTCAGCCGCTCCTTGTGCGCGACGCCGAAGCGCTGCTCCTCGTCCACCACGACGAGCCCGAGGGCGTGGAACGAGACGTCCGTGCCGAGGAGGCGGTGGGTGCCGATGACGACGTCCACCTTGCCCGCCGCGAGGTCCTTCAGGATCCGCTTCACCTCCTCGGCGGTCTTCATCCGCGAGACGGCCTCGATCCGGACCGGGTACCCCTTGAACCGCTCGCGGAAGGTCCGCTCGTGCTGGGCGGCGAGCACCGTCGTCGGCACGAGGATCGCGACCTGCTTCTTCGCAAGCACGGCGAGCATCGCCGCCCGCATCGCCACCTCGGTCTTGCCGTAGCCGACGTCGCCGCAGACGAGCCGGTCCATCGGAGGCGGGGGGCCAGCCTCATCCGGCGGCCCCTGCGCTCGCCGGACGGAGCCGCGTGGCCGTTTCGTCATGTCGGCGATCACGTCGTCGATCGCCTTCGCCTGGTCGGGCGTCTCCTCCCAGGGGAACTCCGCCTCGAACTCCCGGTAGAGCTCGTCCGGTTCGGAGAAGGCGAAGCCCGGGTGGGCGGCGCGCGCCGCGTAGATGCCGAGGAGCTCCGCCGCCATCTTGAGGAGCTGCTCCTTCACCCGCGCCTTGCGGAGCGCGAAGGAGGAGCCGCCGAGCCGGTCGAGCCGCACCGTCTCCGGGGAGGCGCCGGTGAACTTCTGCACCTGGCGGAGCTTCGAGACCGGCAGGTAGAGCCGGTCCGCCCCCTCGTAGGCGAGGACGAGGAAGTCGCCCTCCACCCCGCGGATCGCCATCTTGGTGAGCCCGAGGTACTTCGCGATCCCGTGCTCGACGTGGACGACGAGGTCCCCCTCCTCGAGCTCGCGGAACGCGGCGGCGAACGCGTTCTCGTCGCGCGCCCGGCGCGCCTTCTTGCGGACGCGCCGGCCGAAGATCTCCTCGTCGGAGACGACCGCGAGCCGCGCGTCGCCGTCGAGGAACCCGCCCGACACCTCCCCGGGGACGAGGTGGGCGTGGACCGCCGGGTCGAAGAGCGACGCAGGCTCGGTGAGGGGGGCGGGGTGGGAGCGCGCGTGCTGGTGGCGGTCCTCGAGGAGCCGCCGGAGGCGGTCGGCGGCGGAGGGCGTGCCGCACGCGACGACCGAGACGATCCCGCGCTTCCGCCACTCCTCGAGCCGGCGCGTGAGCGGCGCGAGCGCGCCCTCCTCGCCGTGGGCTGCCTCGATCTCCGCGCGCAGGCCCGCGGTCTCGACGAGCGGGAAGCGGATCGGGTCGCCCTTGCCGAGCCAGACCCGGTGACGGGTCACGCCGGGGCGGGCCGCCACCGCCGCGAGCGCCTCGGCGGCGGGGAGGAAGTGCGCGGCGGGCGGGAGCGCGAGCTCGTCGCGCCGGAGCGCGGCCTCGTGCTCTCGCGCGAGCTCCAGGTCGAGGTCCCGGAGCGCCTCCTCCACCGCGGCCAGGTCGTCGACGTACACCGCCGTCCCGCGCGGCAGGTGTTCGAGGAGCGGCGCGAGGCCTCCCGGGTGGAACCCCGGGAGGAGCGCCTCCATCCCGAAGAACGGCGTGCCCTGATCCACCGCGTCGAGCACCTCGCGCACGCGCGAGGTGGGGCGGTTCACCCGCTCGGCGGCCTCGCGGATCGCGGCCTTCGCGGCCTCGCGCCCGGCGGGCGAGAAGAGCGCCTCGCGGGCGGGGCAGAGGAGCACCTGCGCGACGTCGCCCTCGCTCCGCTGGCTCTGGGGATCGAAGGCGCGGCAGCTCTCGATCTCGTCGCCGAAGAACTCGAGCCGGACCGGCGCGGCGTCGGGGGGCGACCACAGGTCCACGATCCCGCCGCGGATCGCGAAGGTGCCGGGGTCCTCGACGAGCGGCACGCGCGCGAAGCCGAGGAGGACGAGCTTCTCGGCGAGCACCTCGCGCGCGATCTCGATCCCGGGTCCGAGGAGGTCGGAGCCCTCCTCGAGGAGCCGCTTCGGGACCTGCCGGCGCGCGAGCCCGCGGGCCGACACGACGACGAGCGGCACGCGGACGAGGCCGGCGTGGAGGCGCGCGAGCGCGGAGAGCCGCTCGAGCTCGACGCCCCGATCGGGAGAGAGGTCGTCGTAGGGGAGGACGGCGTCCGCGGGGATCCGCAGGACCGCGTCTCCTCCGAGGAAGAAGGCCGCGTCCTTCGCGAGCCGGTCCGCCTCCTCCTCGTCCTCCGCGACCGCGAGAAGCGCGGGGAGGCGGAGGTCCGGGGGCGAGCCGGGCGCGAGCAGCTCCGCGAGGAGCTGGCCGCGCGCCGCGCCGAAGATCCCGGTCACGTCCGCGCGGGCGCCGCCCGCCGTGGCCGCGCGGCGCGCGCGGGCGGAGGGGCTTGTCCCCGGACTACCTTCGCCCTGCGATGCAGGGCTGTGGAGGGGGCTTGTCCCCGGACTACCTTCGCCCTGCGATGCAGGGCCGGGGAGGGGGCTCGCGTGCGAGGTCTCGATCGTGGCGGTCATCGGCGGCGGGGGTGCGGGCGCATGTTATAGCGGGCGGAGGCGCGGTCCGGGGCGTCCACCACGCCCGCCGGTTGCTTGATCGCCCGGGGGGCGGTCGTTAGACTCCGACCGCGGAAGGAACCAGCCGGCCAACCCGTGAGAATCCCGATCCGACCGACGCGGAGCGCCCTCGTGCTCGCCCTCGTGATCGCGGGGTGCGGCGGGGCCGAGGCGCGCCAGGACCTGCACGGGGACGGCGCGCCGCTGCTCGCGACGCTCGCGAGCCCGGCGGGGATCGGGGCCGACCGGCTCCGGGCGGGCGACCTCGCCGGGGCGCGCGCCACCTTCGAGGGCGCCCTCGCGCAGGATCCCGATCGGCTCTCCGCGCTGAACGACCTCGCGGTCTCCTACGTGCTCGACGGGCACGGCGACGCCGCGCGGCGCCTGCTCGACGAGGTCGTGGCGGCGGGCACGCCGGCCGAGCAGCAGGCCGCGCTCGTGAACCTCGGCGAGCTGTACGCGTCGGAGGGATACGTATCGGCGGCGCAGGCGTACCTCGACACCGCGCGCTCGATCGACCCGCAGCGGCCGGAGGCGCTCTACGCCCTCGCGCTCCTCGCGGACGCGAGGGGCGACCTCGCCGGCGCGCGCGCGCTCCTGCGCGACGCGCAGCGGCGCGACGAGGCGGGCAGCGCGCGGGCGGCGCTCGCGTTCGTGTTCCCCGAGGAGCGGGTGCACCTCGACGCGCTCGTCGCGGAGGCGGCGGGCGATCCCGCCGCGCGCGACCGCTGGCGCGAGCTCGGCGCCGGGCGCTTCGCGGCGCTCGCGGCCGCGGCGGAGCGCCACCTCGCCCCCCTCCCCAGCCCGGCTTCGCCGGGCGAAGGGAGTCCGGGGACGAGGGGCGAGTAGGAGCGCGTCCCATGCCAGGCCCGGGCGGCGAGCTCGATCGGCGGGAGCGCGAGATCCTCCGCGCGCTCGTCACCGACTACATCCACACCGGCGAGCCGGTCGCGAGCCAGCCGCTCCTCGCGCGGCACGACCTCGACTGCTCCCCGGCGACGGTCCGGAGCGTGATGGCCGACCTCGAGGCGCTCGGGTTCCTCGAGAAGCCCCACGCCTCCTCCGGCCGGATCCCCACCGAGCGCGGCTATCGGCTCTTCGTCGACTCGCTCCTCAAGGTCCGCCCGCCGTCGGCGCAGGACCGGGAGCGGATCGAGCGGCTCGCGGCGAAGGCGAGCGACGTCTCCGCGCTGCTCGACGGCACCGCCGACCTCCTCCACGACCTCTCCCACCACGCCGGCGTCGTCACGACGCCGCGCCCGGTCGCCGACCCCGCCCGCCAGCTCGAGTTCGTGCGGCTGCGCGAGAACCGCGTCATCGCGGTGGTGGTCTCCGAGGCGGGGCTCGTCACGAACAAGCTCGTCCAGCTCGAATTCCCCATGGACCAAGGCGAGCTCGAGCGGGCGGCGAACTACCTGAACGAGAAGCTGCTCGGGACGCAGGGCGCGCGCCCGTCGGTGCCGGAGCTGCGCGAGCGAATCCTCTCCGACATGCGCGCCGATCAGAGCGCGCTCTCCGACCTCCTCCAGAAGGCGCTCGTGCTCGCGGAGCAGACCTTCTCCGAGCCGGAGGAGGGGCGGGTCCTCGCGCACGGCGAGGAGACCTTCCTCGACGCACCGGAGTTCGCGGACGTCCAGAAGGCGCGCGCGCTCCTCAAGGCGTTCGCCGAGAAGGACCGCATCCTCCGCGTGCTCGACCGCGTCCTCTCCGCGCACGAGGTGCAGATCTTCATCGGGGCGGAGAGTGAGTTCGCCGAAGTCCCGGACGTCTCGGTCGTCGCCGCCCCGTATGCCCTCGCCGGAAAGGTTCTCGGGACGCTCGCGGTGGTCGGCCCGACCCGGATGAACTACGAGCGGGTGATCCCGCTCGTGGACCTCACCGCTCGACAGATCTCCCGCGCGCTCGCTGCCCTCTCGGAGGGCTAGCCTCAATGCCGGTCACTTAGCGGCCGGACGCTTCCGGGGTCGCTGCTCATCCGCGAGGGTGGACGTCCGGGTTCTGGGTTCGGCGAACGCTCCCGAGGGCCCGGGCATGGCCCCCGTCCTCCTGCGCCGCCGCCAGGGTCGCAACCGGCACCAGACGGTCGAGCGGGTCCAGAAACGTAGACGCCGGCGCACGCCCGGGCGCGCCAGCTCCGCGCGAGAGCGTTCCCGTACGGTGGCGGGCACGGCGAGCGCCATGGGCGCGGCCCCGAACGGTCACCGGAGCTGACGCGCGAA
>DASWCJ010000143.1:0-14307 GCA_036390155.1 Anaeromyxobacter sp.
TTCGCGCGTCAGCTCCGGTGACCGTTCGGGGCCGCGCCCATGGCGCTCGCCGTGCCCGCCACCGTACGGGAACGCTCTCGCGCGGAGCTGGCGCGCCCGGGCGTGCGCCGGCGTCTACGTTTCTGGACCCGCTCGACCGTCCGTTGCCGGTTGCGACTCTGGCGGCGGCGCAGGAGGACGGGGGCCATGCCCGAGGCCCGACGGGAGCGTTCGCCGTTAGCGGCCGGCCGCTAAGTGACCGGCATTGGCGCTAGAACCGGAGCGAGGCGACCGCGAGGGCGCCGCCGTCCACCGGCACCACCGCGGCGGAGCTGCCGCCGGAGAGCATCTTCTCGCCGTCGACGCCGGAGACGTACGCGTCCACCACGTTCACGATCCAGACCGCGCCCGCCGCGATGAGGAGGTCGTCCCGGGTGCGGTAGCGCGAGGCGGAGAGGTCGTAGAGCTGGCTCGCCTCCGCCGACGGGCTCTGTCCGGGGGCGGGTCCGACGTCCTGGTACTGCGTGTAGGCCTTGCTGCCCGCGAGGTGGAAGCCGAGCGCGGTCCCGAGGAGCGCCACCTCCGTGCCGAGGAACGCCCACCCCTTCGCCGGCTGCCGGTTGTAGAGCTGGCCGAGGCCCGGGAAGAGCAGGGACCGGAAGAGCGCGTCCGACTTCGAGCGGAGCACCACCGCGTCCTTGGCGAACGAGACCATCCCCGCGGAGGAGACGCTCGACGACTCCGCCGCGAGCGTCTCGCCGGTCTCGGTCGCGACGATGCGCGCGTTCACGAGGAAGCGGTCGCCGACCTCGTTCACCTGCCCGAGGACGAGCGCCTGCGCCTCGGCGAGCTTCCCGAGCTGCGCCGCCTCGGAGGACGAGGGCGACGCCATCTGCTGGAGCTTGAGCTCGCCCATCACCTCGTTGAGCCGGGTCCGCTCGACGAGGAGCAGCCCGTGGTCGCGCTTGAGGTTCGTCGCGACCTCGGCGGTGACGATCTGGCCGATCTTCTGCTTCTGCGCCTGATCGCCGGTCTCGGCGAAGGTGAGCACCGCGAGCCGCTTGTAGCGGGAGCTCCCGGGCATGTGCGCGAACCCGGCGGCGAGGCCGTCGGAGAGGCGACGCATCGCCACGTCGATCGAGTCCGCCGCGCCCGGGTTCGGCTTCGCCGCGGAGCGGCCGGGGAGGTCGGCGGTCCCGTGGAACTGCGCGATCGTCGCGCCCGTCGCGGAGACGAGCTTCAGCTGGAGCATGGCGCGCTCGCCCGCGTCCGAGAGCTGCCCGGAGAGCACCGCCTGCGCCCCGGCGCGGTCCATCAGGGCGGGGTCGGGCGCGCCCTTGCCGCTGCCGAGCATCGACTGGAGCTTCTGCTCGCCGAGGATCGCGGCGAGCTTCGCGCGGTCGACCACCTCCGCGACGCCGGCCTTCGAGAGCCGGGTCGCGACCAGCGACTCCGCCGCCGCGCCGAGGCCCTTCACCGCGCCCGACTCCGTGAACGGCAGGACCGCGACGCGCTTCACCGCCGGCGAGCGCTGCAGCGCCGCGGTGATCTCGGCGGCGCCGCGCTCGGCCACGGCCTGCAGCTCCTCCGCGGCGCAAGGGAGCGCCAGCAGTGCAGCGGCGATGGCGGCGGCGATTCTCATGCGGGCACCCAGGGCGTGATCCTGCCGGAAGGGTCACGCATACCACTCTGGGGATACGACACGAAGTCACCGGGGCGTGGGAGCCGGACCCAAGGCGCCGCCTCGTAGGGAGGGGGCCAGGCGGGGGATCCGCGCTTCACTCGGCGCGGAGGATCGGGTAAAGGGGCGCCCAATGCTCTGGCCCGCCCTCCGCTTTCTGCTCTTCCGGCTCGATCCGGAGGCCGCCCACCGCCTCGCGCACCGCCTCCTGCGGCGCGTGACGCCCGAGCGCGCGCGCCGCCGCCGGCCGATCCCGCCGCCCTCCCTCGAGGTGAACGTCCTCGGGCTGCGCTTCGACTCGCCCGTCGGCCTCGCCGCCGGGTTCGACAAGGGGGACGTCGCGGTGGCGGGGCTCTTCGCCCTCGGCTTCTCGCACGTGGAGATCGGCACCATCACGCCGAGGCCGCAGCCGGGGAACGACAAGCCTCGCCTGTTCCGGCTCCCGGAGCATCGCGCCCTCGTGAACCGGATGGGCTTCAACAACGAGGGGGCGGAGGCGTGCGCGGCGCGGCTCGCGGCGCTGCCTCCCCAGGCGCGGCTCGGGCCGGTCGGGATCAACGTCGGGAAGAACAAGGTCACGCCGAACGAGCAGGCCGAGGCGGACTACCTCGCCTGCATCGACCGGCTGCACCCCTACGCCGACTACGTGGTGGTGAACATCTCGTCCCCGAACACGCCCGGCCTCCGCGCGCTGCAAGAGCGATCCGCCCTCGACCGGCTCCTCCGCGCGTGCGTCGCCCGGCTCGCGGAGCGCGCGCCCGGGAAGCCGCTCCTCGTGAAGCTCGCCCCGGACCTCGCGCCCGAGGCGCTCGACGAGGCGGTGGACGTCGCGATCGAGGCGGGGGCGGCCGGCATCATCGCGACCAACACCACGCTCTCTCGCGCGGGCGTCGAGGGGCACCCGTGCGCGAAGGAGCAGGGCGGGCTCTCCGGCGCGCCGCTCGAGCGGCGCGCCACCGAGGCGGTGCGGCGCTGCGCCGTGCGCGCGAAGGGGCGGATCCCGATCGTCGGGGCGGGCGGCGTGATGTCGGCCGAGGACGCCTACGCGAAGATCCGGGCAGGCGCGTCGCTCGTGCAGGTCTACACCGGCCTCGTCTACGGCGGGCCGGCCTTCGTACGGAACGTGAACGAGGGGCTCGCGCGGCTCCTCGCGCGCGACGGCTTCACGCGGGTCGCGGACGCCGTCGGCGCGGACCAGAGGGGCGAAGGGACGTTCTGCCGCACCCCCGGTGTGGCTCCGACCCCTTAGGGCAGTCCTACTCGTCGCCCATCGGCGCCAATCATGTGGCGCCCCGGAGGTGACGCGATGCGTTGCCTCTTTGACTCGCCTGACGCGGTGCGTTACGGTCGATTCACGGGGCAGGTAGGATGACCGCCCCCTGGAGGCAGCCATGGCCGAGACGCAGAGGACGAATGGAAGCAGGGCGGTGAAGATCCCGGAATTTCTGCGGGAACCGCTCGAGGCAGCGCAGGCGCGGATCGAGCGCCTGGAAGTGGACGCGGAGCGCGTCCTGAAGGATCTCATGAACAGGGGACGTGCAGGCCGGAAGGAGTTCGAGCAGATCGTCGCCCGGCTTTCGAAGCAGGACTGGACGTTCCCGGAGATGAAGAACCGGATCGACAAGCTTCGTGAGCAGGGCGTCGAGCGGGCCGTGGAGCTTCGCGGCAAGGCCGAGACGTTCCGGGTGGAGGCGATGGAGCGGGTGGTGGACCTGCAGGGCCGGGCGATCTCGTTCCTCGGCGTCGCGTCCCGCGAGCAGGTCGTCGAGCTGTCGCGCGAGATCGAGCGTCTCGCGAAGAGGATCGAGAAGGCCGGCGCGAAGAAGGGCAAGAAGGGCGCCCGGCACGCAGGGGAGGCTTAGGCCATGCCAGACATCCGGGAGACATTCAAGGAGGCCTGGTCGAGCGCCCTCGCCGGCGTGAACGCGGCCGAGGCCGAGGCGGAGAAGGTCCTCGTCAAGCTCGCCGACGCGGCCGGGCTCTCGCCCGACGAGATGAAGCGCCACGCGCGCGAGCTCGGGGACCGGCTCGTCACGCAGCGGAAGGACCTCGAGAAGGCCATCGACGAGGCGGTGCGCCGGACCGCGAACCGGTTCCGGCTCCCGACCCGGGCCGACATCGACGCGCTCTCGAAGCGCGTGGACGAGGTCACCGCGCGGGTCGAGGCGCTCACGCAGGAGAAGAAGCCCGGATGAGGCTCGCGCGGGCCGCACGCGCGGCAGGCGTGGCCGCGGGCGCGATCGCCCTCGGCGCCGCCGTGTTCGTGCCCGCGCAGGTCGCGGACGGCTGGCTCGTCGCCGGGGGTCCCGACGGGACCCCGGCGGAGGAGCCGGGCCCACCCGGCCTCGTCGACCGCGTCGACGAGCGGCTCGGAGAGCGGATGCCGAGCGTCGAGCTCCCGGAGCGCCGCGAGATCGCGCGGGCGCTCGTGCTCGAGGCCGAGCTCGCGCGGATCGACCCGCTCCTCGTGCTCGGCATCATCGAGGTCGAGTCCGCGTTCGACCCGGACGCTCGCTCCCATCGCGGCGCGCAGGGGCTCATGCAGCTCCGCGAGCCGACCCTGCGGCGCGAGGTGGAGCGGTCCGGCATCGACTGCCCGGACCTCGCCGATCCCGCCGTCAACGTGCGGGCGGGGATCCGCTACCTGCGCCGCCTGCTCGACGCGTTCGGACGCGAAGAGCACGCCCTCATGGCGTACAACGCGGGCCCGAACCGGATCCTCGGCTACCTGCGCGAGGGGGACGGCGAGATCCCGGAGCGCTTCCGCGTGTATCCGCGGCGGGTCAAGGCGGAGGTCCGCCGGCTGCGCCGCGGCTGGCCTGTCCCCGGACTTCCTTCGCCCGGCGAAGCCGGGCTGGGGAGGAATTCGCCGCGCCCGACCGCGGTGGCGTTCGCGGTCCTCGCCCCGTCCCACCGGGCCGGGGTCGCTTCCGTCGCGCCGCCACGCTAGAAGAGCCCGGTGCGGGTCACCGAGATCTTCTTCTCGATCCAGGGCGAGGGGAGCCGGGCCGGGCGTCCCTGCGCCTTCGTTCGGTTCACCGGCTGCGACCTGCGCTGCGGCTACTGCGACACCGCCTACGCCTTCCACGGCGGCGAGGAGATGACGCGGGCGCAGATCGTCGCGGCGCTCGCGCCGCACCCGACGCGCTTCGTCCTGCTCACCGGCGGCGAGCCGCTCCTGCAGAAGGAGCTCCCCGCGCTGGTCCACGACCTCATCGACGCGGGGTACGAGGTCGCCATCGAGACCCACGGGCAGCGGCCCCTCGACGAGCTGCCGCCGGCCGCGATCCGGATCGTGGACGTGAAGACACCCGGCTCGGGCGAGCCCGCGAAGGACCTCTCCTACCTCGACCGGCTCATGCCGCACGACGAGGTGAAGTTCGTGGTCTGCTCGGAGGACGACTTCCGCTGGTCCGAGCGGATCGTCCGGGAGCACCGGCTCGCGGAGCGCACGAACGTGCTCTTCTCGCCCGTCTGGGGGTCGGTGGAGCCGAAGGACCTCGCCCGCTGGCTGCTCGAGAGCGGGCTCGACGCGCGCCTCTCGCTCCAGATCCACAAGGTGGTCTGGGGCGCGGGCACGCGAGGCGTCTGACCCACCCCGGCAGCGCGTGGAATGCGCGGCGCCCCTCGCGCGTCGGAGGAGGGGAGCCGGCGGTCCGCCGCGCCAGCCGGCTTCTTGACTCCCGCACCGGCGCGGGGCTAGGAACACCTGAGGATGCGCCCACTTACACTCGCCTTCGCGGCCGCCGCGCTGCTCGGCGCGTCCGCCTCCGCGGCCGCCCCGCCCTCGGTGAGCCTGAACGGCGTCAACATCGACGGGGTCACGAGCCAGCGGTTCGACCACGCCACCGTGGTCATCGACGCACAGGGGAACGTCGACATCCAGGTGAAGGGCTACGAGGCCCGCTCGACCGAGATCACGGTGAAGCAGCGCCCGCAGACGGGCGCCGGCGGCGGCGCGGGCGGGCCGGGCGCCGCGGCCGGGAAGATGAGCCGCAGGTACTTCGTCGCGGTCGAGAACACGCCCCCCGGCACCCAGTACGACCTCGCCATCTTCGTGAACGCACAGTGGATCCGCGAGGTGAAGTCGGCCGAGCCCTCCGCCGTCATCGAGATCACCAAGTACTTGCGGGCCGGGCAGAACAGGGTGACGCTCGCGGCCACGAAGCGGCTCGCCGGCCAGCGGCTCGCCTACGGGCGGGAGGTGACGCTGAAGGTGGTGGGCGGGGAGGGGAACGTGGGCGGCGACCACGTGATGATCGACGTGCCGCTGTTCGAGACGACGCGGACGGCGGCGGAGATGGACGACAAGACCGAGGAGTTCGTCTTCGACGCGCGCTGATCGCGCGAGGAGCCCGCGTGTTCCAGCCCGAGCCGAGCGTCGCCTGGATCCCCGCCACGCGGGACGCCGTCGTCGCGATCGTCGAGAGCATCAACCAGCCGCAGGTGTCGATCCCGGGGAAGGCCTCGCAGCAGGTCTTCGGCCACCTCGTCGGGATCCGCAACGCCAACAACACCTTCTCGATCTACGTCGGGCTCCACCTGCCGAAGAGCGGCGAGAACGTCGTCTACGTTCACGCCCGCCGGCAGCTCACCGTGGAGGAGTACCGCGACATCGAGGTCGAGGGGCTGCAGTTCCTCGAGTCGATGGGGTTCATGCTCGACAACCTCAACTTCCGGAACCTCGCGCCCGAGGCGCAGGATGCGACGCTGAAGCGGATCCCGCTCTTCTCGCCGCCGCGCCCTGCGGGCGCCGCCGCCGGGCCCGGCGGCACCGCGCGGCCGGCCGGGACCGACCCGGCGCGGGTCGCGCGCCTCCTCTCCTCGTTCTAGACTGCGCCGCCCATGCCCCTCCACTCGCTCCCCCGACTCGCAGCGCTCGCCGCGGTCGCCTCACTCCTCGCCTGCGTCCACAGCCCGTCCGCTCGCGAGCGGAAGACCGCCGAGATCCACCACGACCTCGGGGTGGACGCGCTTCGCCAGGGCCGGTTCCCCGAGGCGCTGAAGGAGTTCGACCTCGCGATCGAGGCGGACGACACGCTCGCCGACGCCCACCGCGGGCGCGGCCTCGTGCTCGATCACGGGTTCGGCCGGCTCCCGGAGGCGGAGAAGGCCTACCGCCGCGCCGTCGAGCTGCGCCCCTCGTTCTCCGAGGTGCACAACGACCTCGGCCAGCTCCTCGCCCGCACCGGCCGCTCGGACGAGGCCGTCCGCGAGTTCGACCTCGCGCTCGAGAACATGCTCTACAAGGAGCCCTTCGTCGCCCGCTGCAACAAGGGGCTCGCGATCTGGGGCGCCGGACGCAAGGAGGAGGGGCTCGCGCAGCTGCGCTCCTGCGTCGGGACCTGGCCCGCCTACTGCCGCGGCCACCGCGACCTCGGGCGGGCGCTCCTCGACGACAAGCGGACGAAGGAGGCGCTCGAGGAGCTCTCCACCTACGCCCGCTTCTGCGAGCGGATCCCGGACGCGCACCTGCAGCTCGGCCTCGCCCGGATGAAGGCGGGCGACGTCGCGGGCGCCAAGACGGAGTTCGTCCGGTGCCGCGAGCTCGGCGACGGCACGCGCGACGGCGAGGAGTGCCGCAAGAGCCTCGCCCTCCTCGAGTGACGCGTGAGCGAGCTCCCCGACACGCGAGAGCGGCTCGCCACCTTCGGACGCTGGCTCGCGCGCGAGCGCGAGCTGCGCGGCCTCGCGCGCGACGAGGTGGTCCGCGCGACGAAGCTCACGCCCGGCGTCGTCGAGGCCCTCGAGTCGGGCGAGGAGGGTCGAATCCCCCCGCGCGCGTACGCGGTCGGCTACCTGCGGGCGTATGCGGCCGCGGTGGGGCTCGCGGCCGACGAGGTGGTGCTCCGCTTCGAGGAGGCGCTCGGGCCCGCGCAGGCAGCCGGCCGTCGCCCGCCGACGCCGACGTGGGCGCGGCTCGCCGGCGTGATCGTCCTCGCCCTGGTCGCCGCCGCGGTCGGCTGGACCCTGCTCCGTTCGTGACGCGCGGTACTGCACCCGCGGGTAGGCTCCCGGCCGCGTGACCACGCCCGCGAAGCTCACGGGGTTCGTCCTGCGCACCGTCGACACCGGCGAGGCGGACCGGGTCGTCACGCTCCTCACCCGCGAGCGCGGCAAGGTGTCGGCGTTCGCGCGCGCCGCGCGGGCCTCGCGCCGGCGCTTCGGCGGGGCGCTCGAGCCGTTCACGCTCGTCGCGGCGGAGGTGCGCGAGCGGCCCGGGGCCGAGCTCCTCGGCCTCGACTCGGTGTCCCCGCTCCGCGCCTACGGCGGGATCCGGGGCGACCTCGCGCGGATCGCCTGCGCCGCGTACGCGGTCGAGCTCGCGCGCGAGCTGGTGCGAGACCACGAGCCGCACGAGGAGCTCTTCGAGCTCCTCGGCACCTACCTCGCCGCGCTCGACGCCGCGCCGGCGCGGCCCGCGGGGCTCCGCGCCTTCGAGCTCGTCGCGCTGCGTGCGGCGGGGCTCGCGCCGCGCCTCGACGCGTGCGCGCGGTGCGGTGGTCCGCTTGTCCCCGGACTTCCTTCGCCCCGCGAAGCGGGGCTGGGGAGGGGGATCGCGGAGGTCCCGCCGATCCGGCTCGACCCCGGGCATGGTGGCGCGCTCTGCGCGGGCTGCGTCCCCTTCGCCTCGCCCGCGTCGCCCCGCATCGGCCCCGCGACCCTCGCCGCGCTGCGGCGGCTCGCGGACGGCGGGGTCGCCGCGGCCGAGGCGGAACCGCTCCTGCCGCCCGCCGGGCGCGAGGCGCGGGACGCGCTCGCGGCCTTCCTCGAGCACCACCTCGGGCACCGGCTCGCGGCGCGGCGGTTCCTCGACGAGATGGGATCGCTCCTCTCGGAATAGCGCGAAGATCTGGTTTGACATCGCGGGCTTGCGGCCCTACCGTGCCGATTCTCGAAGGCCCCCCGGAGGCCGCGCCGCCCGTGCCTTCGCGCGCGCGAACCCCAGGAGAAGACTCGTGTACTTCCAGGATCTCATCCTCAAGCTCCAGTCCTACTGGGCGAGCCGGAACTGCATCCTCGCGCAGGGCTACGACCAGGAGGTCGGCGCGGGGACGATGAACCCGGCCACCTACCTGCGCGTCCTCGGACCGGAGCCCTGGAGCGTCGCGTACGTGGAGCCCTCGCGGCGCCCCGCGGATGGGCGCTTCGGCGAGAACCCGAACCGCCTCTACCAGCACCATCAGTTCCAGGTGATCCTGAAGCCGAACCCGCCCGACGTGCAGGAGCTCTACCTCGGCTCGCTCCGCGCGATCGGGATCGACCCGCTCGCGCACGACATCCGCTTCGTCGAGGACGACTGGGAGAGCCCGACGCTCGGCGCCTGGGGCCTCGGCTGGGAGGTCTGGTGCGACGGGATGGAGATCACCCAGTACACCTACTTCCAGCAGGCGGGCGGGTTCGAGGTTCGGCCCGTCGCGGCGGAGCTCACCTACGGGCTCGAGCGCATCGCGATGTACCTGCAAGACGTCGAGAACGTCTTCGACGTCGAGTGGGTGAAGGGCGTCCGGTACCGCGAGGTCTTCCACCGCAACGAGGTGGAGATGAGCGAGTACTCGTTCCGCGCCTCCGACCCGAAGATGCTCTTCGGGCTCTTCGAGACCTACGAAGCGGAGTGCAAGCGGCTCATCGCCGCGAAGCTCCCGCTGCCGGCCTACGACTACTGCCTGAAGTGCTCGCACACGTTCAACAACCTCGACGCGCGGGGCGCGATCAGCGTCACCGAGCGCGCCGCCTACATCGGCCGCGTCCGCGCGCTCGCGCATGGGTGCGCGAAGGGATACCTCGACTCGCGCGAGGCGCTCGGGTTCCCGCTGTTGCCGGCCGCCCAGCGCACGAAGGCGGTCGAGGCGGCTCGCGCGGCGCGCGAAGCGCGGGAGACGAAGTGACCATGGCCGACCTTCTCTTCGAGATCGGCGCGGAGGAGATCCCGGCGGGCTTCGTCCCGGCGGCGATCGACCAGCTCGAGCGCGACCTCGCGAAGGCGCTCGACGACGCGCGGCTCTCCCATGGCGAGGTGAAGGCGGTCGGCACGCCGCGGCGGCTCGCGGTGTGGGCCCGCGACGTCGCCGCGCGCCAGACCGACGCCCAGTCGCAGGCGCTCGGGCCGCCGGTCGCGCACGCGTTCGACGCGGAGGGGAAGCCGACCCAGGCCGCCGCCGGGTTCGCGAGGAGCCAGGGCGTGGAGGTCGCGGCGCTGGAGCGGGTCCAGACCCCCAAGGGCGAGCGGCTCGCGCTGACGAAGGTCGAGAAGGGGCGGAAGGCGGAGCAGGTGCTCCCGGCGCTCCTCGAGCGGCTGGTCGGGTCGATCCGGTTCCGCAAGTCGATGCGCTCGCGCTTCGACGACGTGACGTTCGCGCGCCCGGTCCGCTGGCTCGTCGCGCTGCTCGGCGGCCGGCCTCTCAAGATCCGGTTCGGCGAGGTCGCCTCGGGGAAGACGACGCTGGGCCACCGCTTCAAGGCGCCGAGGCCGATCGCGCTCCGGGGCACGCCCGAGGACTACGTCGCGAAGCTGCGGAAGGCCTTCGTGGTGGTGGACCCGGCCGAGCGGCGCGCGCTGGTGGAGAAGGAGATCGCCCGGGCGGCGAAGGCGGCCGGCGGGAAGGTCCTCCCGAACCCCGGGCTCGTCGACGAGGTGACCTACCTCGTCGAGTGGCCGACCGCGATCCCGGGCGAGTTCGAGAAATCCAATCTGGAGTTGCCGCCGGAGGTGGTGATCTCCGAGATGCGGAGCCACCAGCGCTACTTCGCGGTGGTGGACGGCGCCGGGACGCTCAAGAACCGCTTCGTCGCGGTCGCCGGCACGCCGGTGAAGGATCCGAAGGTCGCGCGCCACGGGTACGAGCGCGTGCTGCGGGCGCGGCTCGCCGACGCGCGGTTCTTCTTCGAGGAGGACCGGAAGAAGACGCTGCGCGACCGGATCGAGCCGCTCGGCCGCCGGACCTACCAGGCGAAGCTCGGCTCCGAGCTCGACCGGACCCACCGGATCGGCCAGGTCGCGAGCGCCCTCGCGCGCGCCGTCGGGAAGGAGGCGCTCCTCCCCGACCTGCTCGAGGCGGCGCGCCTCGCGAAGACCGATCTCGGCACCGGGATGGTCGGCGAGTTCCCCGAGCTGCAGGGGATCATGGGCGCCCACTACGCCCGGCACGAGGGGATGAAGGCGGAGATCGCCGAGGCGATCGAGGACCACTACCGCCCCATCGGCGCCTCGGAGCTGATGCCCCGCGGCGACCTGGGAGCCCTCGTCGGGATCGCCGACCGGCTCCACCAGCTCGTCGGCATCATCGGCATCGGCGAGAAGGCGACGGGCGCCGCCGATCCGTACGGCCTGCGCCGCGCCGCGATCGGGATCCTGCGCCTCCTGCTCGACCGCGGGTACCACCTGTCGCTCTCGGCGGCGGTGGAGGCGACGCTCGACGCGCTGCAGGGCGTGAAGCTCGCGCAGGACCGCGCGGTCGTCGCCGAGCAGGTGCTCGACTTCCTCCGGGGCCGGCTCCGCGCGCAGTGGGCGGAGGAGCTCCCGGCGGACCTCGTCGAGGCCGTCCTCGCGGCGGGCTTCGACGACGCCGTGGACGCGCGCCAGCGGCTCCAGGCGCTCGCCGAGGTGAAGGCCCGGCCGGACTTCGTCCCGCTCGCCGTCGCGTTCAAGCGGGTCGCGAACATCCAGGAGAAGGCGGGCGGCCCCGGCACCGCGAAGGTGGACCCGGCGCTCCTGCGCGACGAGGCCGAGCGCGAGCTCCTCGCGGCGCTCGAGCGCGTCGAGGCCGAGTCGGCCGCGCTGCGGGAGCGCCGGAACTACCCGGCGGTGCTCCGCAACGTGGCGACGCTCGAGCCGGCGGTGGCCCGGTTCTTCGACGACGTCCTCGTCATGGCGGACGAGCCGGCGCTCCGTGCGAACCGGCTCGGCCTGCTGCGGCGGGTGGCGTCGCTGTTCGCCGACCTCGCCGACTTCCGCAAGATCCAGGCGGAGCTCCCGCCCCAGCCGCGGGCCCCGCAGGCGTGAGGAGCGCGGGCTTGCGAAGCGTGGCATGCCTCGGGCTGGCGCTCGCCGCCTGCGGCTCCGAGGCCGGCCTCCAGTCGGGCCCGCTCGACCGGATGCACCGGCCGACCGGGCTCGCGGTGCTCGACGGCCGCCTGCTCGTCGCGTCCTCCAATGCCGACCTCCGCTACGACCAGGACACGGGCGGCGCGATCCTCGCCCTCGATCCCGGCTCGCTCGACACGGTCCGGGTGGACGGCGCGCTGAACGTCCGCAGCTTCGCGGGCGAGCTCGCGGTGGCGCGCACCCTGCTGCAGACGGCGGGAGCGCCCGAGGCGGACCACTGCGGCCCGGACATCTCCGACGCGGCGCGCGCGGTGTTCGCGACGCGGGGCTCGAACACGCTCAACGTCCTCTCCGTCGACGCCGGCGGCCGGATGAGCTGCCGGTTCTGCGGCATCCGCTCGTCCGGCGCCTACGCCGACCCGTTCCCGGCGGCGATCGCCTGCGCACCCGGGAAGCCGCGCGCCTTCGTCGGCTACCTCGGCGCGCAGCTCGGCCAGGGCTGGCTGAGCGAGATCGACCTCCTCACCGGCGGGGTCCACACGGCGACCATCGGCGCGGGGCTCGTCCGCTCCCTCGCCTACGACGCCGCGCACGATCGGCTCTACGTCGCGCAGCTCGCCACGTCGCAGCCGACGCCGCTCCGGTGGGTGGAGCTCGGCGGCTGCACCTTCGGCGCCGCGAGCGCCGCGATCGGCTGCAGCGTCTCCGCGGCGACCATCCCGGGCATCCCCGCCGGCTCCGAGATCCGCTCCATCGCGCTCGCGCACCCCTTCCCGGGCGCGCCGCAGCGCGCGTACGTCACCGTCCGCCTCTACGACCTCGCCTCCGCCTCCATCGCGGGCGGCCGCACCACGGACTACGGCGGGCTGCTCGTGGTCGTCGACCTGGTCGAGGACGCGCACGGCGGCGTGACCCCCACGCTCGTGCGGATCGTCCCCGAGAGCGGGACGCTCGGGCGCGGGCTGCAGGACGTCCGGGTGCTGCCCGCGCGCTTCGACGGGGTCGGGAACCGGCGCCGCGACGTGGTCGCGACGACCGCGGTGGACGAGGGCATCCTCTGGATCCACGACGACGAGAGCCTCGAGCTCGCCTCCTTCGGCCGCGACGCCGTCACCGGCGCGTCCGTGCTGGGCCACTCGCCCGCCGGGCTCGCGGTCGATCCCGACGTCGTCGGCTCCACCGCCCGCCTGTGGGTGGGCTCCTTCCAGGACGACTTCGTGACGCCCATCGACGTTCCGCTCGACGCCCCCTGGAACGCCAATTTCACCGGCGGGACGCGGCATCGGATCAGCGGGGGGACGCCGTGACGAGCTCCGTCTCCGCCGCCAAGCCGCGCTCCGCTTCGAGGGCCCCCTGGGGAGCCGCCCGCGTCCGTCTCGCCGCCCTCGTCGGGCTCGCCGCGCTCGCCGCGTGCGGCTCGAAGACCGCCACGTCGCCGATCGCGAACCTCGCCGAGCCGACCGCCGTCGCGGTGTTCCGCGGCGTGACGAGCGCGCACGGCACCGCCGACCGGCCCGGCCACGCGAATCCGTATTCGCCGCACCTCGCCGTCGCGAACGCGCAGACCGACGACCTCACCATCGTCGATGCCGTGACCGACGCGGTGCTCCCGTCTCCGGTGCCGCTCCACGGGCTCGTCTATCCGTTCGCGTTCCGGCCCGCCCTCGTCGTCGCGGCCGATCTCGGCGACGGGAAGCCCGACCTGCTCGTGGGCGTCTCGGGCGGCGACTCGAAGCTGAAGCTCGTCCGCACCTGGGAGGCGGACGGCGCGATCGTCGCCGAGCTCGACCTCTACGCGACCGTGGTCGCGCTCCTCGCGCTCCCGCCCGATCCGGGGGTACCGGGCACCGCCCGGCTCGTCGCGGCGCTCGCCGGCGGCCAGATCGCGGTCGCGACCTTCGAGCGCTCCGTCTCCGGCGACGGGACCGGGATCCACGTCGACGTCGCGGGGCCGCCCCAGATCAGCGCCGACCTCGGGTTCCAGGCGGTGGACCTCGCGGTGCTGCCCGGCGACCACACGCGGGTGTGGGCGGCGACGCCGGATCCCATCCCGCTCGGCGGCGTGCAGGGCGTCGCGGGCATCGACGTCACCGGCACGCCCTCCCTCGCGGTGGCGCTCGACGCCCTCGCCCCGACGCGCGCGGTCGCGGCGGCGCGGCTCGTCGAGGCGCTCGACCCGACCGCGCTCGGCACGGCGGCGTTCGACGGCCAGCCGACGGTGGACCGGATCTACGCGGTGCTCGACGAGCGGGGCTGCGGCTTCTACGCGACCATCGCGTGCGGGCTCGTCGCGCTCGATCCGGCGGCGGTCGGGGTGGCGCTCCGGCCCGACCCGACGCCCGCGCCGTTCTTCGCGACGTACCAGGCGCCGATCCAGCTCGGGTACGCGCTCGGCGTCGCGACCTCCGGCCCGCCGGCGCAGATCCCCGATGACGCCGACCCGTTCTACGCGGGCACCTACCTCCGGATCGTGACCACGGCGGGCACCCGCGCCAGCACCGCCGTCGCGGGCGCGACGAGCAGCGACGGTGCGCTGACGTTCCTCGACCTCTCCCGGTGGGAGATCCCGTCCCATGTTCCCGTTCACGCGAACGTGAAGGCG
>DASWCJ010000144.1:0-4181 GCA_036390155.1 Anaeromyxobacter sp.
CGCCCAGGCGGTGCACGTGCGCGCTCGGGAGGCCCGCGAGCGGCTTCGACGCGCCGCTCGCGGGATCGTAGACGGCCGCGCCGGACGTGACCCCCGCGAGGACGATGCGGCCGTCGGGGAGGCAGACGAGGTCCTGCACGCCCTGCTCCGCGAGGCCGAGCGTGCGGGCGTCGAACGTCTTGAACGCCCACGCCGCCGGGTCCCAGACCGCGACGGTGTCATTCACCGAGGTCGCGCCCGCGCTCGCGAACCAGACGCGGCCGTCCGGGCACACCGACACCGCGGTGAGGTTCACGGTGTCGCCCTCGGCCGGGACCTTGAACACCGGCTCGTTCCGGAACCCGGGCCCGGGGCCGGAGTACGGATCGCCGAAGGTGAGATCGAAGGCGCCGCTCGTCCACCAGGTCACGGGGTTCGAGTTCCAGGGGATGAGGCCGGCGGTCCAGCGGCCCGCGTGCCACAGCCGCCCCTGCGCGTCGAGCGAGAGCCCGCGCCAGTCGCCCGCGCGCGTGTAGCTGCCCGGCTGCCCGCACGGTACCGGCAGGCACACGAGCGCGTGCGCGTGGTCGCCGAAGTACGCGTCCTGCCAGGTGTCGAGGCTCCCGCCCGCGTACGGCGTGAACCGGTTCGGGAACGTGATCTCGACGCCGTGCTCGTCCGCGACGTAGAGCGTTCCGGGATGCGCGACGTGGTCGTAGAGCAGCCGGAACGGGCTCCGGTTGTGCCAGTACTGCATCCCGAGGTCGTTCTCCCAGTAGTCGAACCGATCCACGGTGATGCTCCCGTCCGCGTTCAGCCGCACCCGGTCGATCTTCCCGGAGTGGACGAGGGAGTCGCACCAGTCGGGATCGGGGTCCGCGCCGCAGGTCAGGCCGGGGGTCTTCCCGCCGTGATAGCCGACGAACACCTCGTTCGGACCTCCGCCGGCGAGGCTGAAGATGCCCCACTGGGTCGCGCCGCCCCAGATCACGTGCCCGGCGCAGGGCGCGTCGCCCACGAGGGGGACGTTGTCGCAGTACTTCACCCAGCCGACCGGGCCGGGCGAGCGTCCGGTCGCGGCTCCGAGGTGGAGCCCGTCCCGCTCGTCGTAGCGCCGCAGCGCGCCCCCCGGCGTCGCGAGGTAGAGCGCGGTCATCGTGGCGATCCAGCGGTTCTGCGCCTCGTCGGTGGTGGTGTCGACGACCCAGCCTTCACGAAGGGTCGAACCGTCGTAGACGCAGTTCCCGGTCTCCCAGGGACCCGCCGTCCCGAACGTGATCCGGCTGCCGGGTGCGGCTGGCGCGCCGGTGCTCGCGCAGGGCGCTGCGGGCTTGGTGGCGCCACCTCCATCGCCGCCGCCTGGCGGACCTCCGCCGCCCGCGGGGGTGCCGCTCCCCGCTGAGCCGTCGCCGCTCCCCGCGGCCGAGTGTCTGCCGCAGCCGGTGCCGACCGCGGCCCACGCGAGCGCGCCGAGCGTGAGCAGGCGCCTTCCGGTCCGAAACCCCATCGCGCGTCCCCCCGGCCGCCCGGGAGGCAGCCGGTGGGCGACGATGCGAAACTCCGGCCAGCGCCAAGTCGCGGATTCCGGTCGGCGCGGTCTCCCCCGTTCGCCAATCGTGGAACGGCGGTTCCATCCCGGAGCACGGCGGCGCGGATCCCGGCTAAGCTCCGGCGCATGCGTCCGCGTGCCGCCGAGGTCTTCCGTGGCGAGGGGTACGAGATCCGGGTCGTCGGCGCGCCGCGCATGGGCCTGCGGGACGTCTATCACTGGCTGCTCGCGGTCCCCGGGTGGGCCGCGCTCGCGCTCATCGTCGCCGGCTACCTGCTGCTGAACGTCCTCTTTGCCCTCGTCTACCTGGCGCTGGGAGGGGTCGCGAACGTACCGCCGGGATCGTTCGCGGATGCGTTCTTCTTCAGCGTCCAGACCATGGGGACGTCGTCATCCTGATCAGCGCTGCGGGGGATGGAGCCCGGTCGCGCCGGCGCCGTCGCCGCCCACCGCGTGCACGGGCTCGCGCTCGAGCGCGTCGCGATCCCATCCCGAGAGGCTCGCGCCCGCGTCGTACACGGCCTCGCAGAACGCGCGGATCGCGGCGGCCGGGTCGCGCGCCGTCCGGATGGCATCGTAGGGGAGAAGGAACTCGCCCAGGGACAGGTCGTAGCGCGCCGGCGCGGGGACGTCCGCGTCGCGGAACCCGCCCGGCTCGGGCGCCGCGTAGGCGTACAGCACGGGCTCGTCCACCGCGATCCCCGCCGGCGTGACCCCGCCCGGCCAGAAGCCGAACGAGATCACCTCGTGCGAGTAGGCCTCCCGCGTCACGGGATCCGCGCCGGCCCGCTCCGGCGCGCGCCGTCCGGAGAAGCGGGTCGAGGCGAGATCGAAGCTGCCCCAGAAGAACTGGACCGGGCTCTGCTTCCCCACGAAGCCGGCCGCGAGCCCGCGGAAGGTGGCGTCGCACCGCCGGAGCACCTGCCAGAACCGGTGCGCCGCCTCGGGATCGTACTCGCGGGGCGCGTCGTCGCGATCGAACGGGATCGCGCCGGGCACCTCCACGGGTATGGGCCAGAGGTGCAGGTCGATGCCGTCGGCGCGGAGCAGCGCGCTGTACTCGTCGAGGAACGAGTGCACCGAGCGCGGCCGGAGGGGCATCGAGCGCGTGCGCCCGGCGCCGTTCCGGATCTGGAGGGCGTGCTCGACGAGGTCGAGCTCGAGGTCGACCGCGCGCTCGGGGTCACAGGTCGGGGCGGGGCTCGCGAGGCCGCGCGAGGAGACCCGCAGCGCCGAGTGCCACCAGTGGTTCTGGGGCGGGCAGAGCGCGAGCAAGGTCTTGCCGACGATCTGCGTCCACATGTGGAGCGCGTCGCGGGTGCCGCGCCAGGGAGCGAGGGGCAAGGTGGGCCAGGGGCCCGGCAGGTCCGGCGTCATGGAGTCCTCCGCGAAACGTCCTGGATGGTCCGCCTGCGGCGGGACCTCAGCGCTGCGGCTGCGCCTGCGGCGCCGGTTGGACGGGGCGCCCGCGGGCCGGGGCGACGTGGATCGCGACCGCGGTCGGCTCTCCACGGCGCGCATCGTAGGCGACGCGCGCGTCCGCGCCCTGCTGGAGCTCCGACACGGACCGCTGCTCGGTCCCGACGAGCACCCGGGTGCTCGGGTCGATGTCGAAGGCCATCGTCTGGCCGCCCTCGACCTGGATCAGGACCCGCGTCGGCGACGCGTCCACGATCCGGCCCGCGGCGGAGCGGAGCCCCTGCGCCTGCTCGGAGGCGACCTGCGCGTCCATCGCGGCCTGCTCGGCCAGCGCCCGCTGGTCACGCGCCGCGACGTCGAGCCGCTGCACGTTCGCCTGCTCGCGGGAGATGGCGTCGTGGGCCTGGGCCGCGCCCTGCTCGGCGGTCGTGACCTGCTGCCGCGACTGCGCGAGGCGGTTGTCCGCCGCGACGGCGTTCCGGTGGGCCACCTCCAGCCGCTGGCGCGCCTGCGCGAGCTGCTGCTCCGTCTGCGCGGCCTGCGCCGCGGTGCGCTGTGCCTGGCTCGATGCTGCGCCGGCCTGCGTCGAGGCGGCGCGCTGCTCCCGCCGGTGCGAAGCGCACCCCCCCACCACCGCGAGCGATGCGGCGACCGCCACCCACGTCCAACCGAGCCGAGCCATGTGCGGACCCCCCGCTCGAACGGTGGGCCTTCGCCGCGCCGGATGGGAGCCCGAGGCGCGGCGCGAGCGGGGGCGGCTCAGACGATCCCGGTGACCGCCAGGACGTGGGCCGGGAGCGTGAACCCGCCCGCTGGATGCCCCAGGGCCTCGAAGAGCGCCTCGCGGAGGGCGCGGCGCCGCTCCTCCGGCTGAGAGAGGAAGTAGGCGCCTGGAGGCCCGACCCCCGCCGCGAACGGCACGAAGCAGTCGTCGAACCCGTCGTAGTCAACCTCGATCCGGATCTCGCCCGTGCGCACGTCGCGCAGGCTCGTCCCGCGCCAGAGCGCCTCGAGCTCCGGGATTCGGCGGAACGGGAGCCGCTCGTCGTGGGGCGCGGCCGGGTCGAGCTTGCGCGCCTCGTCGAAGAAGGTGCGGGTGATCGCGAGCCCCCTCGCCTCGAACGTGCACGCGGCGACGATCCCGCCGGGCCGGACCACCCGCCGCATCTCGGCGACGACGCGCGGCGCGTCCTTCGCGAGCCCGAGGACGAGCTGCGCGAGCGCCGCGCGGAAC
>DASWCJ010000145.1:0-4729 GCA_036390155.1 Anaeromyxobacter sp.
ACGAGGGCCACGAGGTCGAGGAGCGAGAGGACCCCGACGATCTCCCCGTTCTCGGCCACCGCGAGGTGGCGGGTGTGGTGGAACCGCATCAGCTCGGCCGCCTCGCGCTCGGTGGAGCAGGGCGAGACGAGCGCCGGCCGCTCCGGCATCGCCCGGGCGAGGGTGGTCTTCGCGGGGTCGAGGCCCTGGGCGAGCGCGGCGAGGAGGTCGCGCTCGGTGAAGAGGCCGACGAGCTTGCCGTCGTGGCGGACCCCGACGGAGCCGATGCCGTGCTGGGCCATCGTGCGCGCGGCCTCCGCGCAGGTGGCGCTCGCCTCGAGCGCGACGACGTTGCGGACGAAGTTCGTTCCGATGCAGGCCATGGGTGCTTCCTCCTTCGGTGCCGGGCGAAGTGCCCGGCGTGGACGAGAGGCATCCTGCACCCGTCCCGCGCGATCCGTTCCTCGCAAGAACGGATGCGTCATCAGCAAAGCTGATGGCACGAGGCATGGCCGGTGCGCTGCTGCTATGGTGCGCGCCATGGGCCGGATCGATCCCCGCAAGCTCGAGACCTTCCGCGTGGTCGCGCAGGCGCGCAAGGTCTCCACCGCCGCGAAGCTCCTCCACCTCAGCCAGCCTGCCGTCACCGCGCAGGTGCGCGCGCTCGAGGAGGAGTGCGGCCGCACGCTGCTCCTTCGCTCCTCCCGCGGCGTGACGCCGACCGACTGGGGGCTCCGTCTCCTCGAGGCCGCGAAGGGCGTCCACGACCTGCTCGGCGCGCTCGACACGGAGATGCGGGACGAGCCCGCGGTGGAGGAGGAGGTCGTCCTCGGCGCCTCCATGAACGCCGCCGCCTACGTGGTGCCGCCGCTCCTCGCCGGCTACCGGGCGCTCCACGGTCGCGCCCGCGTCCGGGTGCAGGTGAGCAACACCGCCCGCGTGCTCGAGTGGGTGGCCGACGGGCGCGTCGCGATCGGCCTCGTCGAAGCGCGCCAGCGCTCCCCCCGGGCCCACCTCGAGCGCTACCTCGAGGACGAGGTGGTGGCGGTCGCCGCGCCCTCGGCGCGCGAGCTCTGCCGCGTCGCGAAGGTCGCGGACCTCGCGAACGTCCCGATCCTGGTGCGCGAGCCGGGGTCCCACACCCGCGCGATCGTGGAGGAGGCGATCGCCGCTGCCACCGGCGCGCGCGGCGCCCGGCGTCCGGACCTCGTCTTCGGGTCGAACCAGTCGATCAAGATGGCCGCCGTGGCCGGGCTGGGCGTCGCGTTCGTCTCGCGCTGGTCGGTGCAGCTCGAGGTGGCGGCCGGGACCCTCAAGATCCTGCCGCTGCGCGACCTCCGCATCGCCCGCGCCTTCTCCTGGGCGACCGCCTCGCGCGAGCTCGGCGGCGGCGCGGGGCGGTTCCTCGCGTGGGCCCGGCGGAACCCGCCCCCGAAGCCGTAGGACCTCGCCCCCGTTATCATCCCCCGCGTGCCGCGCCCCGCCCGCTCGCCGCCGCTCCGCCCCGAACGCGCGGCCACGCTCCGCCCGCTCCTCGACGGGCTCGACGCCCGGCTCGACCGCGAGGCGCGGATCGCGGCGGATCCCGTCGAGCTCCCACGCCGCTACGCCGATCCGCTCGACCAGGAGGTCGCCGCGCTCTTCGCGGCGTGCCTCGCCTACGGTCGCGCCGACCTCTTCAAGCCGCTCGTCGCGCGCCTCCTCGAGGCGATGGGGCCGTCCCCGGCCGCGTTCGTCCGGGCGTTCGCCCGGGCCCCGGATCCCGCGGCGTTCCCGTTCGCGGTCTACCGCTTCAACCGGCCCCGCGATCTCGCCGCGCTCGCGGCCGGCGCGGGGCACGTCGCCGCGCGCCATGGCTCGCTCGGCGCAGCCTTCGCGGAGCGGTTCGGGGAGGCGGGGGGTGGGCCGGACGCCCTCCGGCCTGCGCTCGCCGCGTTCGCGCGCGATCTCCGCGACGCCCCGCCGGTCTCGCCGCTCCTGCGCGGGCGCGGCGGGCGGGGCCTGCGCCACCTCCTCCCGGACGCGGCGGGGGCGGGGGCGTCGAAGCGCTGGAACCTCTACCTCCGCTGGATGGTCCGCGGCCCCGACGCGGTGGACCTCGGCGCCTGGCGAGGCCTCGTGCCGCGGTCGGCGCTGGTCGTGCCGCTCGACACCCACGTCCACCGCGTCGCGCGCTGCCTCGGCCTCACCCGCCGCGCCGACGCCTCCTGGCGGACGGCGGAGGAGATCACCGGCGCGCTTCGCCGCGTGGATCCCGACGACCCGGTCCGCTTCGACTTCGCCCTGTGCCACCTGGGTATGAGCGGCGCCTGTCCGGCCCGGCGGGATCCGGCCCGGTGCGCGGCCTGCCCGCTCGCGGGCGCGTGCCTCGCCGGTGCGCTCCGGGTCCGGACGAAGGGCGCTCCGCTGTAGACTGCGCCGAATGGACCAGACCCTCGTCCGGCACGACCGGCTTCGCGAGATCGCGGTCCGCGTGCTCGTCGCCGCCGGCGCCGCCGCCCCCGACGCGGAGGTCGTCGCCGAGCACCTCGTCGACGCGAACCTCGCCGGGCACGACAGCCACGGCATCGGCATGCTGCCCCAGTACGTCCGCGCGATCGCGAAGGGGCTCCTCGACCCGCGCGCCCACGCCGCGTTCGAGGACGCGGGCGGACCGATCCTGGCCGTCGACGGCCGCCGCGGCTTCGGCATGGTGGTCGGGCGCGAGGGCATCGGGGCCGGGATGGCGCGCGCGGCGACGCTCGGGCTCGCCGCGGTCGCGCTCCGGAACGCGTTCCACGTCTCGCGCGTCGGCGCCTACGCGGAGCAGGCGGCGCGGGGCGGCCTCGTCTCCGTCCACTTCGTGAACGTGGTCGGGCACGCGCCGCTCGTCGCGCCGTTCCGCGGCGCGGACGCGCGCCTCATGACGAACCCGTTCTGCGTGGGGGTGCCCGGTCCGGGCGGCGCGGCGGCCGTGCTCCTCGACTTCGCGACGAGCCGGGTCGCGCTCGGGAAGGTGCGCGAGGCCCGCGCGCGCGGCGACCGAGTGCCGGAGGGCTGCATCATCGACGCGCAGGGCAGGGCCACGACCGATCCGGCCGCCCTCCTCGACCCGCCCAAGGGCGCGCTCCTGCCGTTCGGTGAGCACAAGGGCTCGGGGCTCGCGCTCGTCTGCGAGCTGCTCGCGGGCGCGCTCACCGGCGGCGGGATCCTCTCGCGGGTGCCGTACCAGGAGCTCAAGATCGGCAACAACATGCTGTCGATCCTCCTCGACCCGGCCCGCTTCCCGGGCGGCGCGGGGCTGGCGCGGGACGTCGCGGACACGACCGAGTGGCTCAAGGCCGCCCCGCCCGCCGACCCCTCGCTCCCGGTCCTCGTCGCGGGCGAGCCCGAGGCGGCGAGCCGCGCCGCGCGGCTCGCGCTCGGGATCCCGGTCGCCGCCGGCACGTGGGAGGACCTGGTGTCGCAGGCGGGGAAGCTCGGGGTGGTGGTCGAGTAGCCGCCGGAGTGGGCCGTCCTCGCACCGGCGCGGCCGGCCGTCGGTGCACTGCGCGTGCTACCATCGCAGGGGATGGAGCTGGTCACGTTCGAGGCGGGCGGCTATGCCTGCGCGCTCGACGTCCGGTGCGTGCGCGAGATCCTCGCGTCCGCGCCGCTGACGCGCGTGCCGTCGGCGCCCGCGGCGTGGCGCGGCGTCCTCCCGCTCCGCGGCGAAGTGATCCCGGCGCTGGATCTCGGGATCCGGCTCGGGGGCGGGCCGGCGCGAGGCCCCCTCGTCATCGTGGAGTCCGATGCGACGGGCCCCTGCGCGCTCCAGGTCGAGCGGATCCGCGGGCTCCGGCAGGTCGGCGCAGAGGACCTCCTCGCGGCGCCCGGGAGCCTGGGCGAGGCCGCGCGCCTCGTCCGTCACCTCGTCGCGGGGGAGGGAGGGCACGCTCTCCTCGTGCTCGACCTCGACACGCTCCTCGACCTCGTGGAGATCGCCGCGAGGCCGCAGCCACCGCGCGAGGAGCGGGCAGATCCGCCCTCGGGCGTCCCCCGACCGGAGCGCGCTCCGCGCGCCGACCTGCGGGCGCCCGAGCCGGCCGTCCCACCCGCGCCGCAGCCGGCCCGTACGCCCGAAGCGCCCGCGCGCGTGGAGGCGCCTCCGAAGCGGGAGACGCCGCTCGTCCGGACGCACGTTGGGCTTCCCCCGCCGGCGCCTCCGCCGCTGCAAGGTCTGGTACCGCCGCCGCGTCCGGAACCGCTGCCGCACGGCCCGGCGCCGCTGCAGCGTCCTGCGCAACCCCCGCGCCCGGCGCCGCCGCGGCGCTCGGATCCCGTCGCGACCACGCGTCCCCAGCTCGTGGTCCCCCCGCCCCCGAGAGACGAGCCCGCGCCGCGGCAGCCCCCGGCGCCAAAGCCGACGCCGCGGGAGCCACCGCCGCCGGAGCCGACGAGCAGGGTGCCGGTGCGCAAGGCGCCGTGGCTTGTCGCCGGGGCGCTTCTCTCGCTCGCGTGGGTTGTGCCGTGGATGCTCAGAGGGTCATCGACCACCGAGCGCGACCAGCGGGAGACGACAGCACCGCGTGCGGCGACCGCGACCACGACCGCGACCGCGACCACGACCGCGACCACGACCGCGACCGCGACCGCGACCGCGACCCCGACCGCGACCGCGACCGCGACCGCGACCGCGACCCCGACCGCGACCGCGACCGCGACCCCGACCGCTACCCCGACCCCGGTCGCGAGCGAAATGCCTTCCCCGCGCCCGTCGCCCCCTGCCGAC
>DASWCJ010000146.1:0-22525 GCA_036390155.1 Anaeromyxobacter sp.
TGACGCTCCACGCCGAAGCCCCTATAAACGCGCGCATTCTCGGCAGGATGCAGTTCGGTGAGGTAGCTCAGACGGCTAGAGCGAGGGTCTCATAATCCCTAGGTCCCCGGTTCGATTCCGGGCCTCACCACTCCGCTTCCCCATCTTCAACCACGCCGCAAACCACCGGGAGCCCTGACGGGGGCCGGCCCGCCTGACCGCCGGGGGTCGCATGCTACGGTCGTCCCGATGGGCCTCCTCGCCGCCACGATCGCGCTCGTCGTCGCGAGCGTCGTGATCGCGGCGGCGCCGGCCGCCTCACCCGATCCGTGCAACGCGGCCACGGCGCCGCTCACCGACGCGGGGGCGGCCGCCCTCGGGACGTCGCGCCGCGCGTTCGACTCCTACCGCGCCGGCTGGCGTCGCGCGTGCGCCGCGAACGAGGGCCCCGCGGACGTCGGCGGGCTCGTCGCCGACGCCGAAGCGCTCGTCGCCGACGTGAAGCTCGGCCGCGCGGTCTCCGCGCTCGTGGACGCGCTGCCGTCCGGGGCGCGGTGGCCGGTGCCCGGCGTCCGGCGCGACCGCGGCGTCGACGAGGGCCTCGACGTGGACTGGAGCGCGATCGCCGCGATGACGCCGCGCGCGAGCGTCGAGGACGCGCGCGCGATGCGCGGGCTCACCCGGGCCGAGGGGCCCGACGGCGAGCCCATCTGGCTCGAGCCGGGCCGCGACGGCGCGCGCGGCTGCGTGCGCCTCGCCGAGACGGACTGGGTCGAGGTCTCGAGCGGGATCCTGGATCTGCAGGCCGCCCAGAACGAGGTCTTCGCCCGCCGCGCCTCGAGCCTGCGCGAGCGGCTCCTCGCGACGCTGAAGGACCTCTCCCGTGGCACGCCGGTCTGCGCCTGCACGAGGGGCGACCCCCTCCGCTCGCTCGACTTGCTCGCAGGCGGGAAGGAGAAGCTCGGGACGCCCGAGCACCGCGCCCTCGTCGCGGCGGCCACCGACGCTGCCAAGGCGGTCCGGACCGGCGCCGCGCGGGTCTCGTTCCTCCGCGAGGCGCCCGGTGCCCCCGCGACGGGCTGCGCGCTCACGCCATGAGCGCCCCGCACTGGACCGACGCGTACTACGGGGCGCTGTACCTCGACTCCGTCGCGGACCTGCTCACGCCGCGGCTCTCCGCGATCGAGGCGGGGATCGTCGAGACGCTCCTCGCGCTCCGGCCCGGCGGTCGCGTGCTCGACGTGGCGTGCGGCCACGGCCGCCACGCGCTCCCGCTCGCGGCGCGCGGCTGCGCCGTCGTCGGCCTCGACCGGAGCCGCGACTATCTGGCTCGGGCGGCGGCGGCGGCGCGCGCGGAGCCGCTCTCCGGTGGCGCGGCGACGTGGGTGCGCGGAGATCTCCGGTCGCTGCCGTTCCCGGATGGCGCCTTCGACGCGGCCTTCTCCTGGTACTCGTCGCTGTTCGTCTTCGACGACGCGACGAACGAGCGCTGCCTGGCGGAAGCCGCCCGGGTGGTGCGGCGCGGGGGGAGGGTGCTCGTCCAGCACGGGAACCCGCTCCAGCTCGCCGTGGAGCCCGAGGCGAGCGCAGCTCGCACGCTCCCGGACGGCTCGCGGGTCGAGGAGCGCTCGTCCTGGGACATGGCGCAGGGGGTGGATCGCTGCCACCGCCGGCTCGTCCGCCCGGATGGCGCGGTCTTGGCGGCCACCGCGGAGTTGCGGTACTACTCGCGGTCGGAGTGGGAGGGGCTCGCAGCGCGGACCGGCCTCCGCCTCGCCGCGCTGACGAGCACCCCGGGCGCGGCCGGCGGGTCGCTCTCGGGCCCCGGCCCCGAAGCCCCGGACGTCGTTGCACTCCTGGAGAAGAGCACATGACCGCCACCAAGGACCGCCCCCTCCGGATCATCGTCGCGAAGCCCGGCCTCGACGGCCACGATCGCGGGGCGAAGATCATCGCCCGCGCGCTCCGGGACGCGGGGTTCGAGGTCATCTACACGGGGCTCCACCAGACCCCGGAGATGATCGTCGCCGCGGCGATCCAGGAGGACGTCGACGCCGTCGGCCTGTCGGTCCTTTCCGGCGCGCACATGACGATTTTCCCCGCGGTGATCGACCTGCTCCGCGAGAAGGGCGCCTCGGACGTCGCGGTGTTCGGCGGCGGCATCATCCCGCAGGACGACGTGCCGAAGCTCACCTCGAAGGGCGTGTCGGCGGTGTTCCTGCCGGGCTCGTCCACCCAGACCATCATCGAGTGGATCCGGGCGAACGTCCGCCCGCGCGCCGCCGCCTGAGGTCCTAGCCGCCGGTCCCGATCATCGGCGGGAGCCCGGCCGGGCCATCGCCCAGGTGGTGGCGGTCCCCCTTGCCGAGCAGCGCGGCCCGGATCCGCTCCGCGAGCTCCGCGTCGGTCGCGCCCGTGCGCAGGAGCGCCGCGAGCGGGGCGCACTCGCGCCCGCCGAGGCAGGCGCGCAGCGAGCCGTCGGCGGCGAGGCGCACGCGGTTGCAGCCTTCGCAGAACGGCTCCGTCATCGCGCCGATGAACCCGACGAGCCCGGAGGCCGCCGCTCCGGCCTCGCCGGAGGTCCCGCGCATGTGGTGCGCCGGGCCCCAGCCGCGGGTCGCGTCGGGCGCGAGCGTGATCCCCTGCGCGGCGAGGAGCGCCTTCACCTGCGCGGTCGGGACCGGGACGCCCGCGCCGAACGGCATGAGCTCGATGAACCGCGGCGTCATGCCGAGGCTCCAGGCGAAGCGGACGAGCTCGCCCAGCTCGCCCTCGTTCTCGCCGTGCACCACGACGACGTTCAGCTTCACCGAGTCGAAGCCCGCCGCGGCGGCGGCGCGGAGCCCCCCGACGATCCGCTCGAGCGAGGCCACCGGCCCCGCGATCCGCCGGAGCCGCTCGGGGTCGAGCGTGTCGAGCGAGACGTTGAGCCGCGAGACGCCGGCGGCGCGGAGCGCCCGGGCGAGCCCGAACAGCGAGTGTCCGTTCGTCGTGAGCGCGAGCTCCTCGATCCCGGGGGTGGCCCGCACGTCGCGGACCACGTCGAGGAGGTCGGGGCGGAGGGTCGGCTCCCCCCCGGTCAGCCGCACGCGGCGGACGCCGCAGTCGGCGAACACGCGGATGAGCCGCGCGAGCTCCGTCCGCGTCACCGGCTCGCCGGCGCGCTCCGAGCCCGCGGGGGCGCAGTAGCTGCAGCGGAAGTTGCAGCGATCGGTGAGCGACAGCCGGAGGTAGACGATCCGGCGGCCTTGCCCGTCGACGAGGGGCTCGGGCGTCATATCGGCAGGACCCCGGTCGGGCGCGCGATGTCGGCGAGCATCGGCGCCGGGATCGAGAGGAACGCCTCGGCGCACCGCGGGTCGAACTGGGTCCCTGCGCAGCGCTCGATCTCCGCGCGCGCCCGGTCCGGCCCGAGCGCCTTGCGGTAGGGACGGTCGCTCGTCATCGCGTCGTAGCA
Organism: Anaeromyxobacter sp.; assembly: GCA_036390155.1. Lineage (GTDB taxonomy): Bacteria > Myxococcota > Myxococcia > Myxococcales > Anaeromyxobacteraceae > Anaeromyxobacter. The sequence continues at coordinate 3,437 of DASWCJ010000146.1, forward strand.
GTCCGCGATGGCGAAGATGCGCGCGGCGATCGGGACGTCCTCGCCGGCGAGCCCGCGCGGGTAGCCGCCCCCGTCGAACCGCTCCTGGTGCGCGAGGACGAGGGCCGCGGACCGCTCGAGGAAGCCGATCGACTTCAGGATGTCGAAGCCGATCTCGGGGTGGCGCCGCATCACCCGCCACTCGTCCTCGTCGAGCTTCCCGGGCTTGAGGAGGATCGAGTCCGGCACGCCGATCTTGCCGATGTCGTGGAGGAGCGCGCCGCGTCCGAGGTCGGGGAGCTCCTGCGGGGAGACGCCGAGCTTGCGGGCGACGGCGAGGGAGTAGCGGACGACCCGCTGAGAGTGGTCGCCGGTCTCGTGCTCGCGAGCGTCGAGCGCCGCGACGAGCGACCAGAGGGTCTGCGAGTAGGTCGCCTCGAGCGCGCGCAGCGTCCGCGAGAGCTCCGCGGTCTTCTCCCGCACGCGGTTCTCGAGCGACCGGCGGTACTTCGTGCGCGCGAGCTCGAGTCGGCGGCGCCCGAGCGCGCGCTCGATGGAGCGGATGAGCTCGGTCGCCTTGGGCGGCTTGAGCAGGTAGTCGGCCGCGCCGTTCCGGAGGCACTCCACCGCCGCCTCGGTGTCTCCGAAGCCGGTGAGCATGATGACCGCGGTGTCGGGGTGCGTGTCCCGGAACCGCTCGAGGAGCCACAGGCCGTCGTTGCCCGGCATGCGGACGTCGCTGATGACGATCGGGAAGTCCTGCCGGGCGGCCTCGTCGATGCCCGCCTCGGCGGTGCTCAGCGCGGTGCAGGCGTAGCCCTCCTCCCCGAGGAGCACGGCGATGACGTCGCGCACGGACGCGTCGTCGTCGACGATGAGGATCTTCGTCGGCTCGGAAGGGGAGTGCTCCGGCATGCGGGAGGCGCGCGGGTTCGGGGCTCCGGTGCAGCGCGTCAGGCGATGATAGCACGCGCCCACGGCGGGGCGCCCGTCCGGCCGCGCGGAGTCGAGCCGCTTGACCCCGTCCGGCCGCGTCGCTACATCGCAGGTGAGCCCATGTCCGGTCCCGTGCGTCCAAGCTTGCCGGTGCTCCCCGACGCGATGCCTCGGGACGCGCTGCCGTCGAGCCGGCGCGAGATCACGGAGGATCTCCGGGCGCGCGGCATCCCCCGCGAGGCGAAGAAGCCCGCGTGGCTGCGGGTCCCCATCCCGGGCGGAGCGCGGTACCAGCGGGTCCGAGAGACGCTGAAGGGTCTCACCCTCCACACGGTCTGCCAGGAGGCGAGCTGCCCGAACGTCGGCGAGTGCTGGAGCGGCGGCACCGCGACCGTGATGCTGATGGGCGAGGTCTGCACGCGCGGGTGCCGGTTCTGCCACGTGAAGACCGCGGCGCATCCGCCGGCGCTCGATCCCGACGAGCCGCGCCATCTCGCCGAGGCGATCGCGCAGCTCGGGCTCGACTACGTCGTCGTGACGAGCGTGGATCGGGACGATCTCCCCGACGGCGGCGCCGGCCACTTCGCGGAGGCGATCCGCCGGCTCAAGGCGATCCCGGGGCTCCTCGTCGAGGTGCTGACGCCGGACTTCCAGGGCGACGCCGAGGCGGTCCGCATCGTCGGGCGCGCCGGACCGGACGTGTTCGCGAACAACATCGAGACGGTGCGCCGGCTCACCCCGGTGGTGCGCGACGCGCGCGCGGGCTACGACCAGACGCTCGCGGTGCTCGAGCGAATGCGCCGCGAGTTCCCGCGCGTCGTGACGAAGTCGTCGATCATGGTCGGCCTCGGCGAGGCCGAGGCCGAGGTGCTCGCGTGCATGCGCGACCTGCGCGCGGCCGGCGTCCACATCCTCACGCTCGGCCAGTACCTGCGGCCGAGCGCGTGGCACCTGCCGGTGGTCGAGTGGGTGACGCCCGCTCGGTTCGCGGCCTACCGCGAGGCGGGGCTCGCCCTCGGCTTCCGGTACGTCGCGAGCGGGCCGCTCGTGCGCTCGAGCTACCGCGCGGCGGAGCTCTTCCTCAAGGGGGAGATCGAGGCCCGGGAGCCCCCTCCCCAGCCCCGCTCCGCGGGGCGAGGGAAGTCCGGGGACACGTAGCGCGGGCGGGAGCGGCACCAATGTGGCACGAGACCGAGCTTTCGGAGCCGACGCCGGCGCGCGAGCGCCCGGGGCGCTGGGCGCGGGAGTTCCCCCTCCAGCGGCTCGTCGCGGAGGACGGCGCGGTGGTGGGCGATCCTGCGGCCATCGCGCTCTCCGACGGCGAGGCCCGCACGCTCTACCGCTGGATGCTCCTCGAGCGCGCGCTGGACGAGCGGATGGTCATGCTCCAGCGGCAGGGACGGATCGGCTTCTACATCGGCTCGATCGGCGAGGAGGCGACGGTCTTCGGCGCCGCCGCCGCGATGGAGCCGCAGGACTGGCTGTTCCCGTGCTACCGCGAGCACGGCGCGGCGCTCCTGCGCGGCATGCCGCTCCCGACCTTCGTCTGCGACCTCCTCGGGAACGGCGGCGACGTGATGAAGGGGCGGCAGATGCCGTGCCACGAGGCATGGCGGCCTGGCCACTTCGCGTCGATCTCGTCGCCCATCTCGACCCAGATCTCCCACGCGGTCGGCGCGGCGTGGGCCGCCCGCCTGAAGGGCGACGACATGGTCTCGCTCGTCTGGTTCGGCGAGGGCGGGACGAGCGCCGCGGACTTCCACACCGGCCTCAACTTCGCCTCGGTCCGGAAGATCCCGGTCGTCTTCCTCTGTCGGAACAACGGCTGGGCGATCAGCGTCCCGCGCGAGCGGCAGACGGGCTCGGAGACGATCGCGCAGAAGGCGGTCGCCTACGGGATGCGGGGCGAGCGGGTGGACGGGAACGATCTCCTCGCGGTGCACGCGGTGGTCCGGCGCGCGCGGGCGCGGGCCGCGGCGGGGGAGGGGCCGACGCTCGTCGAGTGCGTCACCTACCGGATGGAGGGCCACTCCACCTCCGACGACCCGCGCGTGTACCGGGCGGCGGAGCTGGTGGAGTCGTGGAAGCAGAAGGACCCGATCCTCCGGGCGCGGCGCTACCTCACGTCCCGCGGGGCGCTCGACGAGGCGCAGGACGCGCGGCTCCGCGACGAGGTGCGCGCCGAGATCCAGCGGGCGATCGTCGAGGCGGAGGCGTACCCGCCGAAGCCGCCGGTGGAGAGCCTGTTCGAGCAGGTCTACGCCGAGCCGCTCCGGCAGCAGCGGGAGCAGCTCGAGGAGCTGCGCGAGGCGATCGCGGCGGACCCGCGGGTCGCGAACCCGCGCCACTCGGACGCGTGAGGGCCCCGATGCCCGTGATGAACGTGATCCAGGCGGTGAACGACGCGCTCCGGGTGGAGATGCGGCGCGATCCGGACGTCGTCGTGCTCGGGGAGGACGTCGGCCGCTTCGGCGGCGTCTTTCGCGCGACGCAGGGGCTCGAGCAGGAGTTCGGCGCGGACCGAGTCATCGACACGCCGCTCGCCGAGGGCGGGATCGTGGGGACCGCGGTGGGGATGGCGCTCTACGGGCTCCGGCCCGTCCCCGAGATCCAGTTCGCCGACTTCATCTTCCCGGCGTTCGATCAGCTCGTGAACGAGGTCGCGAAGTACCGCTACCGCTCGGGCGGCCAGTTCTCCTGCCCGATGGTGGTGCGCACGCCGTACGGCGGCGGGATCAAGGGCGGCCACTACCATTCGCAGTCCCCCGAGGCGCACTTCGTCCACACCGCGGGGCTGAAGGTGGTGGTGCCGTCGACGCCGCGAGACGCGAAGGGGCTCCTCGTCTCGGCGATCCGCGACCCGGACCCGGTGATCTTCTTCGAGCCGAAGCGCGTCTACAGAGCCGCGAAGGGTGAGGTGCCGGAGGGCGACTTCGCCATCCCGCTCGGGAAGGCGGCCGTCACGCGCGAGGGCAGCCAGCTCACGCTCCTCGCCTGGGGGGCGATGTGGCACGAGGCGGACGCCGCCGCGCGGGAGGCGGAGGCGGAGGGGATCGACTGCGAGGTGCTCGACCTGCGCTCGCTCCAGCCCCTCGACGTGGACGCCATCGTCGCGTCGGTCTCGAAGACGGGGCGGGCGATCGTGATCCACGAGGCGCCGCGCACTTGCGGCTTCGGGGCGGAGCTCGTCGCGCTCATCCAGGAGCGGTGCTTCCTCCGGCTCGAGGCGCCGGTCGCGCGCGTCACCGGCTTCGACACGCCGTTCCCCTACACGCTCGAGGCGGAGTACCTGCCCCGCGCGCCCCGGATCTTGAAGACGATCCGGGAGATCGCCGCCTACTGAAGGGAGTGGCCCGTGGCCTACAAGCTCGAGCTCCCCGACATCGGCGAAGGCGTCGTCGAGGCGGAGGTGCAGCGCTGGCTCGTCGCGCCCGGCGACCTCGTCGAGGAGGACCAGCCGCTCGTCGAGGTGATGACCGACAAGGCGACGGTGGTGATCCCTTCGCCGCGACGCGGGCGCGTCGTGCGGCTCCTCCGGAAGGAAGGGGAGCTCGCCCCGGTCCATTCTCCGCTCGTCGAGCTCGACGTCGGAGACGCGGAGGTGCGCGCCGTGCCGGAGCCGAGCGCGATCCCGCCGCCGCGGGAGGCGAGCGCCGCGCCGTCCCCGCCGCCGACTCCGAGGCCCGAGACGGTGCCCACCGCGGTGCCCGCGGGGGCGTCCGCGAAGAAGGCGCTCGCGACGCCCGCGGTCCGCGCGCTCGCGCGCGAGCTCGGGCTCGCGATCGACGAGGTGCCCGGGACGGGGCGGGGCGGGCGCGTGACGAAGGACGACCTCGAGTTGAAGGGCGCGGGCGACGAGCGCGTCCCGCTCCGCGGCGTGCGCCGGAAGATCGCCGAGAACATGGCCCGCTCGAAGCGGACCGCCGCGCACTTCACCTTCGTCGAGCAGTGCGACGCGACGGAGCTCGTCCGGGCGAAGGACCGGATGGCGGAGGCCGCCCGGGCGGAGGGGGTGAAGCTCACGTTCCTCCCGTTCGTCCTCAAGGCGGCGGTGGAGGCGCTCCGGAAGTTTCCGCGGCTCAACGCCACGATGGACGAGGACGCCGGCGAGCTCGTCGTGCACCGCCGGTACGATGTGGGGATCGCGGCGTCCACCGACGCGGGGCTGGTCGTGCCGGTCGTGCGAGACGTCGGCGGTCGCTCGCTCCTCGAGCTCGCCCGCGAGCTGGAACGGCTCTCCTCGGCGGCGCGCGGGGGACGCCTCGGGCCGCAGGACGTGGGCCGCTCGACGTTCACGGTCACGAGCCTCGGCGCGCTCGGCGGGCTCTTCGCGACGCCGGTGCTGAACCACCCCGAGGTGGGGATCCTCGGCATCCACCGGATCCGCCCCACGCCCGTCGCCCGCGACGGCGCGGTCGTGGTGCGCGAGGTGATGCACGTCTCGGTCACGAGCGACCACCGGGTGATCGACGGCCACGAAGCGGCCGCCTTCGCCTACGAGGTCATCCGCCTGCTCGAGGAGCCGGCGCTCCTCTTCATGCGCCTTGCATAGCCGCGCGAGGCTTGCGGGGCCGCAACGCTCTCGCCGAAGGTCAGAGCGTGTGACAAGCGGTGCAGAGCCCCGCCGTCCGCACCACGCGGTAGGGGTTCGTCGATCTGCCGTCGTGACAGGTCGTGCACTCGATCCGTCCGGCGACGAGCGGGACGTCCTGGGGCAGCGTGGAGGGCGGCGCGAGCCGGCCCGGCTGCCGGGCGGCCGCCGCCGCGTACAGGACGCCGACGGGATGGCTCGCCGCCGGCGCCCGCGCCGCCGAGCCCGTGCCCGACGACGTGAGGGAGCCGACCACCTGCCCGACGCCACCGTCGTGGCACGCCATGCAGCGCTGCGACGTCGTCCGCGCGCGGTCCGCCCGGGCGAGCTCGCACTCCCTACCCTCCCCATGGGCCGCGCCTGCCGCCGCGCAGGCGAGGGCCACCGCCGCGCCGAGCGCGGCCCGCCACCGCCCCGTCATCCGAGCTCCCCCGCGGCCCCGAAAGACGGGCCGCCCCGAATGAAAGCTCGGCCTCCCGGCGAGTACGCGGAAGAGTGCCCCTCCGGGCCCCGTCGTTTGTCTTGGTCGGCGGGCCGGCCGCCCTCCTATTATTCGACGCACCCTGGAAGGGGGACGGCACATGGCGACCAAGACCTTCGACGCGGTCGTGATCGGAGCGGGCCCGGGCGGCTACGTGGCCGCGATCCGGCTCGCGCAGCTCGGGAAGAAGACCGCGCTCGTGGAGAAGGAGGCGACGCTCGGCGGCGTCTGCCTGAACTGGGGGTGCATCCCCTCGAAGGCGCTCATCGCAGCGGCGAACCTCGTCGAGGACGTCCGCGGCGCGGCCGACCGCGGGATCTTCGCAGACGCCCCGCGGGTGGACCTCGACAAGCTCCGCGCCTTCAAGAACGCCGTCGTGAAGAAGCTCGTCGGCGGCGTCGCCCTGCTCGAGAAGGGGAACGGCGTCGAGGTGGTCCGCGGCGCCGCCCGGTTCGTCGCGAAGGACGCGGTCGAGGTGCGCGGCGGGGACGGCGAGGCGGTCCGGCTCGAGGCCAAGGCGTTCATCGTCGCGACCGGCGCGCGGCCGATCGAGATCCCGGGCTTTTCCTACGACGGCAAGGACGTGTGGAGCGCGAAGGAGGCGGTGGACCTCCCCGAGCTGCCGAAGCGGCTCGTCTGCATCGGCGGCGGCGTCATCGGGATGGAGCTCGGCACCGTCTACGCGAAGCTCGGCTCGCAGGTGACCTACGTCGAGGCGCTGCCGCAGATCCTCACGGGCGTCGAACCCGAGGCGGTCCGGCTCGTCGCGAAGGGCCTCCGCCAGCGCGGCAGCACCGTGCTCCTGAACGCGAAGGCGAAGGGATTCTCGCGCAAGGAGGGCGCGCTCGCCGTCCAGGTCGAGGTGGACGGCAAGCCCCAGGAGCTCGCGGCCGACAAGATCCTCGTCTCGGTCGGCTTCCGGCCGAACACCGAGGGGCTCGGGCTTGCCGAGATCGGCGTGAAGATCGGCCCGAAGGGCTTCCCGGAGCTGGACGAGCAGCTCCGCACGAGCGTGCCGTCCGTCTTCGTCGTCGGCGACCTCGCCGGCCCGCCCTTCCTCGCCCACAAGGGCTTCAAGGAGGGCGAGATCGCGGCCGAGGTGATCGCGGGGATGAAGTCTGCGCGCGACTGGGTGGCGCTCCCGGCAGCGATCTTCACCGACCCCGAGATCGGGATGGTCGGGCTCTCCGAGGAGGAGGCCAAGGCGAAGGGGTACGACCCGATCGTCGGGAAGTTCGCCTTCGCCGCGCTCGGCCGCGCGATCGCGATCGACCACACCGAGGGGTTCGTGAAGGTCGTCGGCGACCGGCAGTCGAAGCTCCTGCTCGGCGTCACCATGTGCGGGCCCGAGGCGTCCGACCTCGTCGCGGAGGCGGCGCTCGCGCTCGAGATGGGCGCGTACCTCGAGGACGTCGCGCTCACCATCCACGCCCACCCGACGCTGCCCGAGGCGTTCATGGAGGCGTGCAAGGCCGCGCTCGGGGAGGCCATCCACGCCCTCAACCGCCCGGAGCGGCCGCGAAAGGCCGAGGCGGGGAGCGCGGCGCGCGCATGACGGAGCGAACCCTCGTCGTCCACCGGCTCGGACGGGTCGAGTACGCGGACGGGCTCGACCTGATGCGGCTCGCCGGGGAGGCGGTGCGCGCGGGGAACCCGCCCGCAACCGATCACCTGTTCCTCGTCGAGCACCCGCCCGTGCTCACCTTCGGGCGGAGCGCGAACCGCGCGAACGTCGTCGCGGCCCCGGAGTGGCTCGCGCGGCAGGGCTTCGAGCTGCACGAGACCGACCGCGGCGGCGACGTCACGTACCACGGCCCGGGCCAGATCGTGGGCTACCCGGTGGTCGACCTCTCCGACCGGCCCGACGTGCGGAGGTACGTGGGCGCGCTCGAGGAGGGGATGATCCGCACCTGCGCGGACTTCGGCGTCGAGGCGACGCGGCACGAGGAGCACCGCGGCGCCTGGGTCGGGGCGAAGAAGATCGGCGCGGTCGGCGTCCACCTCTCGCGCTGGATCACCTCGCACGGCCTCGCCTTCAACCACGCGCCGGACCTCGCCCACTTCCGCGCGATCGTCCCGTGCGGCATCTCCGACTCGCGGCTCGGGGTGACGACCCTCGCCGCGGAGGTCACGGCGCGCGGCCGCGCCGTCCCGCCGCGCGACGACGTCGAGGAGCGGCTCGCGGCCCACCTCGCCGAGGTGCTCGGGCGGAGCCGGGCGCCGTCCGGGCCCGATCTCCGGACGATCTCGGTGGTGCCGGTCGGCCTGGACGGCCGCGTCCTCCTCCTGCGGCGCAGCCCGGACCGTGGCGGCTTCTGGCAGCCCGTCACCGGCCGGATCGAGCCGGGCGAGGCTGCCGAGGCGGCGGCGCGGCGGGAGCTCTGGGAGGAGACCGGTGCGGACGTCCCCGTCGAGCCGCTCGGGTACCGCCACGCCTTCGCGCTCGACCCGTCGCTCAACCGGGTCCGGCCGGGAGCGCTCGTCCTCGTCGAGGAGACCGCGTTCGCGGCGCGGCTGCCGGTGGGCTTCGCCGCGACGCTCTCCGACGAGCACTCCGAGCACGCGTGGGCGACGCCCGAGGAGGCCGCGAAGCTCCTCCGCTTCGCCGGGCTGCGGCGGGCGGTGGCGCTCGCGACCCGCGCGCGCTGACGAGCTACGGACCGCCCTTCGGCGCGGCGGCCGGGCGCGGCCCGCTGCCGAGCGGGATCTCCGCCGACGCGCGTGCGACCTCGACCGGCTCCGCCGGCGGGACGCTCATCTTGTGCGCGAGCGTGGAGGGGTAGGAGAGGTAGACGAGCCGGGCCTCGAGCTGGACCGGGCCCGCGGCGTTCTTCGGGATCGCGAGCTCGTACGGCTCGACGCGCCGCTCGCCCGCATCGAGACGGTTGTCCCAGATGACGCGGGTCGCCTCGTAGGAGGACAGCGTCTGCTCGTTCCGGTCGTTGAACAGGACCGCGCGGTAGACCCGCGCGCCGGAGGGGACGTCCTTCCCGACGAACACGTCGTCGCGGTCCCCCTCGCCGGCGACGCCGTACCCACCCTTCGCCTTCGACGGGGTGACCGGCCACCTCGCCGCGCCGGCGCGCGCCGTGACCTCGATCCAGAGGAGCCGGAGGTCCGCGCTGCCGGTGGGCATGCGGTGGCCGCTGCGGCGGTTGTCCACGAGGAGCGAGAGCGCGATCGTCTCGCCGGGCCGCGCCTGCTTGGGCAGGTGGTCGAAGGCGACCGCCATCGCGCCCTCCACCTGCGACCGCGAGTGCGCGCCGGGGAAGCGGTGTGTGTAGAGCTTCGCGCGCACCGGCGCGTTGATCATCGCGCCCTCCGCCGCCTTCCCGGACTCGTGCTGGGCCGTGCCGTCGTCCGAGAGGAACCCGTCCCGGGTCATGTGGCAGTCCTGGCACTGGATGCCGAGCGCCGCCGCGGGGCTCTTCTTCCACTCGCTGTACGTGCCCTTCACGGTGACGCCGTTGTGGTTCACCGCCTCGTGGCAGGTGGCGCAGAGCTCGCTCTTCGTCTGGAGCTCCGAGTAGACGTGGTGCCAGTTCGTGTCCGAAGGGAAGGGGCCGAGCTTCTTGTCGCTCGGGCGCGACACGAAGTTTCCGTTCCGAGGGGTGGGCCCGTCGATCCCGGTGATGGTGTGACAGAGGTCGCAGGTGACGCCCGACATCGAGGGGTCGGTCGGCATCGGGCCGGTGAAGTAGGCCCGCTGGTACGCCCAGGCGACGGGCGCGTGGCACGCGGTGCAGCTGCGCGCCTCCTCGACGAGCTTCGGATCCCGGCTCGCGCGCGGGAGCAGCTCCTCGAAGTACTGCGCCTGGAAGAGCGGGTTCCGGAACGACGACTCGTGTTGAGACTCCGAGTGCTGCTGGACCGTTCGCGGGTGGCAGCCGGCGCAGGTCGAGCTCGGCCAGTAGCCGGTGGGGCCCGGGGTGCGGACGCCGCGCTGCGCCACGGACGGGGAAGGGACGAGCGCGGCGAGCGCGACCGCGAGCGCGGCGAGGCGGCGAAGGACGGTCATCGGCTACTCCCCGGCATGGTGCGAGCTTCACCGTACCGCGAGCGAACCCGGGCGTCGAGCGTGGCGCGCTCCTTGCTCCGACGCTCCCCATGCTCCGTCGCCTCGCGCTCGCGTCGGTCCTCGCAGTGGTCCTCGGCGCGGGACGCCTGCGCGTCTGGCTCGAGCGGCCGCCTCCGCGCCCCGCCTGCGCGCCGGAGGGGCGCGGCCTTCCGCCCCGGCACTGGATCGGCTGCGACACGGACCCCGGGCCGCGGCGCGCGCTCGCCTCGGACGAGCGGCTCGCCCTCGGGCTGCCGATCGATCCGAACGCGGCGGGTGCGAGGGAGCTCGCCTTCGTGCCGGGGCTCTCGCGGCGCCTCGCTGCGGAGGTCGTGGCGGACCGCGACCGAAACGGTCCGTACGCGTCGGCCGCCGAGCTGCTCCGGGTGCGCGGGATCGGGCCGAAGCGGCTGGCGCTCGCCGCCCCGCACCTCGTCGTCGGCGGCGCAGCGCGCGTCGGGCCGCCGTAGCGGGCGCGCCCGCCCTGGGGTAGGCTCCCCGTCCCGGAGGCCGTGGCTCTTGATCATTCGCTGCGAGCGCTGCTCGACGACGTACGAGCTCGACGAGAAGCTTCTCGCGACGGGCGGGTCCGAGGTCCAGTGCACGAAGTGCCAGCACGTCTTCCTCGCGCATCCCCCGCGCGCTCCGGGACGTACGCTCGCCGGCATGGCGGCGCAGGCCGAACCGGCCGCCGCCCGATCGCACGAGCCGGCCCTCGCGGCGCCGGCAGCTCCGGCACCGGCGCGAGCGGCGGCCCCGCCCTCGCCCACGACGGCTCCCGCCGCGTCGCAGAGGCCCGAGGGCTCGCCGCGCCCCGTCCGGACGACCGCGCCGCAGGTCTACCGGCCGCAGTCCGGCGCGAGCGCGGGCGGCGCCGGCGCCGGCGTCCACCGCGCGCCGGTGCTGAAGCGGGACACGGTCGGCACCTTCGAGGCGCGGCTGCGCTGGAGCGCCCGGTGGAGGTGGCTCGCGCCGGTGCTCCTCGTGCTCGGGATCGCCGCGGTCGTGGGCGCGTGGACCCTCCTCGCCCGCCGCGGGGACTCCGGCGCCGAGCGCACGAGCGACGAGGCGCTCTCGCTCGTCGCGCTCGACGACGCCGGGAGCGTGGACGACGGCTCCGCGCGGCTCGCCGCCGTCGTGATGAAGCGCCCGAAGCTCCGCGCGCCCGCGGCGGACCGCGCCCTCGCGCTCGCCGTCCGCGCCGCCGGCCTGGGCGAGGAGGTCGAGGGACTGAACGCGCGCATGGCCCAGGTCCGCGAGGAGCGCGAGCGGGCGCGGCGGGACCAGGGGCCTGGCTGGGAGGCGATCGACCGCGCGAGATCGACGGAGGCGACCCAGCTCGAGGGCGAGATCCGGAGCCGGGAGGATCGCTTCCGCGCGCTCGCCTCCGGTGCCCGCGAGCAGCTCGTCGTCCTGCAGGCGGAGGCGGGCGAGACGCGCGAGGTGCTGCGCGCCTATGCGGTCCTCCACGCGCTCTCCGGCGAGCGGGACAAGCTCCACCGGATCGTCCGCGCCGTGAAGGAGACCGGCGGGCGCGAGCCGTGGATCGAGCTCGCCGATGGCTGGAGCGACGCCCGCGACCCGGACCGCGCGGCCCGGGAACGCGCGCTCGTGAAGCTCGGCGCCCTCGCCGCGGCAAGGCCGGACCTCCTCCGCGGCCGCTACCTCCTCGCGCGCGCGCAGCTCTCGCTCGGCCGCAGGACGGAGGCCGTCGCCACCCTCGAGGGCGTGCTCTCCGCGAACGCGCGTCACGAGCGGGCGAAGCGGCTCCACGACGACCTCTCCGCGCCGCCTCCTCCGGAGCCGCCGGCCGCGCTCCCCCCCGTGGCGCCCGTTCCGCCCGTAGTTGGAAAGCCGATGGCGCGGATGCGGAAGTTCGCTGCACAGCCGTCGCCCGACGATTCCGTCTCCTCCGGCTCGGAGCCGTCGCCGAGAGCGCCTGCGCCCGCACCCGGACAGGGCGCATCGCCCGCCGCGTCGACGGCGAGCGGCCCCGGACCGCAGCACCAGCCCGCCGCCGCGCCCGCGGCTCCGGAGCCCGCCGCCGCGCCGCCGTCCCCTGCGGAACCCGCCGAGAAGCGGCCTCCGCCTCCGCGGCGCCGTCGGCTCATCGAACCCGTCGAGGAGCCCGTCGGCACGGGCGGGTAGCCCGGGGCGGACTGGCGCGCGCCTTGCCTCGGCAGGGCGCATGGTCACGGTCCTCTGGGTCTCGCTCGGGCTCCTCGCCTGGAGCTATCTCGCGTATCCGGTGGTGCTCGCCGGGCTGTGTGCCTTCCACGACCTGCGCGGTGCGCTTCGGTTCTTCGCGGGGGGGCCGGACCGGCGCGATCGGGGGGCGCCCGTGGACTGGCCGCGCGTCACGCTCGTGCTCGCCGCGTTCGACGAGGAGGCGTGCATCCGCGCGAAGGTCGAGAACTGCCTCGCGCTCGACTACCCGCCCGACCGGCTCGAGATCGTCCTCGGCTGCGACGGCTGCACCGACCGTACCGCCCAGCTCGCCCGCGACGCCGGGAGGGGGCGGGTGCGGGTGGTCGAGCTCTCGCCGCGCCAGGGCAAGGCGAGCGTGCTCGGGCGGCTCGTCCCCGTTGCGACGGGCGACGTGGTCGTGCTCACCGACGCGAACGTCGAGCTCCATCCGGACGCGCTCCGGGCGCTCGCGCGGCGGTTCCGGGATCCCTCGGTCGGCGCGGTCGTGGGGCGGCTCCGGCTCCGCGCCCGCGGCGGCGCGGGCGAGGGGCTCTACTGGGCGTACGAGTCGTTCCTCAAGTACCTCGAGGGCAAGCTCGGATGCGTCATCGGCGCGAACGGCGGCATCTACGCGGTCCGCCGGATCCTCTTCGGGCGGCTGCCGCCGGACACCATCACGGACGACTTCGTGATCCCGGCGCGCATCGCCGTGCGCGGGTGGCGCGTCCCGTTCGAGCCCACCGCGACGGCGTGGGAGGACGCGAGCGACGACCCGAGGCAGGAGTTCGGCCGGCGCGCGCGGATCGGCGCCGGCAACTGGCAGGCGCTCGCGCGGCTTCCGGATCTGCTCGACCCGCGCACGGGCTTCGTCGCGTTCGCGTTCGTCTCGCACAAGCTCCTCCGCTGGCTCGGGCCGCTCCTCCTCGCGCTCGCGCTCGCGTCGAACGCCGTCGCGGCGACGGACACAGACGCGTGGGGGCTCCGCGCGCTCCTCCTCGCCCAGGTCGTCGGGTACGCGCTCGCGGCGGCTGGCGAGCGCGCCTTCGGCTCGGCCGGCCGCGCGGCGCGCTACTTCGTGGCGATGAACGCGGCGCTCGCCGCCGGCTTCTGGCGCTTCCTCCGCCGGCGCCAGGGCGCCGCGTGGCGTCGCACCGAGCGGATCCCAGCGCGCGCCGCCTGATCCGCACTGCGAGTGGACGTTGCCCCCTGCGCCGCGCCGGCGACCCCCGTCCGGGATGGCCCGGGAGGGGCCTACCCGGATGATTTTTTGCTTGGCGGCAGGGCGTGGCCTTGCACGTACGGTCATGCGGGCTACGTTGATCTCGCCATGCACAGGATCCGGAAGCTCAGCCGGGATCAGCACGAGGCGCTCGTCGCGATCGACGCCGAGGAGCGGAATGTGATCGAGCTGGAGCTGCTCGAGGCGGATCACCTGTCGGCGGAGGACGCCTACCTCCGCAGGAAGGACCGGCTCCTCGGGCACGACGTGCCGGAGGCGTATCCGGAGATCGAGGCGGCGCGCGCGGCGCTCGCGCGCGAGACCCGCCGGCGTCAGGAGCGCTTCGACGCGCTGCGCGTCGCGGTCCTGACCGGGGCTCGTGGCGATCCCCGGTCGCCGTCGCAGCTCGCGCTCCTGCCCGCGGGAGATCCCGGGGCGGGCGCCTCCCTCTAGCCCGCTAGAGCACGGTCGCGTAAGCGACCAGGAGCCGCCCGGCGGAGACCCGCCCGCCGCCCACGACGAGCAGGTCGTTCACCGCGCGTCCGGTGTCCGCCTTGAGCTTCCAGGGCTGGCTCGCGTTCACGCGGACGCGGAGGACGCCCTGATCGGTCCGGTGCAGGACGAGGGCGGTGCCGTCCGCGGAGACCGTCTCGACGAGGCCGACGTGCTCGGCGGGGCCGCCTGGCCGGTCCGAGAGGAACGCGAGATCGCCCGGCGCCGGCCGCGCGCGACGGATGCCGGCGCGGTCGCGCGCGAACGCCTGGAGCGTGCGCGCGTCGAGGGCGCGGGCGGGGAGCGGTGCGCCGGCCTCGGCGTAGGCGGCGCGGACGAGGGCGGTGCAGCCGTCGCCCCACCGCACGCCCGCGACCACGATCTCCCGCTGGCCGACGAGGGACGAGGCGGTCTCGATGGCCCGGCGCACCGCGAGGTCGTGCTGCGAGGGAGGGCGCCGGCCCTGGGCCGGAGCCGGCGCGGGGCGCGCCTGGTCCGCGGCAGACGCCGCAGGCCGCGCGGGAGCCTCCGGGCCGACGCCCGGGTCTCGGGCGCCGGCCCGGGTCGCCGTGGCGGGCGGGGGCAGGGGTTCGCGCCGCACCGCGTGCGTCCGGGCTGCGCAGGCCGTCGCGAGGAGGCCAAGCCCGAGGACGCTCGTGCGGAGCAGCGACATCGCCGCGATGGTACGCAGCGCGCCGGCCGCGTCCACTTTTCGCCGGGCGGTGCCGCTGTCGGACCGCGCGGTTACGCTCGGCGCTCCGACCCATGTCCCGCCACTACCAGCTGAAGCGCGCCGAGCCCGCCGCGCGCGCCCTGAACTACGAAGGGCTCCTCAACGACGAGCAGATCGCGGTCGTCGAGGCGGGGCAGGGGCCCATCCTCGTCATCGCGGGCGCGGGGTCCGGGAAGACGCGCACCCTCACCTGGCGCGTCGCGCGGCTCGTCGCGGAGGGCGCCGAGCCCGAGTCGATCCTCCTCCTCACCTTCACCAACAAGGCCGCGCGGGAGATGCTCCGGCGCGTCGAGGAGCTCTGCCGGATCGACACCCGGCGGATCCAGGGCGGCACCTTCCACCACGTCGCCCACCAGGTCCTGCGCGAGCACGGCGCCGAGCTCGGGTACCGGCGGGGCTACTCGATCCTCGACCGGGAGGACTCGCGCGACGTGATGACCGCCGTGGTCGCGGAGTGCGGGCTCGCCGTCGGCGCGCGCCGCTTCCCGAAGGCGGACGTGCTCATCGACCTCGTCTCGATGGCGGTGAACACCCAGACGCCGCTCGCGGACGTCCTCGCCACCCGCCGCCCGCAGTTCGCGCCGCTCACCGACGACGTCCTGCGCGTCGCGCGCCGCTACGCGGAGCGGAAGCACGAGCTCAACGCGATGGACTTCGACGACCTCCTGCTCAACTGGAAGGTCCTCCTCGCCGAGCGCGAGCCGGTGCGCCGGGCGCTCGCCGAGCGCTGGCGCCACGTGCTCGTGGACGAGTACCAGGACACGAACCGCCTGCAGGGCGACGTCGTGGACCTCGTCGCGGCGGAGCACCGGAACCTCTGCGTGGTCGGGGACGACGCGCAGTCGATCTACGCGTTCCGGGGCGCCCACTTCGAGAACATCCTCGAGTTCGAGAAGCGCTACCCGGACGCGCGCCGGTTCGCCCTCACCGTCAACTACCGCTCGACGCCGCAGATCCTCGCGCTCGCGAACGCCTCCATCGCGGCGAACGTGCGCCAGTTCGAGAAGGAGCTCTCGAGCGTCCGGCCGGACGGGACGCTCCCCGCGGTCGTGCCGTGCCGCGAGGTGCTCCAGCAGGCGGGATTCGTGGCGCAGCGGGTGCTGGAGCTGCGCGACGAGGGGATCCCGCTCCCCGAGATCGCCGTCCTCTACCGCGCGCACCACCACTCGATGGAGATCCAGTTCGAGCTGGCGCGGCGGGGGATCCCGTTCGTGGTCCGGAGCGGCGTCCGGTTCTTCGAGGCCGCGCACGTGAAGGACGTGCTCGCCCACCTGCGCTTCGCGCGGAACCCGGGCGACGAGCTCGCGCTGAAGCGCTGCCTCCGGCTCACCCCCGGGGTCGGCACCGCCACCGCCGAGGGCGTGTGGAACGCGTTCGGCGCCCGGCGGCGGCGCGGGGCGGGGACCGTGGACGAGCTCCTCGCGCCGGACGTCGCCTCGCACGTGCCGCCGAAGGGCCGGGCCGGGTACCGGCGGCTCGCGGAGCTCCTCCGCGCGCTCGCCCGGCACCCCACCTGCGACCTCCCCGGCGAGGCGATCGAGAAAGTTCTCGAGGAGGGGTACGAGGAGTACCTGCGCGCCGAGTTCCTGAACGCGGACACGCGCATCGAGGACGTCCGGCAGCTCGCCGAGTACGCCCGGAGCTACGAGGACACCGAGGCGTTCCTCGCCGAGATCGGGCTCCTCACCGAGCTCTCCGCGGAGACCGTCTCCGAGGGCGGCGAGCCGGACGAGAAGATGGTCCTCTCCTCCGTGCACCAGGCGAAGGGCCTCGAGTGGCGGGCGGTGTTCGTGGTCTGGCTCGCCGACGGCCGGTTCCCCTCGGCGCAGGCGCTGAAGGACCGCGACGGCGAGGAGGAGGAGCGGCGGCTCTTCTACGTCGCCTGCACGCGCGCGAAGGACGACCTCTACCTCTCGTACCCGCTCGTCGCCGCGCCGCGGGATCGAGAGCGCGTGGTCATGAAGGCGTCGCGGTTCCTCGAGGAGCTGCCGCCGTCCGACCCGGAGCTGTTCGAGCGCTGGCAGCTCGACGATCCGGGTGTCGGGGCGCCGTCGCTCGCGCCCGCGCCGGACGCCGCGGCGCTTGCGGCCCGCGACCCGCGCGTCATCCCCGTGCTCTTCGGGCCTCCGACGGAGCGCGGCGAGCGGGCGCAGCCCGGGGAGGACGAGGCGGGCGCCGAAGGGGAGGTCGGGCCAGGCGGGGAGGAAGCGGGCGGCGGCGACGTCCCGTTTTGACGGAAGGCGCCGGCGGGATCCCGCTACGGTTCCGTGCTACGAATCGGTGAATGGCCGCTCCTCGCGAGAAGCCGATCATCGGGATCGATCTCGGCACGACGAACGCCTGTGTCGCCCACGTCCGGAACCGCATCCCGAAGGTCGTTCCGACCGACCGCGGCAGCCTGATCCTGCCGACCGTCGTCGCGCTCTCCGAGCGCGGGGACATGCTCGTCGGCGGGATCGCGAAGGATCAGCTCGTCACGAACCCGAAGAACACCGTCTACGGCGCGAAGCGGCTCATCGGGCGGAAGTGGAACTCGAAGGTCGTGCAGGAGCTCCGGAACTACTACTCCTACGACATCGTCGAGGGGCCCGGCGGCGAGGCGGCGGTGCTGCTCGGGGGCAAGGTCCACACGCTCCCCGAGATCAGCGCGATGGTCCTCGCGCACATCAAGAAGATCGCCGAGAACTTCCTGCAGCGGCGGCTCGACGAGGCGATCATCTCGGTGCCCGCCTACTACTCCGACGCGCAGCGGCAGGCGGTCCGGCAGGCGGGCGCCCTCGCCGGGTTCGAGGTGAAGCGGATCGTGAACGAGCCGACCGCGGCGGCGCTCGCGTACGGGTTCGCGCGCGGGCTCGACCAGAAGGTGCTCGTCTACGACCTCGGCGGCGGCACGTTCGACGTCTCGGTGCTCCAGCTCTCCGGCAACGTCTTCGAGGTGCTCGCCACCGGCGGCGACACCTTCCTCGGCGGCGTGGACTTCGACAACCGGATCATCGACTTCGTGCTCGAGGGCTTCTGGCGCGAGCACCGCATCGACCTCGCCCAGTCGCCCATCGCGATGCAGCGGGTGAAGAAGGGGGCGGAGGCCGCGAAGATCGACCTCTCCCTCATCCCGAACGTCGCCATCGACCTCCCCTACATCGAGGAGAAGCGCGGCAAGCCGCTCGACGTTCGGATGCAGCTCTCGCGGCAGCAGCTCGACGACCTCACCCACGACCTCGTCGAGCGGACGTTCGCGCTCTGCGACCAGGTGCTCGCCGAGCGGAACATCCGTCCCGACGAGATCGACGAGATCATCCTCGTCGGCGGGCAGAGCCGGATGCCGCTCGTCCAGGCGAGGATCCAGGAGCACTTCGGCCGCCCGGCGCGGAAGGGCGTCCACCCGGACGAGTGCGTCGCGCTCGGCGCCGCGCTCCTCGGCGACTCGCTCGACGCGATCGACTCGGTCACGCTCGTGGACGTGCTCTCGATGCCGATCGGCATCGCCACGCCGACGAGCCACTTCCGGAAGATCCTCGACAAGAACCAGCACATCCCTTCGACGAAGTCCTTCCGGCTCCCCCCGCCGCGCGAGCCGGGGCAGCCGATCGAGATCGACATCTACCAGGGCGAGTCGGACGTCATCGTCGACAACGAGTTCCTGGGCTCGATCCGGCTCCCCGCCGCCGCGACCGGCCGGCGCATCGACTTCCGGCTCGACGAGGAGTGCCTGCTCAAGGTGAGCTTCGACGACCCGACGAAGGGGATGACCGAGATCGAGCTCGCGACGAAGGACACGCCCGAGCCGCTGCGGAGGGCGCTGGCCGAGGAGGCGAAGAAGCGCGAGGCGGCGAAGGCGCCCGCGCCCGGCGGCGACGGCGAGCGGCGCGGAGGCCTCTTCGCGTGGCTGAAGCGCGGCTGAACCGAGCAGACGGAAAGCGCTGGGCCGCAGGGTCGAAGTGGGCGGCGCGGAATCTGCCGATCGCGTTGACAGCGCCGGAGGCCGGAGACATACTCCGCCGCCTCGCAGCACCGGGCGCTTAGCTCAGCGGTAGAGCACCGCCTTCACACGGCGGGGGTCGAAGGTTCGAAACCTTCAGCGCCCACTCCGGACGCCGGGCTTCCTCGCGGAGGTCCGGCGTCTTGCTTCGGGGCGAAATGCCCCGGCGGGCGCGAGAGATGGTCGCCAGCCGCTAACCGCAATGCCGGTCACTTAGCGGCCGGCCGCTTCCGGGTAGCAGCTCATCTGCGAGGGTGGAGGTCCGGGTTATGGCTTCGGCGAACGCTCCCGTAGGGCCCGGGCATGGCCCCCGGTCCTCCTGCGCCGCCGCCAGGGTCGCAACCGGCACCGGACGGTCGAACGGGTCCAGAAACGTGGACGCCGGCGCACGCCCGGGCGCGCCAGCTCCGCGCGAGAGCGTTCCCGTACGGTGGC
>DASWCJ010000147.1:0-13227 GCA_036390155.1 Anaeromyxobacter sp.
GGCCGGCCTCTCGAGGTCGCGCACATCGTGGTGCGGGTCCAGCTCGACGAGCTCGGCACCCGGACCGAACGCCGCCGAGGCGGGCCGGGGAAGGCGCCGTCCTCCTGCGCCGCCGCCAGAGTCGCGACCGGCGCCGGACTGACGAGAGGACCCCGAAACACAGACGCCGGCGCACGCCCGGGCGCGCCAGCGGCCCACGACACCGGATCCGGACTGCGACCGGCACGGCGGAGCCAGTGCGGGCGCCACCGAGGACGAGCGGGTCCGGCGTGTGCCGCTGTCACGCCGCGTGCACGCCGGCTCCGTCGATCGGAGAGAGGTCCGAACGCAGCGACGGCGGCGTGCTCGTCGGAGACGCCTCCCCAGCCCTCTGGTGGCGGCTGCCGAAGTGGCTGCGGCGAACTCCGATCGCCGCGGAGCATCGGCACCATGGCGCCCGTGGTTCGGCCGTAGCCCCATCGGCGGCGCTCGCGGGCCCGGGCTGGCCCCCTCCGACGAGCACGCCGCCGTCGCTGCGTTCGGATACGGTGTCCGTACGCGAGCCGGCGTGCACGCGGCGTGACAGCTTCGCGCGCCAGCTCCGGTGACCGTTCGGGGCCGCGCCCATGGCGCTCGCCGGGCCCGCCACCGTACGGGAACGCTCTCGCGCGGTGCTGGCGCGCCCGGGCGTGCGCCGGCCTCTACGTTTCTGGACCCGTTCGACCGTCCGGTGCCGGTTGCGACCCTGGCGGCGGCGCAGGAGGACGGGGGCCATGCCCGAGGCCCCCGGGAGCGTTCGCCGAAGCTGAAGATGCGCAGCTACCCCGGAAGCGGCCAGCCGCTAAGTGACCGGCATTGAGTACTAGGCCCCAACTGGCGCCCCTCGCTCTTGCGCGGCCGGCTCCTGCTGCGACAGGCAGTGGAGCGTCCCGCGCCCCCAGACGAGGTCGAGGGCGTGGATCCCCACCACGGGGCGGTCGCGGAAGAGCTCGGCCAGGATCCCGAGCGCGATCCGGTCGCTCGGGTCGTCGAAGGTCGGGACCAGCACCGCCGCGTTGCAGACGTAGAAGTTCGCGTAGCTCGCGGGGAGGCGCTGGCCGTCGAAGACGACCGGCCCCGGCATCGGCAGGAACACGAGGTCGGGGCGCGAGCCGTCCTGCAGCTTCGCCCCCTCGAGCCGCTCGCGGTTCTCCTCGAGCGACCGGTGGTTCTCGTCCTTCGGGTTCGTCTCGCGGCAGAGCACGATGGTCCGCGGCGAGACGAACCGGGCGAGGTCGTCCACGTGGCCGTGGGTGTCGTCGCCGGCGATCCCCTTCCCGAGCCAGATCGCGCGGGTCGCGCCGAGCACCTCCGCGAGCACCTGCTCGTAGTCCTCCCGCCCGAAGCCGGGGTTCCGGACCTGCACCGCCGGGTCGAGCAGGCACTCCTCGGTGACGAGCACCGTGCCCTGCCCGTTCACGTCGATCGCGCCGCCCTCGAGGACGACCGGGCGGTCACGGTGGACGACGGGGAGGAGCGGGACGCCGAGCGCCTTCGCCGCGCGCGCCGGGTTCTTCGCGTCGTTCCGGAAGTTCGGGTACTTCGCCCAGCCGTCGAACCGGAACCCCGCGATCGCCTTCCGCCCGTGCTCGAGCAC
This sequence comes from Anaeromyxobacter sp., assembly GCA_036390155.1. Taxonomy (GTDB): domain Bacteria; phylum Myxococcota; class Myxococcia; order Myxococcales; family Anaeromyxobacteraceae; genus Anaeromyxobacter. The sequence continues at coordinate 1,616 of DASWCJ010000147.1, forward strand.
GAAGACGGGACCGCTGTCCCGGGTCCAGACCCGGTCGGTGCGCGCGCGGTGGAGCTCGACGCGCTCGAGCGGCACGGCGGCGCGGCCGAGGAGGCGGCGGACCTTCTTCTCCGCCTCCGCATCCTGCACGAGGAGCCGCACCGTCTCGCCCCGGGCGACGTTCCGGACGATCTCCGCGTAGACCCAGGGGATCGGCCCGAACCGGCCGGGCCAGTCGCGGACCGCGTGCGGCCAGGCGAGCCAGGTCGCGTCGTGCCGCGCCCACTCGGCGGGCATCACCCGCGGGCGGCGCGCGAGGATCGGGATCGGCTGGGTGACGTCGAGGCGCGGGCTCATCGGTCGAGGAACCTCTCCTGGATGCCGGCGTAGGCGTCCACGCGCCGGTCGCGCAGGAACGGCCAGCCGCGGCGGACCTCCTCGATCCGGGCGGGATCGACCTCGGCGACGAGGAGCTCCTCGCGGTCGGTCGAGGCCTCGGCGAGGACGACGCCGAAGGGATCGCAGAGGAAGCTCGTACCCCAGAACTCGAGCCCCGCGTCGCCGGGGGCGGCCTTCTCGTGCCCGACCCGGTTCACCGCCGCGACGAAGCAGCCGTTCGCGATGGCGTGGCTTCGCTGGACCGTGCGCCAGGCGTCGCGCTGGGCGGCGCCGTGGGAGGCCTTCTCGGCGGGGTGCCAGCCGATCGCGGTCGGGTAGCAGAGGAGCTCTGCGCCGTGGAGCGCGGTGAGCCGCGCCGCCTCCGGGTACCACTGGTCCCAGCAGATGAGCACGCCGAGGCGGGCGGGCTTCACGTCGATGGCGCGGAAGCCGAGGTCACCGGGCGTGAAGTAGAACTTCTCGTAGAAGGCGGGGTCGTCCGGGATGTGCATCTTGCGGTACATCCCGGCGGTGCGGCCGTCCGCGTCGAGGACGACCGCGCTGTTGTGGTAGAGCCCCGGCGCGCGCCGCTCGAAGATCGGGACGACGACGGCGACGCCGTGCAGGCGCGCGACCTCGGAGAGCCGCTCGGTGCTCGGCCCCGGGACCGGCTCGGCGAGATCGAAGAGCGCCGCGTCCTCGCGCTGGCAGAAGTACGGGGAGCGGTAGAGCTCGGGGAGGCACACGACGTGCGCCCCCCGACGCGCGGCCTCCGCGACGCGCGAGGCCGCCTTCTCCACGTTCTCCTGCGGGTCGGCGCTCATCGCCATCTGCACGAGGCCAACCTGGAACTTCGGGCTCATCGATCGCTCCGGATGCCCCACCGCGGCGGCGGGCGGGCACCGAATCTTAGCCCCCGGGCGTCGTCGCCGCGACGCGAACCGGAGGTTGCGGCCCCGCCGCCGCTGCGATACCAACTCGGGCCAAGATGGCCGAGACGCCTCGCAATTTCCTCGCCGACATCGTGCAGGCGGATCTCGCCGCGGGACGGAACGGCGGCAAGGTCGTGACCCGGTTCCCGCCGGAGCCGAACGGGTTCCTGCACGTCGGCCACGCGAAGTCGATCCTCCTCAACTTCGGGCTCGCGAGGGCGTTCGGCGGCCGCACCCACCTCCGGTTCGACGACACCAACCCGGTGACGGAGGAGACCGAGTACGTCGAGGCGATCCAGGCCGACGTGCGCTGGCTCGGCTGCGAGTGGGGCCCGAACCTCTTCTACGCCTCCGACTTCTTCCCGCGGATGTACGAGTGCGCCGAGCGGCTCGTCCGCGAGGGACACGCCTACGTCGACGAGCAGTCGCAGGACGCGATCCGCGAGCAGCGCGGCGCCTTCGACCGCCCCGGCACGAACAGCCCGTTCCGGGATCGCCCCGCCGCGGAGAGCCTCGACAAGCTCCGGCGCATGAGGGCCGGGGAGTTCCCCGACGGCGCGATGGTGCTCCGCGCGAAGATCGACATGACGCACCCGAACGTGCTCCTGCGCGATCCGCTCCTCTACCGGATCCGCCACGCGCACCACCACCGGACCGGCGACGCCTGGTGCATCTACCCGATGTACGACTTCGCCCATCCGCTCGAGGACGCGTTCGAGGGCGTCACCCACTCCATCTGCACCCTCGAGTTCGAGTCGAACCGCGATGCGTACGACTGGGTGCTCGACCGGCTCGGCCCGTGGGATCCGCGGCCGCGGCAGTACGAGTTCGCCCGGCTCGCGATCGGCTTCACGGTGATGTCGAAGCGCAAGCTCCTCCAGCTCGTGAACGAGGGACGCGTCTCCGGCTGGGACGATCCGCGCATGCCGACGATCGCCGGCATGCGCCGGCGCGGCGTCACCCCGGAGGCGCTCCGCGACTTCGCCGAGCTCATCGGCGTCGCGAAGAACAACAGCGTCGTGGACATCGGCAAGCTCGAGTTCGCCATCCGCGGCGACCTCGAGGCCCGTTCGCCGCGCGCGCTCGCGGTCCTCGATCCGATCCGCCTCGTCCTCACCGACTGGCCGAAGGGCAGGGTCGAGCCGCTCACCATCCCTTGGTGGCCGGGCGAGCCCGCCCGCGGCGGGAGCCGCGAGGTCCCCTTCGGCGGCGAGCTCCTCGTCGACCGCGAGGACTTCGCCCTCGATCCCCCGGCCGACTGGAAGCGGCTCGCGCCCGGACGTGAGGTCCGGCTCGCCGGCGCCTACCTCGTCCGCTGCACCGAGGCGGTCCGCGGCCCATCCGGCGAGGTGGTCGAGCTCCGCTGCACGCACGATCCCGCCTCGCTCGGCGTTCCCGCCGCCTCGAAGCGCGCGTCCGGCACGATCCACTGGGTCCACGCGCCGTCCTCGATCGCGGCGCCGGTCCGGCTCTACGACCGGCTCTTCCAGGTCGAGCTGCCGGACGCGGAGCCGGACTTCCTCGCCGCCCTGAACCCCGCCTCGCTCGCGGTCGCGGAGGGTGCCCGGCTCGAGCCCGCGCTCGCGAAGGCGGAGCCCGGCAGCCGCTGGCAGTTCCTGCGCCAGGGCTACTTCTTCGTCGACCCGGTCGAGTCGCGCCCCGGCGCGCCGGTGTTCAACCGGACCATCGGGCTCCGCGACACCTGGGCGGCGAAGGCCGCCCCCCGGCCCGAGGCGCCGCGCCCCCGCGACCGCAAGCCCGCCACCGAGTCCGCCGCGCCCAGGAAGACGCGCGCCGAGTTCCGCGCCGAGGCCCGCGCGGCGAGCCCGGAGCTCGCCCGCCGCCACGAGCGCTATGCGCGCGAGCTCGGCCTCTCGGCGGACGAGGCGGATCGCCTCTCCGGGGACGCCGACGTTGCCGACTACTTCGACCTGGCGGTCGCCGCCGGCGCGAAGCCCGCGACGGCCGCGCGCTGGCTCCTCAACGACCTCGCCGGCCTCGCGGGCGACCGCGCGCTCGCCTCGCTCCCGCTCTCCGGAGGGGCGTTCGGCCGGTTCGTCGCGCTCGTCGAGGCCGGGAAGGTGGCGCCCGCCGGCGCGAAGATGCTCCTCGCCGACCTCGTCGCGAGCGGCGGCGACCCTGCGGCGCGCCTCGCGGCGCTCGGGCTCGCCAAGGTCGAGGATCGGGGCGCGGTCGAGGCGGCGGTCGCGAAGGCCCTCGCCGCCCACGCCAGGGAGGCCGAGCGCTACCGCGCCGGCGAGAAGAAGCTCTTCGGGGTCCTCGTCGGCGCCGCGATGAAGGCGACCGGCGGCGCTGCCGACGCCGCCCTCGTGCGGAAGGTGCTCGAGGAGAAGCTTCGGTAGGCGCGCGGCCCTACGGCCCGGTCGCGGCCGGGTCGACATCCAGCTCGGGGTAGTGCCGGAAGATCCCGTCCTCGTTGAACGGGATCCGCCGCGGCGAGGCGAGGTACGCCGCGATGGGCGGGAGCGCCGCCACCCGGTCGTGGAGGTCCACGAGCCGGGGGAAGCGCCGCGCGTGCCGCCGCATCGCGCGCGGAAAGGCGTAGCGGAGCCCCGCGACGATCTGGAACGTCGAGAGGTCGGGGTACGAGAGCCCGCGGCCGACGAGCCAGCGCCCGCGTCCTGCAGGGTTCGAGTCGAGGGCGCCGTCGAGATAGCCGAGGAAGAGCGGGATCCGCTCCTTCACGAACAGGCGAGACCGCCGCTTCGCCTCGGGACGCTGGTCCTCGTAGTAGAGCGACGCGCCGACGGGGTGGTGGGTGTCGTGAACCTCGGCGACGAGGTCCGCGATGGTGAGCTGCACCTGGTGCGCGCGGAGCCGGCTCGCCTCGTCGCGCGGGACCATCCCGATCCGCGGCGCGAGCCACTGCAGGATCGCGGCGGTCTGCGCGACGAGCACCCGCCCGTGGCGCAGCGCCGGGGGACCGAGCGGCGTGAGCCACGGACCGCGCTCGTCGAGGAGGCGCGCGATCCGCCCCGCGCCGCCGCCGCGCGAGGGCGGGAGCCGCCCCACGTCCACGTACGGCACCTCGGCCGCCTCGAAGGCGAGCCGGACGAACTCCCCGCGCCCCTGGATGCCCGGCCAGTAGAGGAGCTCGTATGGGACCTCTCGCGAGCGGCGCCGCGCGCGCATGACCGGAAAGGTAACGCTGCGGCCGGCGGCCCTCCGGGCGGAAGTGACCGTGATCCTGGGACACATCCGTGACCCTGGGTCAGCCCGGACCGGGAACGGCTCATCGGACCCTGAGTCGGTCTCGCCGGGTCAAGCACGCCGGCTCCCAGGACGCGCAGGGCCTTCGACCGCACGAGCGTCGCGGAACGTGGCGCAAGGCCAGCGGTATCCGTTTTTTGTCGAAGTTGACTCGCCATCCAAATGCTCTCTACGATTGGGCTCCCGCAGCGCAACACTTGCACGAACTCATGTCACGTCGCGGCGCAGAGGTTGCACCGATGATGAAGTGCCGATGACTCTCCCGAGCCAGCTCGACGGTCTGCCCGAGGTGAGGGGCGTCCTCACGGTCGACCCGAAAGGGCGACTCCTCTCGGCAGTGCCGGGCACGCCGCACGCGGACGCCGGCGGGGCGACCGCGCTGGCGGAAGCCCTGCGCGGGCTCGCGCAGGCGGGGGACGCCGCGGGGCTCGGCGCGTTCGTCGTCGCGCACCTGAAGGGTGCGCGGACCTCCATGGTCGGCGCGGGTCGCGCCGACGCGCTGCTCCTCGTCCACGTCGATCCCTCGCACATGGCCGGCCCGGTGGAGAAGGCCGCCCGCGCCTGGACGCGCGGCGAGGCCGCCCCACCGCCGCCGCAGCGCCGCACCGCCACGTCCGTGCCCGCCTCCCCGGCCGCGACTTTCGAGCCGCGGAGCGCGCCGCCTCCCGTCGGCCAGCGGAGCCAGCTGCCGCCGCGCCCGACGCAGACGAGCGTCGGCCTCCCCTCCGCGGAGCCGGCCCCGCCGCGCGCGGCGAGCGCCGCCGGCGTCCGGGACCCGTGGGCGCTCCTGCGCCACGCGCTCGGCCGCGCCCAGCTCACCGAGGGCGCCGCGCTCCGCTGGGAGCTCGCCGTCGCGGGCGATCCCGGGCGGCCCGGCTGCGAGCCGGTCCAGCGCGAGGAGTGTGAGGCCGCGATCCAGGCGCTCCTCGAGGGCATCGGCAGCGTCATGGCGGGGGACGGGCTCGGCGGCGCCCGCGTGCTCGCCGCCCTCGCGCGAGACGACCAGCCGAACCTGTCGTTCCGCTGGCTCGCCCTGCAGTGGAGCGCGCGCGCCGCGGTGCGCAGCGGCTCCATCCCGACCGCGCGCGCGCGCATCCAGACCGCGCTCACGCTCTCGCGGCAGCTCGACATCGAGGCGCGCGCGCTCTCGCAGTGGATCGCCGCAGAGGTCCTCGCCCACGACAACGACTCGGCCCGCGCCCTCACCTGGCTCTCCGAGGCGCGCTCGCGCTTCGAGCGGGTCGGGGATCGCTGGGGCATCGGCCAGACCTGGCTCGCCGAGGCGCGGGTCCACTCCGCCCTCGAGCGCGGCGGCCCGGCGGCGGAGGCGGCGCGCCACGCCGCGGAGCTCCTGCCCGACTCCGACGAGCCGCCCGCACTCCTCGCCCGCCTGGCGCTCCTGCGCGACGACCTCGACGGCGCGCAGGCGCTCGTCGCCGGCGTCCGCACCCAGGCGGCGGACAAGGTGCGCGCCCTCGTCGCCGCGATCCGCGACGGAGTCGTGAGCCGCGAGGACGCCCTCGAGTACCTGCGCGAGCACGACGCGGCACCGAGCCAGCGTTCGCTGCGGGCGCTGACGCGGGTCGCGTCCTCGTCCCCGAAGTTCCTGCAGGCGCGCGAGGCCCTCGCCTGGATGCTGCTCCGGACCGGCAAGTACACCGACGCCGGCGCGATGTTCCGCGCCCTCCTCTCCCAGCCCCTCGCCGCCGCCGACAAGGCGTCGGTGATGCTCGGGCTCGGCTGTGTCGCGAACGCGGGCAAGGCGTCGACCCCGGCGCGCGCGGTGGTCCAGGCGGCCCTCGTTCCCGCGTCGGCCGCGGAGGACGTGCCCATGCCCGCGCCGCCCTCCGCGTCCGCCGTGGCGCCGGCGCGGTCCGCGAACGGCGCCGCCGACGCCGTGTTCTCGGGTCAGCTCTCGAGCTTCGCGCTCCCCGATCTCCTCGAGTTCCTCCGCTCCGGACGCCGCACCGGGCTGCTCGTGTGCAGCTGCCCCGCGGGGATCGGCGCGCTCCGGTTCCGCGACGGGAAGATCGTCGGGGCCGCCTCCCCGCAGACGCCGAGCCTCGGCGAGTCGCTCGGAAGCCGCGTCAGCGCGGAACGGCTGCGCGAGGTCACCGCAGGCGCCGACCTTCCCGACGACATGCTCGCGGAGCGGATCGTGGACGGCGGCCTTGCGGACGAGGCTGCGGTGCAGGAGGCGCTCTCGCGGCAGATCTGGTTCGCCATCCGCGAGCTCGTCCAGTGGCGCGACGGCGAGTTCGCCTTCAACCGCGAGGACGGCGCCGTCGCCGCCTCGAAGCTCGCCGTCTCGGTCGATCCCCAGGAGGTGCTGCTCGACGTCTTCAAGGAGATGGACGAGGCGTCCCGCAGCTCCTCCCCCGCGTCCGCGCGGTAGCGCCCCCCGTCCCCTCCCATGCCCGGCTCCTCTCGTCCCGTCGACGGCAAGGACCTCACCCGGCTCGTCGGGCTGAAGCTCGGGAACTACCGGCTCGAGCGGCTCATCGGCCGCGGGCGAATGGGGGTCGTCTACCTCGCGAAGGACGAGGCGCTCCTGCGCCCGACCGCGATCAAGATCCTCTCCTGGAAGGCGGCCGAGGCGCAGGGCCACGACCCGGTGCGCTGGTTCCTCGCGGAGGCGCGGCTCGTCGCGCGCATCAACCACCCCCGCGTCGTGCAGATCTACGGCGCCGCGCGGCAGGACGAGCACTGCTACATCGCGATGGAGTACGTCGTCGGGCAGTCGGGGGAGGCGATGGTGCAGACCGGCCCGGTCGCGCCCGAGATCGCGACCGACATCGTCCTGCAGGCCGCCGCCGCGCTCCACGCGGCGCACCGCTCCGGCGTAATCCACCGCGACGTGAAGCCCGCGAACCTGCTCATCGGCGCCGGCGGCGTGACGAAGCTCGGCGACTTCGGCATGGCGCTCGGCAGCGCCGAGGTGGGCGCCGCCAACGCGCACGTGCGCGTCGGGACCCCGTACTACACGGCGCCGGAGATCTGGAAGGGGAGCGCCGCGACGGCGGCCTCCGACGTCTACTCGCTCGGCGCGACCTACTTCCACCTCCTGACCGGACGCCCGCCGTTCCCGGGACCGGACGTCGCGGCGGTGGAGCAGGGGCACCTGCGCGCGCCGCCACCCGACCCGCGCCGGTTCGTGCCCACCCTCCCCGCCTCCTGCGCCGCGCTCGTGACGCGCGCGCTCGCGAAGGACCCGCGTGAGCGCCAGGGCTCCGCGATGGAGTTCCTCTGGGGCGCGCGCCGCGCCCTGCAAGACCTCGCCCACGCGGCGGCGGCCGCCGCGCCGCCGGGGGCCGGCGTGCCGCTCCCTGCCGCCGCGCTGCCTGGCGGCGCGACGTCCGCCGGCGCCCCGCGCGGCGACCACGTCGTCCCCGCCGCCGAGGACCGCCGCGGCCCGCCCCCGCCCGCGCCGGAAGCGCTGCGCCGGATGGGGTTCGCCCGCCGGCCGTTCTACGACGCCGCGCCGCCGGAGGTGGAGGCGCGCTGGGAGCCGCTCGCCTCGGCCCGGACGCGCCTCCTCGACGAGATCGACCTCCGGGACCTCCCGCTCGTCGCCCTGACCGGCGGCGGGACCGGCCTCGCCGCGCTCTGCCGGCGGGTCGCGGACGCCCTCGGGCACGACCGCCTCTCGCTCTTCGTGAACGTGCCCGCCGCCGCCGCCGAGCGCGGGCTCGTGCAGGGGATCTGCCGCACCGCCGGGGTCATCGTCGAGGAAGGTACCGACGACGCGAGCCTGGACGCGCTCGTCGAGCGGATGAGCGAGGAGCGGCAGCACCGGGACCGCGCGCCGGTCCTGGTCCTCGCCGGCGCCGTCGTCCCGCACCCCTCGACCGGCGGCCTCGGGCGGATCGTGGACGCCGCCCGAGCCTCCGGCGCCTTCCGCATCGTGCTCGCCGGCGCGCCCGGGCTCGCCCACGCGGCGGAGCGCTGCCGGGTGGTCCACGAGGGCGCGCGGGTCCCCGAGGTGGCGCTCACCCCCATCGAGCGCGACGAGGTCGATGCGTACGTGCGAGCGTGGCTCGACGCGACCCTCTCGCCCACGGCGCCGCCGGTCCTCGTCTCGCGCGACGCGATCCTCCTCCTCTCCCTCCGCACCGAGGGGGCGCTCGACCGGATCGACCACGTCTGCGAGAACATGCTGGTCCTCGCCGCGGCGGAGCAGCGGCGGACCATCGGGTCCTGGCACGCCTGGACCGCGCCGGATCACGAGCGATGGGCCACGTCGCCGCCGGCGTCGTGGCCGGCCCGGCCCGCGCGCTGGCCGCCGCCCGAGGTGGCGGACGTGCTCGACGCCTGCCGCCGCGGCGCGGGGATGCCGCCCTTCCCGCGGATCGCGGGACGGAGCGAGTGATGGAGCGGAAACGAATGGGAGCGCACCATGGCTGATCTGGCTTCGATCGCGAGGATCCCCGGCGTGGCGAGCGCCGTGCTGGGGGACGAGTCGGGAGGGTTCCACGACGCGGTCCGGGAGGACGACGGCGAGTCCGTCGCGTCCATCACCGGGTTCGTCGCCGCCGCCCTCGCGCGGGCGGGGGAGGAGCTCGGCCTCGGCTCGATGCGCCGGATCGCCGCGGCCGGCGCGAACCGGGGATTCGTCGTCGTGAAGCTGGGCCAGGCGTACGTCACCGCCCGGGTGGAGCCCGCCGCCGCGCTCGCCGCGGTGGAGCGCGCGCTCGAGGCCCCGGCCGCGAAGGGAGGCTAGCGGTGGAGACCATCCTGCAGTCGCTCATGGAGCTTTCCGGCGTCAGCGCGGTGCTCGTCTTCGACCAGGCCGGGCAGCTGCTCGGGCATCGCGGCCACTCCGTCTACGACCAGACGCTCTGCCAGGGCGTCAGCGCCGCGCTCGCGAAGGCGCTCGACGCGGTCCAGCTACAGCAGGAGGACTGGGAGACCGTCACGGCGCACTACGCCGACGGCAAGCTCGTGCTCCGGCGCGTGATCGCCGTGGACCAGACGAACGTCCTCGCCGTCGTCGCCGACGGCTCGCTCAACGCGTCCTTCGCGACGGTGGCGCTCCGGGTCGCGGCCGGGAAGCTGAAGCGGTTCCTCGAGGGCGGGGCGGCGTCCTCGTCCACGCCCGGGCTCGGCAGCTCGGCCGCCTCCGCCCGCCACGGCCCCGCCGCGAGCCAGGCGGGGCCCGCGGACTCGCGGCCGAACCTCGCCGCGTCGGGCCTCTCCTGGTCCAAGATCTCGAACGTCGGGCTCTCGCGAGTCGCCGTCGCCGATCCCGCGTCGGGCGCGTTCCTCACCCGGTGCGCGAAGGAGCTCGCCCAATACGTCGGCCCGATCGCGAAGGTCTACGTGGAGGAGGGGGTCCGGCGGGTCTCGCCGGAGTCGCCGTTCGCGCTCCCGCAGGCGAAGGCGCTCGTGGACGACCTCGCGGCCCAGATCGAGGACACGGGGGACCGGACGAAGTTCCAGAAGGCGCTCGCGAAGTAGGGAGCCTGCGGCTCGCGCCGCCGGCCACGAAACCCGCAGCACGACGGAGGTGCACCGATGTCCATCGTCTCGACGGTCCGGGGGAGCCTCGGCCTCAAGGTCTCGCTCAAGCTCGCGGTCCTGCTCGTCGCGCTCACCGCGATCGCCGCCGTGATCCTCCTCACCACCCAGACCCGCCAGCTGGAGGAGCTGACGCTCGAGAAGGCGAAGGTCGCGGCCGCGATCGGCGCCCGCCAGTACGGCGACTTCTTCGACAACGCAATCGACGGCGGGCAAGCGACGGTCGCGGACGTCTTCGACCGGAACTACGTGGAGATCAAGGGCTACGAGTTCTCCGGGAAGCCCAAGTTCCACACCCGCTACGACGCGATCACCGACAAGGCGGTGCTCGTCTTCCAGGACAAGTTCCTCGAGCAGGAGGACTTCACCTTCGCGGTGGGGGTGGACGAGAACGGCTACCTGCCGACCCACAACAGCCGGTTCCAGAAGGCGGTCACCGGCGACGCGGCCCAGGACCTCGCGGGCAACCGGACGAAGCGGATCTTCGCGGACCCGGTCGGCATCGCCGCCGCGAAGAACAGGGAACCCTCGCTCGTGCAGGTGTACCAGCGCGACACGGGCGAGACGATGTGGGACGTCTCCTCGCCCATCGTCGTGAAGGGCAAGCACTGGGGCGGCTTCCGGGTGGCCGTGTCGATGGAGCGGATCCAGGGCCGCCAGCGCCACCTGCTCCTCGTCCTCGGCGGGATCTTCGGGATCTTCACGATCGTCACACTCGGCGCGCTCTTCCTCGTCGTGCAGGCCGCGATGCGGCCGGTCGTTCACCTCACCGAGTCCGCGCGGCAGATCGGCCTCGGCGAGGCGCTCGACGTGCACATCACGGCGACCTCCGACGACGAGATCGGCCAGCTCACGAAGACCATCGACCGCCTGCGCGTCAGCATGAGGGCCGCCATGGAGCGGCTCGGCCACTAGGAGGATGCCATGATCCGAACGCTCGCCCGCATCACCGCCTTCGCCGCCCTCGTCGCGCTCGCCGCCCCGGCCCACGCCCAGACCACGAAGGTCGGCGGGCAGGTGCCGGTCGAGAGCCTCACCGCGCAGGAGCGCGAGATGCTCGCGCTCGGGAACGAGTTCGCGAAGCGCGTCGCCGACACCGTCGAGCGGTGGCTCGCCTCGAAGGAGGTCTCGCCCGATCGCCTCTTCTCGTTCCTGTACTACCCGATCGCGCAGACCGACCCGCCCAAGTTCAACACCGACTACGACCGGCTCTCCGATCGCGAGGGGCCGGGCGGCTTCGTCGAGATCCAGGAGACCATCTACAACCGGGCGCCGAACGTGATCATCTACACGGTGACGGTCGACAAGAACGGCTATCTCCCGACGCACAACAAGCGCTACTCGATGCCGCTCACCGGGAACCTCGCGAGCGACCTCGTGAACAACCGGACCAAGCGGATCTTCAACGACCGCACCGGCCTCGCCGCCGCCCAGAACGCGGCGCCGTTCCTCATCCAGAACTACCAGCGCGACACGGGCGAGACGATGGCGGATCTGTCCGTCCCGGTGCTCGTCCAGGGCAAGCACTGGGGCGCGGTCCGGATCGGCTACCGGCGCGTCGAGACGAGGTAGCGC
>DASWCJ010000148.1:0-5105 GCA_036390155.1 Anaeromyxobacter sp.
TCGAGCGCGTCCGCCTCGGCGCAGCGGAGCGCGCGAAGGATGCGGCCCTCGCGGGCGTGCACGGCGCAGTCGATGCGCTGGCCGGGAAGGGCGAGGCCGACGGAGCGTCCGGTGCGCTCCGGGCGATCCGCGCGCAGCGCGACGCCGTCGTGTCACGGCTGCGGGACCTCGCGCGGGAGCTCGCCCGCGCCGTCGAGGCGCACCGGCGTGCCGAGGAGCGCGCCGGAGAGCGTGCCGCCGCGCTCGAAGCGGCGCGCGACATGCTGAGAGAGGCAGAGCGCCGGTCGGGCGAAGCCGAGGAGGTGTGGGTCGCCGCAATCGAAGCGTGGCTCGGCGGGCTTCGCGTCCTCCCGCGCGAGGCGCTGCCCGAGGTCGAGCAGGAGGACGCGCCCGATCCCGCCGCGTTCCGCACTGCGGTGGAATCCGCGGCGGAGCCGCTCCGCCGCTCGATTGCTGGGGAGCGCGCGGCGGCGGCCGCGCGGCTCGATGGGGTTCGCGCGGACGAGGAGGCGCTCCGGGAGGAACGCGACGCGCTCGCCCGCGCGCCTCATCCGACGCCGCCCGGTCCGGCCTGGCGTCCGTCCCGCGCCGCGGACCGGCCCGGCGCGCCGCTCTACGTCCTGTGCGACTTCGGGCCCGCCGCGGCGGGGGCCGAGGCGGCGATCGAGGCCGCGCTGGAGTCGTCCGGACTGCTCGATGCGTGGGTCGAGCCGGACGGCACGCTCCTCGATCCGCGGACCGAGGACGTCATCCTGCGTGGCCCTTCGCCGTCGCTCCGGGGGCGTTCGCTCGCCGACGTGCTCGTTCCCGTCGCCGCCGGCGGCGTCGTCGTGGACCGGGTCCGGGCGGTCCTCGCGAGCATCGGGTTCGCGACCGCGGGCGAGACGCCGGACGGGAACGCCTGGGTCGCCGCGGACGGGCGCTGGCGGCTCGGCCCGCTCCACGGCGCGTGGATGAAGGCCGCGCCCGCCTACGTGGGGGCGACGGCGCGCGAGCGCGAGCGGGCGCGACGGATCGCGGACCTCGAGGCGCGCCTGCGTGCGCTCGGGGAGTCAGCGCTGGCGCTCGAGCAGGAGGTGCGAGCCGCTGAGGAAGGGCTCGACGTCCTCGCGCGCGAGCTCGGGTCCATCCCGAGCGGCGCGGAGGTCGATGCCGCCCGGGCGCGGGCGGGCTTCTGCGCGGAGGCGCACGCCGACGCTCACGCGAAACACGTCGTCGCCGAGCGGGCCGCGAAGGAAGCGGAGGCGGCGAGGGGAGGGGCCGCGACTGCGCTCGACCAGGCGGCGGGGAGCGCGGGGGTCGGCGCATTCGCACGCGACCCGGAGCTGCTCGCAGAGCGCACGCGCGGGTACTTCGAGGTGGGCGACGCGCTCGTCGCGGACGTGCGCGAGCTGAGGCGCGCCCTCGCGACGGCGGAGCGCGACGGGCGCGCGGCCAGGGAGGCGGGCGAGCGTGCCGGGCACTCCCGCGAGGCGTCTGCGAGGGCGGCGGAGGAAGCGGCCGGCGCCGGTGCGCGCGCAGCGGCGCTGCGCGAGTCCTCGGGCAAGGAGCGGGACGAGGTGCTCGCCGCGCTCGAGGCGGCGCGAGGCGAGGAGCGCGAGACGCGGCGCGAGAAGGAGGCCGCCGACGGCGAGCTGCGCGGCCTCGCGGAGCGGGTGGGCGAGTCGAAGATGGCCGCCGAGCAGGCGGAGCGCGCGGTGTCGGAGCGCGAGGAGGAGCGCAAGAAGGCGGCCGCCGGCTTCCGCGCCCTCGCGGACTTCGGCGTCCTCCAGGCCGCGGGGTTCCCCGTCTCGGAGCCTGCCGCGGAGTGGAGCTTCACCGCCGCGCTCGAGCTCGCGCGCAAGGTGGACGGCGCGATCGAGATCGGGGCGAAGCCCGAGGAGCGCGAGAAGGCGGAGGACCGGCTCATGCGCCGCCAGGGCGATCTCGCCCTCCAGCTCCCGCCCGACGTGCGCGTCATCCCCTCGCGCACGGGCGACGTTCTCTCGTACCAGTTCACCTGGAACGGCCGGACGCGGCCGGCGGCGGAGGTGATCGGCGAGATGGAAGCCGACGCCGCGGCGCGGATCGCGCTGCTCGGCGAGGAGGAGACGCAGCTCCTCGAGGAGTTCCTCTCGGGCGAAGCCCACGACCACCTCGCGTCGAGGCTCCGGGAAGCGCGCGCCCTCGTCGATCGGATGAACGCCGCGATCGAGGGGCGGACCACCGCCGCGGGGGCGCAGGTTCGTCTCGACTGGTCGCTCGATGACGCGGCGCAGGCGGACGCGAAGGACGCGGTGCCGCTCTTCCTCCACGCCGGCCGCCTCCTCTCCGAGGCGAATCGCAAGGCCCTGCGCGCGTTCCTCCAGCGGCGCCTCGCGCAGGCCCGCGAGGCGCAGGGGGACCGCTCGCTCCAGGATCGCCTCCTCGACGTCCTCGACTACCGCACCTGGCACCGCTTCCAGGTCGAGCACCGCACGCCCGGGCAGCCCTGGGCGAAGCTCACGCGCAAGGCGCACGCCGCCGGCTCCGGCGGCAAGAAGGCGGTGATGCTGCACCTGCCGCTCTTCGCCGCGGCCGCCGCGTTCTACGACTCGGCGGACCCCGCCGCGCCGCGGGTGATCGCGCTCGACGAGGTCTTTGCCGGGATCGACCGGCCCACGCGCGGGAAGCTCATGGGCCTCCTCGCAGAGTTCGACCTCGACTTCATCATGACCTCGTACGAGGAGTGGGGCTTCTACGAGGAGCTCGACGGCCTCTCCACCTACCACCTCTCCCGCGAGCCCGGTCACCGCGGCGTCTTTGCGGAGTGGTTCGTCTGGAACGGCCGCGAGCGGATCCTGATGGAGGAGTCGTGACCGCGTCCGGCGCCGACCGGATCCGAGCGCTCCTCGGCGGGCCGCTCTACGAGAAGCTCTTCGCCGCGGCGCGCCGGCGCGTCGAGGAGGCCGGGGAGGGCGCTCGCTCGATGACGGTCGCCGGCCTCGACGCCTCGGAGCGCACCGCGCTCGCGGACCTCCTCGGCCTGGGCTCGCTCCCCGACGGCTCCGTGCGCCTCGACGTCGAGCGGCTCGACGCCGCGCTTCGCGAGAGTGCGGCGGGCGTGCCGCTCAGGGGCGTGCTCGAGGCGCTCGGTGGCCCGCTGCGCGATCGCCGCTCCGAGCGCCTCGGCGAGCGCGCCGAGCGTGAGCGGATGTGGTCGGAGGCGAGGGAGCAGCTCGCGTCGGCGGGGCGGGCGGAGCTCGTCGGATGGCTCGAAGCCCTGCGCGCCTCCGGCGTCCTCGCGCGCGCCGCCCGCGCCGGCGGTCGGGTCCAGCAGGAGCTCCTCGAGACGGTCGTTCCCATCGCGCTGCGGCTCCCTGCGAGTGGCCAGCTCCTTCCGGTCTTCGCCGCGTCCGTCGCGGGCGATCCCCACGCGCTCGACCCTGGGACGTCGCTCGGCACCCTCGTGCTCCGGGCGGCCGCCGCGATCGCCGGCAGGCGCGACGTCCCGTCGTCCGCGCCCGAGCGCCGGCGCCTGTGGCGAGAGGTCGGGATCGACTGCGATTCGCTCTCGGCGGACGTGCTCCTGCTCGGCTTGCGACCTGCAGGAGAGGACCGCCTCGCACGCCACCTCCGCGAGAGCGCTGCGGCCGGCGAGCCGAGGCGGGTGACGCTCCGCGAGCTGTCCCGCGCCGAGCTCGCCGTGGCACGCGGGACTTCGGTGTTCGTGTGCGAGAATCCCGCCGTCGTCGAAGCCGCTGCCGACGCGCTCGGAGCGCGCTCTGCCCCGCTCGTCTGCGTCGAGGGGGTTCCGTCCACCGCGGCGGTGGTGCTGCTTCGCCGCCTGGCCGCCGCCGGGGCACGGGTCCGCGTTCACGCCGACTTCGACTGGGCCGGTCTTCGCATCGCCGAGCAAGTCCTCGCGGAGACCCGTGGTGAGCCATGGCGATTCAGCGCCGCGGATTACGCCGCCGGCATCGCAGCCCGACGCGCGGGGCCAGCGTTCACCGGAGCGCCCGCCGCCTCACGATGGGACGAGGCCCTCGCGCGAGCCATGGAGAGGACGGGGATTGCCGTTCCGGAGGAGCAGGTCCTCGGTGATCTGATCGCAGACCTCGGAACCTCGTGAAGGGTAATCTCCCCGATCGCGATGGCCGCACGCATTGCGCTGCCGAGTGGCAGCGTCTATGATGCCAAGTGGCATCCACAGAAGAGGCCGCTGTGTCCGAAACGGAACGAGTCGTCGCGATCCTGGGGGGCGGGCAGGCGCTCGGCCGGGCGGCCCCGAAGACGGAATTCGAGCTCATCGCGCTTGTGCGGAAGGGCGTCCCGTACCGGGCCCTGGCGAAAGCGAAGATAGCGCTCGAGGTGACGACTGACGATCTGTCCCGGTTCCTGCATCTGAAGAAGCGGACGCTTGCGAGGCGACGCGGCGAACAGCGTCTCACGGCAGGTGAGTCCGAGCGCCTGGTCCGGCTTGCGCGCGTCGCCGCTCGCGCCGAGGAGGTGCTGGGAGATCGCGGGTCTGCTCTGAGATGGATCCGGAAGCCGAATCGCGCGCTTGGAAACGTCCCGCCGATCGAGCTCCTCGACACCGATCTCGGCCTGGAAGCCGTGCTGAACACGCTCGGCCGCATCGAGCACGGGGTGTTCAGCTAGTGCCATTCGTTGCCTGGCGGATGACGACGAAGAGAGACCCAGGCGCCGCGTTCGATGGCGAGGGCGCACGGCTCCATGGTGGCCGGTGGAATCGACCGGGTACACGCATCGTGTACGCGGCCGAACACCTCTCGCTGGCCGCTCTGGAGCTTTTCGTTCATGTCGACCCAGAAGATCAGCCCCGAGCGCTCTTTCGCTTCCGTGTCGAACTGCCAGATGACACGTTCGAGGTGCTTGCTCGCGACCGTCTTCCGGCAACGTGGCGCGACTACCCGGCGCCGGACGAGACTGCCGCGATTGGAACCGAGTGGGCGCGTCGCGGCGAGGGGTTGGCGCTGCTCGTCCCATCGGTCATCGTCCCCGAAGAGAACAACGTGCTCCTGAATCCCGGCCACAGGCGGTTCCGGGAACTCAAGATCGGCACCGGGGAGCCGTTCTCGTTCGACCCACGGATGTGGAAGGGCGCGGCGCGCTCGGGCCGGTAG
>DASWCJ010000149.1:0-8669 GCA_036390155.1 Anaeromyxobacter sp.
CGGCGCGCGGCCAGGGCGAGGACGTACAGGAAGATCTGGTTCGTGATCGCGGAGGGCCGGAGGAAGAAGCGGCATTCCGAGCAGCGGCGCGTCACGAGATACGTCGTCCCGGGAAGAACCTGGCGCGGAGCAGTCATTCGCTGAGCGATCGCACCGGGCGTGCCGTGCGCGGATCGCAGGAATTCGCGGACTTGAGCCAGGCCCACGATGCGTGGACGGACCGCGGCGCGTCCCGTGGTCCGCGATCTACTTCTCTCGGTCCGGTTGGCGCGCCCGACTTCTCTCGGTCCGGTTGGCGCGCCCGGTTAGCGCTTCACGAGCGCCGCGACCCTGGCGCGGATCGCGTCCGCCTCGACCGGTTTTTCCAGATATGGGCGCCCGGCGGCGAGGAACTGCCGCGCGCGGTCCGTGAACGCGCCGCCGGTGAGATAGGTGATCCGCGGCACGACGTCCGGCGCCGCCTTCGAGAGCCGCTCCTCGACGTCCATGCCGGAGAGCTCGGGCATCATCAGATCGCACAGGATCGCATCCCAGCGCTCGCCGCGCGCGAGGCGCGACACCGCCTCGACCGGCGACGTGAGCACGGTCACCTCATACGCGCCCTGGAGGAGCCGCGCCATCGACCGGCCCACGAGCGGATCGTCGTCGATGACGAGCACGCGCCCGCGCGGCGCGGCGATCGTGTGGGTGACGGCGGGCACCGGCACTGGCGCCGCCGGGAGCGACACGCGGAACGTGGAGCCCCGCCCCGGCGCGCTGACGACGTCGAGCGTCCCGCCCGCGGCGGTCACGACCCCATGGCAGACCGAGAGGCCGAGCCCCGGCGCGATGGACGTGCCTCTCGGCGAGTAGGGCTCGAACAGCTTCGGCAGGCGCTCGGGCCGGATCTCCACGCCGGTGTCGGTCACCTCGACGAACACGCGCCCCGCCGAGGTGCGGGCGACAACGCGGACGTCGTGCTCGGCCGCGTGGCCCTCCGGAATCGCGTCCGACGCGTTCATGAGGAGGTTCACGAACGCCTGTCCGAGCTCGCCCGGGACGGCAAGGACGCGCGGCAGGTCCGCGCCGAGATCGACGGTGAGCCGCGCGCGCTGCGAGACGGCGTTGCGCGTGAGGTCGAGCGCAGCGCCGAGCTCCGCCCGCGGATCCACCGCCTCGCGGACGCCGCCCGCGCGCGGCGCGGAGAAGAGCTGCAGCCCGCGCACGACGTCACGCACCCGGTCGGCGCCCTGCGTCGCGTCCGCGATCGCCTGCCGGAGCTCCGGGAGACGCTCCCCGAGGCGCGCGGGATTCGCCGCCCCGCGGTCGAGCTCCTCCTGCAGCATGCGGAGCCCGGCGCTCACCGAGACGAGCGGGTTGTTCACCGCGTGGGCGACGCCGGCGGCGAGCGATCCGAGGCTCGAGAGCCGGTCGGCGTACGCGACCCGCTCGCGGAGCGCGCGCGCGTCGGTGACGTCGGTGATGGTGCACGACGTTCGGATGGGCAGGCCATCGGGATCGCGCGCGAGCGCGCGGGAGGAGATGAGCACCGCTCGCCAGGCGCCGTCCTTCGCGCGCATCCGGTACTCGATGCGGTGCGTCGGCGCGCCCTCCTGGTGCTGCCGCCGCATCCCCTCGAGCAGGCCCGCGCGGTCCTCGGGGTGGACGAGCTCCATCCACGCGTCGATCGACGGCGAACGTTCGTCCGATCCATAGCCGAGGATCGTCCAGGGCTTTCCGGCCACGATCCGCGCGGACCGAGGGTCGTACTCGAAGCAGATGTGCCCTGCCGCCTCGAGGACGACCCGGTACTGCTCTTCCGGGACGCTGCGGCCTTCGGTCGTGCCCGACGCGCCCGTCCGCTCGGGCGAAATTCCCCCCGGTTCCATGAGTGCCCCTCCCCCGGAGAAGAGTCTGCCAAAAGGCGAGCGTTCCGGGAACCTTCGTCGGCGCGCACCGAAGCGCGATCCAACGTGGACCGGTGAGGTCCCGTAAAAGCGCGTTCGCACGAAGGAATCCCGGCTCCCTGCGGCTGACACCCACCGGGCAGCGTGGTATAGGCAGGCCCGTTCGAGTCTCCCGCCCGCAATCGCAAAACCCCAAGGAGGAGCCCGTGATCGAGGCATATCTGAACCACGTGGAGGAGCGGAAGGCGCTCGGCGTGCCGGCGAAGCCGCTCGACCCCGAGCAGACCGCGGAGCTCGTGAAGCTCCTGCAGAAGCCGCCCAAGGGCCGGGAGGAGTTCCTCCTCGACCTCCTCGCGAACCGCGTCTCCCCCGGCGTCGATCCCGCCGCAGAGGTGAAGGCCGCGTTCCTCGCCGAGGTCGTGAAGGGCACGAAGAAGTCCCCGCTCCTCGACAAGAAGAAGGCGATCGAGCTCCTCGGCACGATGGGCGGCGGCTACAACGTCCCGCCGCTCGTCGCCGCGCTGAAGCAGAAGGCGCTCGCCGATGACGCCGCCAAGGCGCTGAAGGGCATCACCTACGTCTACGAAGCCTTCGACGACGTCGCCGCGCTCGCGAAGGCGAAGAACGCCGCCGCGAGGGCCGTCCTCGAGTCCTGGGCCAGCGCCGAGTGGTTCACGTCGAAGCCGGGCGTGCCCGCGACCGTGAAGGTGAAGGTCTTCAAGGTGGACGGGGAGATCAACACCGACGACTTCTCGCCCGCCGGCGACGCCTCGACGCGCCCCGACATCCCGCTCCACGCGCAGGCGATGGGCAAGACCCGGTTCCCGAGCGGCCTCAAGACCATCGCGGAGTTCCGCGCCCAGGGCTTCCAGGTCGCCTTCGTCGGCGACGTGGTCGGCACGGGCTCGTCCCGCAAGTCCGCCTGCAACAGCGTGCAGTGGCACATCGGCGACGACATCCCGTTCGTGCCGAACAAGAAGCGCGGCGGCGTGATCATCGGCGGCGTCATCGCCCCGATCTTCTTCGCCACGGCGCAGGACTCCGGCGCGCTGCCGATCAAGGCGGACGTCACGAAGCTCAAGACCGGCGACCTCGTCGTGGTCGACACGGTGAAGGGCGAGCTCCGGAGCGAGTCGGGCGAGGTCCTCTCGACCTTCAAGCTCGCGCCCGCGACCCTCGCCAACGAGTTCAAGGCCGGCGGCCGCATCCCGCTCACCATCGGCCGTGCCCTCACCGAGAGGGCGCAGAAGGTCACGAAGAAGGGGCCGAAGGACCTCTTCGCGAAGGTCGTGAACCCCACGCCGAAGGCAAACCAGGGCTACACGCTCGCGCAGAAGATGGTCGGCAAGGCCTGCGGCCTCCCGGGCGTTCTCCCCGGCGGGTACTACGAGCCGAAGATGACGACGGTCGGCTCGCAGGACACGACGGGCCCGATGACGGCCGACGAGCTGAAGGAGCTCGCCTGCCTCAAGTTCCAGGCGCCGATGTTCATGCAGTCGTTCTGCCACACGGCGGCATACCCGAAGGCGGCGGACGTGAAGATGCACCACACGCTGCCGGGCTTCGTGAAGGCCCGGGGCGGTGTGCCGCTCCGCCCGGGCGACGGCGTGATTCACTCGTGGCTGAACCGCCTCCTCCTCCCCGACACCGTCGGGACGGGCGGCGACTCCCACACCCGGTTCCCGATGGGCATCTCCTTCCCGGCGGGCTCGGGCCTCGTCGCCTTCGCGGGCGCGCTCGGCTTCATGCCCCTCGACATGCCGGAGTCGGTCCTGGTCCGGTTCAAGGGGAAGCTCCAGCCGGGCATCACGCTCCGTGATGTCGTGAACGCGATCCCGCTCTGGGCCATCAAGCAGGGCCACCTCACCGTCCCGAAGAAGGCGAAGAAGAACGTCTTCAACGGGCGGATCCTCGAGATGGAGGGGCTCCCGGAGCTCACCGTCGAGCAGGCCTTCGAGCTCACCGACGCCGCCGCGGAGCGCTCCGCCGCGGCCGCCGCGATCAAGCTTTCGGAGGGGACGGTCGCGAAGTACCTCCGCTCCAACGTCGCGCTCATGAAGAAGATGATCGCCGACGGCTACGGCGACAAGAAGACGCTCGAGGGGCGCATCGCCGCCGTCGAGAAGTGGCTGAAGAAGCCGCAGCTCCTCACGGCGGACGCGAATGCCGACTACGCCGCGGTCATCGAGATCGACCTCGCGGAGATCACCGAGCCGATCCTCGCCTGCCCGAACGACCCGGACGACGTGAAGGTCCTCACCGAGGTCGCGAACACGAAGATCGACGACGTGTTCCTCGGGTCCTGCATGACGAACATCGGGCACTTCCGCGCCGCCGGCGAGATCTGGAAGGGCCAGAAGTTCAACCCGGCGGTCCGCACCTGGATCTGCCCGCCCACGCGGATGGACCAGCAGCAGCTGAAGGACGAGTCGTACTACTCGACCTACAGCGCGATCGGCGCGCGCATCGAGATCGCCGGCTGCTCGCTCTGCATGGGCAACCAGGCCCGCGTGCCGGACGCGACGACGGTCTTCTCGACCTCGACGCGCAACTTCGACGACCGGATCGGCAACGGCGCGAAGGTGTACCTCGGCTCGGCGGAGCTCGGCGCGGTCTCGGCAACTTTCGGCCGCCTCCCGACGAAGGAGGAGTACTTCAAGGCGTACAACGAGAAGATCGCCCCGAAGGCGGACAAGGTGTACCGCTACCTCCAGTTCGACGAGCTCGCCGGGTACGCCCCGGAGGGCAAGAAGCTCCGCGTCGTCGCGTAGCTCCGTCTAGGGAAGCCTGCGGGCCGCGCTCCTCCGGGGGCGCGGCCTTTTTCCTTTGTTCTCACTCCCTGTCCCCGACCGAGAGTCGTTGCGGTCCTGGCCTGGCGGAACGAGAACCCCCGTGATCCCTTGGAGTTCGGCGGACTGCGAGCACTCGCGAAGCCCCGACCGAGAGTAATTCGCGGAAACCCGGACCTCGTAACCCATGAGCCGACCCCGAACCGGGAACCTGCGCCGAATTACTCTCGGTCGGGTTGCGCGCGGTCGGTTGCGCGGAATTACTCCCGGTCGGGTTGCGGCACTCGGTCGGGTTGCAGGCGGGGGAGGGTCGCTACGGACTCGCCCCTGCCGCTTCCCACGCCCGCGTGGCGAGCGCTCGCTCGGCCCACCGGAGGTGGCGCGCCTCATCGCCGCGGATGCGCTCCAGCAGCTCCTGCGCGTCTTCCGGCGGCCCCTTCGCGAGAAGCTTTCCGTAGAGCGCGCAGGCGAGCTGAGCGTTGCCCCGGACCGCCTGGAGCACGTCCTCCACGTCCGGCCGCGCCGGCTGCACGCTCGCGCCGAGCCGGATGCCCCGGATTGCCGACGACGTCTCCGGCACGCGGTACCCGCGGTAGTCGATGTGGTCCCGGATGGCCGCTACGTGGGCCTCGTGCTCGCGCGCCCCGAGCAGGACCTCGTCCCGGATCGGTCCGGGCGGCAGAAACGCGAGCGCCTTCGCCGCGGCCTGGGCGGCATCGACCTCCATCTCGAGGAGACGCGAGAGCTCCACGACGAGTTCGGGCGATTGCACGTTGTCCCCCTCACCCGAGAAGTTGCGACGCCCGTGGGTTCGCGTCATGCCCTGCGAGGGGAGCGGCCGCGCGAGGTGGCGCGCGGCGCGCCGGCGGTGCACTCTCGGGGGGATGCCGGAGATCACCGCGATCGAGGTCGTCGAGGACTACACCGCCCGCGCACGCTGCGATCAGGGGTTCCTGCGGCTCAGGCGGCTCCGCGCGCGCAACCGCCGCGCCGACGGCAGCGCGAGCCCGGAGTACCCGATCGACGTGATCGATCGTCCCACCCTCGACGCGGTGGCGGTCTGCCTGTGGGCGCGCACCGCGCGCGGCGTCGAGATCCTCACCCGCCGCGGCCTCCGCCCCGCCGCCTACTTCCGGCGCGGGAGGACCCCGGTCCTGCCGGAGCGCGAGTACCTGCTCGTCGAGGAGCTCGTCGCCGGGGTACTCGAGCCCGGCGAGCTCGGCCTCGACGCGCTCCGCCGGCGCGCGACCGACGAGGTGCGCGAGGAGGCCGGGCTCGAGGTCGACCCCGCGTCGCTCGTCCCGCTCGGCGGGCCCTTCTTCCCGCTCCCCGGGATCGTCTCGGAGAAGATCCACCTGCTCGCGGGTGAGGTCCGGCGGCCTGCGGGCCCGGACCTGTGGAGCGCGCCGGACGCGGGCGACGGCTCTCCGCTCGAGGAAGGAGCGATCCTCGCCTGGCGCGAGCTCCACGCGGCGCTCGCCGCGTGCGAGCGGGGCGAGATCGAGGACGCGAAGACGGAGCTGGCCCTCCGGCGCCTCCTCTCCCGGCTCGGCGAGCGCTGAGCCGGCCCGCGCCGCGCCCTTGGTCCTCCCCGCGCGGAGGGACCGTCCGCCCGCGGATCCGTTGAAACCCGGCCCCGGCCGGTCTAGGTCAGGGGCATGACCCCGGAGCAGTCGGTACGCGTCCAGACCGGTCGTCCCGCCGAGCGCCGGGCCGAGGCCCGCGCGGACCTCCTCGGCGCGTATCGCGAGATGCTGCTCCTGCGCCGGTTCGAGGAGGCCGCGGGGCGCGTCTACACCGAGGGGAAGATCGGCGGGTTCTGCCACCTCTACATCGGGCAGGAGGCGGTCGCGATCGGCGTCCGCCGCGCGCTCGACCCCGCTCGCGACTACCTCGTGAACGCCTATCGAGATCACGGCCATGCCCTCGCCTGGGGCACGCCCCCGGGCGTCGTGATGGCGGAGCTCTTTGGCAAGGCGACCGGCGCCGTGAAGGGGAAGGGCGGCTCGATGCACATGTTCGACGCCGCGCGCCACAACCTCGGCGGCCACGGCATCGTCGGCGGGCAGATCCCGCTCGCGGTCGGCGTCGCATTCGCCCAGCGCTACGAGAAGAAGGACGGCGTCGTCGTCGCGCTCTTCGGCGACGCCGCGGTGAACATCGGCGCCTTCCACGAGTCGCTCAACATGGCGGCGGTCTGGAAGCTCCCCGTGGTCTTCATCTGCGAGAACAACCGTTATGGGATGGGGACCGCCATCGAGCGCAGTTCCGCCGTCCCGGAGGTCTGGCGTCGTGCCTCCGCCTACGCGATGCGCGGCGAGGCGGTCGACGGCATGGACGTCCTCGCGGTCCGGGACGCGGTCCTGCGCGCGGCAGCGGAGTGCCGCCCCGAGGGCGGCAGGCCCGTGCTCCTCGAGGCCCGCACCTACCGGTACCGCGGCCACTCGATGGCCGACCCCGCGACCTACCGGACGCGCGACGAGGTCGAGCAGGAGAAGCGGCACGACCCGCTCGACCTCCTCCTCGCGCACATGAAGGACGCGGGCCAGGAGCCCTCGGCGCAGGACCTCGAGCGGCTCGAGGCCGAGGTCGCCGAGCAGGTCCGGGACGCGGTGCGGTTCGCGGAGGAGAGCCCCGACCCGTCGCCCGAGGCGATCTGGGACGACGTGTACGCCTCCCCGGACGACCCCGCGATGATCCGGGAGCCGTGAGGCCCCTGCCGCGGAGGCCGCCTCGCGATTGAGCCGGGAGCGCAGGGGAGGGATACTGCCGGCATGACCGTCGCAGGCCCTCTCGCCGCCCTCGCGGCCCTCGCGCTCGCGCTGCCGTACCCCGCCCCGCGCTCGATCCAGGCGAACCCCCCGACGACGAAGTGCGACCGCGCCACGGTGATCCTCGTCGACACCGCCAAGGGGGAGCTGAAGGGCTCGACCAAGGCGGGCGTCGTCACGTACCGCATCGCCGCGGACGTGCAGGTCTTCGACAAGGACGGCAAGCCCGCCGGTGGCGCCGGTAGGCTCGCCCAGGGCGCGAACGTGCTCGTCTACTACGTCGTCGAAGACGGCGCGAAGGTGCTCGAGATCGACGTCACCCCCTGACGCGCTGATAGAGCCGAGCCCGCTGCCCTGATCGCGCCGCAGCAGCGAATCAGGGCAAGTGGTCTCGGCCTTGGCGCGTGGTCGTCGCGGCCGAGACGGGTCAGTCGCCGTGGTGGAACTTGTCGATCGCCGCGGCCGTCCCCGGGCCGTGGCACCCGAGGCACGCGTTCGGGTCGCGCGAGTCCGTGATGGTGATGGGCCCGCCCGTGTGGAGGCAGTCCTTGAAGCCCGAGGCCGCGCTGGTGCCGACCGGGCACGGATCGAGACCCGCCGCCGACGCGAACTGGACGTTGTCGTGGCAGGAGGTGCAGACGTTCTGCGTCGGGATCTTCTTCCAGTTGTCCGACTGGGCGCCGCCGGAGTGACAGACCGTGCAGTGCGCCACGCCGTGGTTGTGGTACGGGAACGTGATGTCGGAGAAGTCGACCACGGTCTGGCGGAAGCCGACGATGAAGTAGCCCTTCCCCTGCTGCACGCTCGGCAGCGTCTGGCCCGAGTGGATCTTGTGGATCATCACCTTGAAGTCGAGAGTCTGCGACGTCTCCGGGTCGCCCGTGCTCGGGTTGTGGCAGGTGATGCAGAGCGGGACGGTGCGGCGCGACCCGTGTGCCTGGACGAACCCGTGGCACTGGTTGCACCGCGCGTCCGTCACCGTCGCGTATCCGGTCGGGGTCCCGCCTCCCGGCACGAAATCGAGCGAGGTCGCCGCGACGTCCGCGGCGGCGGTGCCGTTCGACCGGACCGCCCAACCTGCCACGGTGTGGGTCTTCGACCGGTCGAACCCGCTCTGGTTCGTCGGCGGCAGCGTGAGCTCCCAGGAGCCGCTGCCCACGTCCTTCAGGTCGGCGACCGGGTACGCGCCGGAGGGCGGCTGGTAGGCCGCCTGGAGCTGGGGC
>DASWCJ010000150.1:0-11386 GCA_036390155.1 Anaeromyxobacter sp.
GCACCCTCGCCGCGCAGGAGCGGACCTTCGGGCCCGCGATCGACGCGGCGACCGGCCGCGAGACGGACGCGGCGAGCCGCGAGAGCGTCGAGCGGCAGGAGGCGACCCGCCTCTCCGCGTCCGTCAGCGGAGCCGCGAGCCGCACGCAGCAGATCGAGCTCCGCAAGCAGGTGCTCGGCGCCCGCAACCGCCAGCTCGCCGCCTTCGAGGCCCGCCTCGTCGCGCGTGGCGAGAAGATCGACGCGCTCGAGCGACAGAACCGCGCCAAGGCGGAGCGGCTCGACGCCTGGGCCCGCCGCCTCGACACCCGCGCGGAGCGGCTCGAGCTCCTCGAGCGCCGCGCCTCCGAGGCCGCCCCGAAGCCCGCGGCCGCCCCGAAGCCGCTCGAGGCGAAGCCCGCCGCCGCCAAGGACAAGGCGGTGTTCGTGATGGTCGTGAAGTCGCCGACGGCCATCGTGAAGGAGCGCAGCGGCGCCGCGCCGTCGGGCGCGCCGCTCTCCGCCGGCGTGGCGGTCGAGAAGGCGGTCGCGGCCGCGACCGTCGTCACCTTCCCGTCGCCCGCCTCGACCCTCTCCGAGCTCGACCGCGAGACGATCGACAACATCGCGCAGCTCGCGGCGAAGGAGAGCTGCGAGATCCTCATCTGGGCCCGCGCGAAGGACCCGAGCATGATGGCCGAGGCGCAGCGCCGCGCCGGCGACCTCAAGGCCCGCGTCGTCGCCTCGGGGCCGCTCCCCGAGCAACGGGTGGTCACGCGCATCACCACGCGGCCGGGCGCCCAGGGCGTGGACGTCGTCGTGTCCGCGCTCCGCGAGACGGCGAAGCCCGCCCCTGCTGCCGGCGCCGGCGGCTCGGCGCAGCTCGAGGCGGGCGAGGGCGGCAAGCGCCAGATCCGCGAGGCGGTCCAGGCCGCGCAGCCGCTCATCGAGGGCTGCATCGGCGAGCACATCCAGGCGAGGCGCCTGCAGCGCGCGGAGGGTACGCTCAAGCTCACCGTGACGGCGCAAGGCAAGGTGCAGAGCGTCCGCGCCGTCGGCTCCGACCTCGGCTCCGAGGCCCTCGACGCCTGCCTCGCGGCCTCCTCCGGCAAGTGGCAGTTCCCGTCCGCCGAGGCCGAGTACGTCGTGGACGTCCCGATCACCGTCGTCCAGGGAGGCGGCACGAGATGAGGAGGCGCACGCACACGCTCCCGGCGGCGTCGCTTCGCGCCCTCGTCCTCCTCGCGGCGCTCGCGCCCGCGCTCCCCCGCGCGACGGAGGTCAGCGGGTTCGTCGGCGGCTCGATGGAGAAGAGCGACAACTGGGAAGCGCCCACCCACACCGACGGGAGACAGTGGGGTCTCAACGGTGGACTGTCCGCGCGGGGGTATCTCGGGACGCCCGATCTCGTCGCGTGGGGGCTGGCCGCCGGCTACGGTCAAGACCGCTCCCTCGCCCAGGACGCGAGCGCCCAGCACAACACCCTCACCTACGGGGCAAATCTCTCCGCCTTCGACTTCAAGGGGAGCGAGCTCATCCTGCGCGGCACCGCCGCGCGGACCCAGGTCGGCTTCTCCCAGTCCGCCGGGAGCGAGGTCATCCCGGGCACGAGCCTCAGCGACAACTATTCGGCGACCGTCCGGGCCGGCGGCGGCCAGAGGCCGGTTCTCGAGATCACCGGGGACCTCTCGAAGGCGATCGTCTCGAACCTCGACCAGCCGGACATCCACCTCGGGAGCATGGGGATCAACGCCACCGCCTCGTCCGGCAACGAGCTGTTCAACTACCAGCTCGGTTACCGCGCGCGGACCGAGCAGGGGACTTTCGCGTCCTCGAACTCGGACTACAACGATCTCACCGCGCTGGCGCGCTCGCGGCTCACCCCCTCGACCGAGGCGAACCTGTCGGCCCGCTACTACACGCGGCACGCGACGGTGGACGACCCGACGAACCCGACGTACGAGGACGCCCAGGTCAGCGTCAACTCGCTCACCCTGTACGGTGGATCGACGCTGACGACCGGGTACGGCTTCACTCACACGGCGACCACCGCCCTCGGCCTCCCGTCCACCGAGCACGCCGGTCACGGGGTGAACGCCACGGACTCCCTCGCGATCGCCCCGGAGTGGACGCTCTCCCCGGGGGCGAACGTGTCCTACGCCGAGGACCGGGTCGGCGCGGCGAGGATCTCCGCCGCCGGAGAGGCCGCGAGCGCCACGCTCGACTGGCACCGCGTCGTCGGGCAGCACTCGTTCGGGTTCCAGGGCGGCGGCAACGTCGGCGTGATCGAGCCCGCGTCCGGTCCCGTCGCGGGGAGCTGGGGTACGAGCGCGAGCTCACGCTACGGGCGCGGTCTCCCCACCGGCGGATGGGGGGTCGCCTACGGCCTCTCCTACAGCGCGAACGGCAACGCAGAGCTGGGGTGGACCATGGCCCAGAGCGCGAGCGGCGACCTCAACCTGAGGATCTCAGACAGGTCGTCGCTCGCGAGCACGCTCCTGATCTCCGCGAACCGCGGGCATACCCCTCTCGGTGAGGGCGCGAACCGGAACGCCCTGCTGAACGTGACCCTGACCGGGCGGGACGCGACCTTCGGGATGGTCCTCACCGCGACGGACGGGGTCGCGGGGAACCTCGCGAGCCCCGTCCGCGGCGACGGGATGTTCCTGTCGCCCGCCTACCAGACCCACGCCCGCAGCGCCCAGCTCTACGCCGCCGTCCCGTTCCCGCCCCACGTCGTCCTGGCGGCGGCGACGCGCTACGGGACGACGTCGGGACCCGACTTCGGGAACGCTCGCGTGTTCCAGGCGACATGCAGCCTCAGCTACGCGATCGGCAAGTTCACGCTCAGCCTCTCCGACACCTACACCGCGGAGGGATCCGAGTTCGCTTCTCGGTTCAATCAGGTCTACGTCGCCTTCACTCGGAGCTTCTCGCTCTAGCGCCCGTGGGCTCCCCGCGCGCCATCTTCCGGATCGCCGTCGCGCTCGTCGCCGTCGCGCTCGCAGCCTGCGCGCACGCGCCCCCCGCCGCGCCCCCTCCGCTGCCGGAGAGCGTGTGGCCGGCGCCACCGGCGGCGCCGCGGGTCCGCCTCGCTCAGGTGTGGACCTCGCCCGTGGGCGCCGCGCCCGCCCGCTCCGTCTGGTCTCGCGCATGGAGGACCCTGGTCGGTCTCGGGGACGAGGACGAGGACGCCCCGCGGTTCGTCCGGCCGTTCGGGGTGTTCGGCGACGCGGACGGGAGCCTCCTCGTCGCGGACGCGGACGCTGCCTTCGTCGTGCGGACGCGGACGGGCGCGCCGTCGACCTTCCTCGCGTGCGAAGGCGCCCCGTGGGGGGCGCCCATGGCGGTCGCCACCTCTCACCGGGGTGACGTGTACGTCGTCGACGCCGGCGCGAGGGCGGTGGTGCGCGTGGATCCCCAAGGGCACTGCGCCCCGCTCGCGAGCGGCGCGTTCGAGCGACCTACCGGAATCGCGATCCACGGAGACCGGATCTACGTGGCGGATCCACCCCTTCACCACGTCGCGGTGCTCTCGCTCGCCGGAGCACTCGTGGCGACGATCGGCACGCACGGCGAGGGCGACGGCGAGCTCAACTTCCCGACCGGGGTCGCGGTGGACGCGGCGGGTGACCTCCTCGTCGTCGACGCCCTCAACTTCCGGATCGCGCGGTTCGGCCCGGACGGCGCCTGGCGGGGCGCGTTCGGCGCCTCGCTCCCGGAAGGCGGTGCGTTCGCAATGCCGAAGTCGATCGCCACCGCGGAGGACGGCCGGATCTACGTGAGCGACGCCCAGCTGGACGCGGTCCTCGTGTTCGGTCCGGACGGCACCTTCGAGTACGCGTTCGGCGTGTCGGGAGACGAGCCCGGCCACTTCGTCCACCCGGCCGGGGTCGCCACGTCCCGCGGCCGGGTGTTCGTCGCCGACAGCTACGCCGCGCGCGTGCAGGCCTTCGAGTTCCTCGGAGTCACCCGATGAAGAGAGCAACCCTCCTCGCCGTGCTCCTCGCGACCCGCGCCGCCGCCGCGCCGGGCCATTCGGTCGTGGGGTCGAAGCACGACCTCTCGGTGAGCGGCCCGGGACCGATCAAGGCGACCAAGGAGGCGAACCCCTGCCTCTTCTGCCACACGCTGCACGGGGGTGGAGAGAAGGGCTCGAGCCGGCCACGCTCGTCCGCGAAGTACCAGGCGTACGAGAGCTCCACGTTCCGCGGCCGGGTCGGCGCGCCGACGGGGGCGAGCCGGGTATGCCTCTCGTGCCACGACGGGACGATCGCCGTCGGGCAGACGAGCGCGCGGACCATCGCGATGGGCGGGACGCCCGACGGACGCATCCCCCCGACGCGCCGGTCGAACCTCGGGACGGACCTGCGGCAGAGCCACCCGATCTCGACCGAGGCGAAGGCCTCGCCCCGGACCCGCGCGCCGGCGCACGCGGGCGTGCGGCTCGACCCCCAGGGGCTCGTCCAGTGCACCTCGTGCCACGATCCGCACGCGGAGTACGCGGGCAGCCCGGAGGGCAAGTTCCTGACGGCCCCCACGAAGCGCGCCGAGCTCTGCGTCTCGTGCCACCCCGCGGTGCTCGCCTCGAGCCACCTGACCTCGACGAGGACGTACGCCGCCGCCGAGCCGGGCGACCCGGCGTACGCGAGCGTCTCCGAGGCCGGGTGCATGGGGTGCCATCGTCCGCACGGCGCGACGCCGAACGGGCGCCTGCTGCGCGCGGCGGCGACCGACCTCGACGAGGTCGTCTGCCTGCGCTGTCACGACAGCGGGAAGCCGTACGGGCTCGGCATGGACGTCCGGCGCCAGCTCCAGAAGCCGTCGAGCCACGAGGTTCCGAGCGGCGGACGGCATGACGCGGCCGAGGGTCCGGGCAACGCCCGGCATCCGTTGCCCGAGAAGCAGGTCGGGTCGTCCCGGCACGCGACCTGCGCCGACTGCCACAACCCGCATGAGGCGACGCACCGGCCCACGGCGGGGAGGCGGATCTCCGGCGCGCTCGACGGGGTGTGGGGCATCGACGAGCGGGGGAACCGGGTCGAGGTCGCGGAGTTCGAGTGGCAGATCTGCCTGAAGTGCCACGGGGACAGCGCGAACCAGCCGACGGGCAACCGGACCGGTCCGACGGCGGTCCGGCGGGGCCTCGAGGTGAACCTGCGCCGCGTGTTCGCGGCGACCGCCGCCTCGTCCCACCCCGTGCTCGGGCCGGGGCGCAACCCCTTCGTCCCGAGCCTGAAGCCGCCGCTCACCACGGCGAGCCAGATCCTGTGCTCCGACTGCCACTCTTCGGACGACGGCCCCGCCACGGGTGGCCAGGCCGCCGGTGGTCCCCACGGCTCGATCTACCGACCGCTCCTCGAGCGGAACTACGCGATCGCCGACTTCACCCCGGAGAGCCCGACCGCGTACGCCCTCTGCTACAAGTGCCACGACCGCACGGTCTTGCTCTCCGCCCAGTCGTCCTTCAACCTGCATCAGAGGCACGTGGTCGCGGACCACGCGCCCTGCTCCGTGTGCCACACCGCGCACGGCGTGGCCGCCACGCTCGGAAGCGCGCAGACGAACGCCCACCTCGTCGACTTCGACCTGCGGGCCGTCAAGCCCCTGCCCGGCATCCCGCCCTACACGGCGAGCGGTGGTGGGCGCGGGAGCTGCACCCTCGTCTGCCACGGGAGGCGGCACGACGCGACCCGCTACTGAGACGGGCCACCTTGAAATGTGCCCGGTCGCGTGCGAGCCTACCGGCGCTCTCCGGATGCCCCGCCCCCGCGCTCGCCAAGGAAGAATCTCCATGGGAATCCCGTCCCGTCGAAACGGACTCGTGCTGCTCCTCGCCTTCGCCGCTGCCGCCTGCGCGACCGCAAAGCCGCCCGCCCCCACCACCTGGCCCGCGCCGCCGGACAAGCCGCGCATCCAGTTCGTCCGCCAGCTCCAGTCCCCGGCCGACCTCCCGCCGACGACCGCCTGGCAGCGCATCCGCCGCTTCTTCCTCGGCGACGACACCTCGATCCCCATCTTCAACCCCACCGCGGTGGCGCTCAGCCCCGACGACCAGCGGCTGTACGTCTCGCTCACCTCCACCGGCAAGGTCGTCGAGATCGACTTCGCGAGCGGGTCGATGCGCTACACCGCCAACGAGTCCGGGAAGTCCCCGAAGCAGCCGCTCGGGATCGCCACCGACGCGGCCGGGAACCTCTACGTCGCCGACGTCGCGGGCGCGAAGGTGCTCGTGTACGGTCCGAGCGGCGGATACCTGCGCGCGATCGGTGAGAAGCAGCTCGACCGCCCGACCGGGATCGCGGTCGACCGCCGCCGCCAGATCCTCTACGTGAGCGAGGGGGGGCGCGTGGAAAACGACCGTCATCGGATCGAGGTGTTCTCGCTCGACGGACGCCACGTCCGCACCATGGGGAAGCGCGGCACGCAGGCGGGCGAGTTCATGTTCCCGACGTTCCTCGCCGTCGGTCCCGACGGGAACCTCTACGTCTCGGACACCCTCAACTTCCGGATCCAGATCTTCGATCCCGAGGGCGCCCTCGTCGGCTTCTTCGGCCAGCAGAGCGAGAGCATGGGCGGCTTCAACAAGGTGAAGGGGATCGCGTTCGACAACGCGGGGCTGATGCACGTGGCCGACGCGGCGGCGTCGGGGGTGCAGGTCTTCAACAAGCGCCAGCAGCTCTTGCTGGGCTATGGCGGCCCGGGGATGGAGCCCTCGCTCATGGCGACGCCGAACGGGATCGCGATCGACTCGAAGAACAACATCTACGTCGCGGACCTGATGGCGAATCGGGTGAGCCAGTACGTGCTCCTCGACACCTCCGACACGGAGGAGCGTTCGCCCGCAGGGAACGCGGCCGCGGGCGCCCCCGCCGCCGCGCCCCCCCCGTCGGCCGCTCCGGCGAAGTAGGCGAGCGAACCCGGCGCGGCGCCGCCCCGCCGATCGTGTCTCGAGCGCGCGCCCCCGCGCCGCCGGTCGACCCATTGCGTCGCGACGCAGACCCCCGGGGCATGTGCCCCAGCGTGAAATGAGGGGCTCCGGTCAGGGGCATATGCCCCAGCGTGGGTGATTTCACCCCGGCTCCGATCGCCAAGTCCTTGAGAGGACTGAGCAACCAGACGCCCGCCTGCGGCACGACGACTGCAACCATGTCCCCGCCAAGTACCCGCGCAAGGGGCGCGGGTCAGAAAGGGACTCACCAAATGAAGAAGCTTGTCGCCATCGCGCTCGCGCTCGTCGCCACCACGGCGTCCGCCGCGAGCGTCATCAACTCGAAGCACGACATGTCGAAGTACACCGGCGTCGGCGGCGCCGTCGGCAGCGGCGACGCGTGCTACTTCTGCCACGCGGCGCACAACAACACCACGTTCGCCCCCCTCTGGGCGCGCTTCAACCCGACCAACGGTGCGTACACCACCTACACGTCGGGCACGGTGTCCGTCAACATCAGCGGCTCGCTCGACAACTTCTCGCTCGTGTGCATGAGCTGCCACGACGGTTCGGTCGCCCTTAACGTGACCATGAAGGGCAAGCAGGGCACGAACGCGGCCAACGTCTACATCCTCGCCAACAACGCGAAGATCGGCCCGGACCTCTCGAACGACCACCCGGTGTCGGTGAACTGGGTCGGCGGCGGCATCGCCGGCCTCACCGCCTCGGTTCCGGCTCCGTTCAGGGTCTACAACACGTCCCGCGGCGCGACGGCGCTGTCGGCCGCGCTGACCTGCGGCAGCTGCCACGCGGTCCACGACCCGGGAATCTCGAAGTTCCTCCGGGCGAACCCGACCTCCGGCAGCTTCTGCATCACCTGCCACGCCTCGAAGTAACGAGCTGAGCAGCTGAAGGGGCGAGGGGGCCGGGCGACCGGCCCCCTCTCTCTTTTTGGGCGGCACCCCGCTCCACCGCGCGCAGGTTTCCGCGTATCCTCCGAGGTCCGGAATGGACCCCGTCACGCTCTCCCCGTCACCCGCGCGAGGCCGGGCTTCCTCGCGCGCCGTGCTCGGCGCCGCGGCGGCCGGTTGCGCCCTGACGTTCGCCGCGTGCGTCCTGTGGGTGCGAGATCCGGACCTGTTCCACCACCTCGCCCTCGGGCGGCACGTGTGGCGCCACGGCGTCGGCCCGGCGGAGCCGTTTCTCTTCCCGCTGCAGGGGGAGCCGATCGGCATCCCGCCGTACTGGCTCGGAAGCCTCCTCCTGTTCGGCTGGCACGCCCTGCTCGGCGACGGCGGCCTCGCGTTCCTCCCGGCCGTCGTGGGCGCGGCGCTCTTCTCGGTGCTCCTCGCCGACGCGCGCCCGCGCGGCGAGCCCAACGGCCCCGCCTGGCTCGCCGCCGCCGCGCTCCCGCTCCTCCTCGCGATCGAGGCCTATCGACCGCGCGCGGCGCCCCGGCCCGAGATCCTGGGCATGCTCCTGCTCGCCGGGACATCGCTCGCGATCCGCCGCTGGGAGGAGGGCCGGCCGCGCCTCTTGCTCGCGTTCCCCCTCGCCGCGCTCGCCTGGTCGAACCTGCATCCCTCGATCGCGGCGGGCCTGGCGCTGGTCGGGGTCCTCGCGGTCACCGCCACCTTCCGGCCGGGTCCCTGGCGCGAGCGGCTCGGCCCCGCCGCGATCCTCGTCGCCGCCGTGGCCGCGACGGCGGTGAACCCGTCCCCGGCGAACCCGGTGGGCGAGGCGCTCCGCTTCGCGGCCACCCTCGTCGGCGCGGGCGGCTCCGTGGGCGCCGCCGCCGCCGCGGGCGAGGGCTACGCGCCGGTCCGGATGCTCATCGGCGAGCTCGCTCTCCCCACGCGGTCCCACCTCGCCTCACCGGCGGGGGTCCTCGCCCTCGTCACGGTCGCCTCGTTCGTCCTCGCCTGGACCCGCCCCCGGGTCCGCGAGGTCCTCGTGGTGGCGGCGTTCGCCTTTCTCGCCTCCCGCGCGGTCCGGTTCGGCGCGTTCCTCGCCGTCGTGTGCGCGCCCATCGCCGCGCGGAACCTCGCGGCGGCGCTCTCGCGCCTGCCCGCTCGCGCGCCGCTCCTCGAGCGGCTCCGGATCGGGCCGCGCGTGCTCGGCGCCGGCGCGCTCGTCGCCCTCGCCCCCTTGCACGGTCTGCTCGCTCCCGGCGCGCCCGAGCTCTCGTTCGCGACCGGGCTCTGGCCGCCCGCCTATCCGGTCCGGGCCGCCGACTACCTCCAGTCGATCGGCTTCGACGGGCATCTCTACGACACGTTCCAGTTCGGCGGATACCTCGAGTGGCGAGGCTTCTCGCCGTACCAGGACGGGCGGGGGACCGTTCCGCCGGGCACCCTCGAGGCGTCGCTCCTCGGGCCGGACGACCCGCGAACCTGGCCCGCGCTCGACGCCCGCTGGGGCTTCGACGCCCTCGTCCTCCAGTACGTCGATCGCTCCTACGCCCGCGCCGAGACGCTGCGCGCCTTGAAGGGCGAGGGCGACTGGATCATGGACCGGACGCAATGGGCGCTCGTAGCCTTCGACGACGGGGGCCTGCTCTACCTCCGCCGGGACGGACGCTACGCAGCGCTCGCCGCCCGCGACGAGTACCGGCTCGCGAAGCCCGGGAACGCGAGCGTCGAGGTCCGCCGCTCGACCCTCGGCGCGCTGCTCGCCGAGTACGACCGGGCGATCCGCGAGACACCGTCCTGCGCCCGCTGCCGGTTCCTGTTCGCGAACTGCGCCCTCGCGGCCGGCCGGCCCGGGGACGCCGTGCGCGCGCTCGAGCCCGCGCTCGAGGCGGCCCCCTGGATGCCCGAGCTCGTCCTCGCCGCCGCCCGCGCGGCGGAGGCGGACGGGCAGCCGGCCCGCGCGCTCGCCCTGTACCGACGTGCGCTCGCCGAGGACCCCGAGGACCGCGAGGCCCGGCGGGGCCTCGCGCGCCGGGCGCTCGCCGCCGGGGACGTCGACGGCGCGGACCGGGCGCTCCGGCCGCTCGTCGCCGCGGCGGACGCCGAGCCGGCGGACCTGGCTCTCGCCGCCCAGATCGCGTCCGCGCGCGGGCGTCCCGAGGACGCGGCCGCGCTCCTCGCCCGGGCGAAGCGCGACGACGGGGCCCAGACCGCGGCGCGGGAGCAGTTCGATCGCGCCCTCGCCGCCGAGCGGCTGCGCGACTTCCCCGGAGCGGCCGCGAGCTACGAGGCCTCGCTCGCCGCGTTCGAGCGGAACCCCGCGGCCCATTCGAACCTCGGGTACGTCTACGAGAAGCTCGGGCGGCTCGACGACGCCCTCCGCGAGCAGCGCCGGGCCCTGGAGCTGGATCCGGGCCTCGCCGCGGCGCACTACGGCGTCGGGACGGCGCTCGCCGAGCGCGGCGACCGCGCCGAGGCAACGGCAGCGTTCCGTCGCTACCTCGCGCTCGAGCCGCAGGGGTACTTCGCGCTCAAGGCGACGCAGAAGCTCGCGAAGCTGGAGCGGCCCTAGCCGCCGGTCCGATGCGCCCTCTCTCGACCCGCGCCCTCGCCGCCGTGGCCATCGCCGCCGCCGCCGCGACCTTCGGCTTCTCGCTCCTTCGGGTCTGGGACCCCGACGCGTTCCACCACCTCGCGATGGGGCGACATCTCGCGCGCCACGGGCTCGTCGCCGAGGAGCCGTTCCTGTTCCCGCTGCGCGGCGCCGGAGGCGGGCCAGTCCCTTACTGGCTCGGCAGCCTCGCGATCTACGGCGCGTACCGGGTCGCCGGGGAAGCGGCGCTGCAGCTGCTGCCCGCGCTCGTGGGCGCGGCCCTCGCCGTCGTCCTCCTCCTCGACGCGGCGCCGCGGGGTGGCCGGCATACCCCGATCAGCGTCGCGGCCGCGGCGCCGGCGCTGGCGCTCGCGCTCCTCGGGTTCCGGTACCGGGCGGTCGCGCGGCCCGAGCTGTTCGCGAACCTCCTCCTGGCGGTCTCGATGTGGGCGGTGCGACGGTTCGAGGACGGCCGGCCCCGGCTCCTGTGGGCGTTTCCGGCCCTCGCGCTCGCCTGGACCAACCTGCACCCCTCGGTCGTCGCGGGCCTCGGGGTCGTCGCCCTGCTCGCCGGGATCGCGGTGCTCCGCTCCGGGGCGAGCCGGCTTCGTGCGGGGACGACCGATCCCACGCTCCGGCGCGAGGCCGTCCTGGCGACCGCGCTCGCGGCCGGGGGGGGCCTCGCGGCCACCGTGAGCCCCTCCCCCGGCGCGACGCTCGCGTCCGCGCTCCGGTTCGCGGCCGCTCACTATCTCCCGAGCGTCGCGTCGCCGGAGATGATCCGGTACGACCAGAACGTCCTGCGCGGGATCCCGGAGATGCAGCCGCTCCAGCCCCGGTTCTGGATCGAGCCGTTCGGGCTGCTCCTCGTCCTCACCGCGGTCGCCGTCCTGTGGGCCTGGGCCGCCACGCGGAGGCCACCGCGCGCCCGCGAGGTCCTCACCGTCGCCGCGTTCGCGGCGCTCGCGAGCGG
>DASWCJ010000151.1:0-12063 GCA_036390155.1 Anaeromyxobacter sp.
CCGGGGAACCGGCACACCGCGCCGTACGGGCAATGCTCGCAGGTGCGGGACGCGACCGGCAGGTCGCCCCGGCGGATGGTCCCGACCGCGGCGACCACCGCGGCCGCGAAGGTGCGCGACGACTCCCCGGGCGCCTCCGCCGGCGCCTCCGTCGCGAGCACGGGATCGCCGGGCTCGAGCGCGACCGGGGCGAGGCGCTCGGCGGCGCGCAGGAGCGCGTACGTCGCTTCGATCCGTGCCCGGCCTGGCAGCTCCCGCGCCGCCGCGACGAGGTAGAGCGGGATCTGGAAGCTCGTCTGCCCGAACGCCTCGGGGTCGAGCTCCTTCACGAGCTCCCGCCCGCGCGACCGACCCGAGTTCTTGTAGTCGAGGACCAGGAGCCGCGAGGGGCCCGCATCGACGCGGTCGAGCCGGCCGCGGAGCGCGACGCGCTCGCCGCCGGCGGCGAGCACCACCGGCGGCCGCCCCGACCGACCCCCGAAGGCGTGCTCGAGGAGCGTCGGCGCCACGTCGCGCGGGCCCTCCGCCTCGGCGCGGACCACGCGCTCGACCCGCGCGAGGACCGCCTCGCGCCGGCCCGCGAACACCGCGGGATCGCCGGTCCGGCCGGCGCGCTCGAACTCGACGAGCACCTCGCGCGCCACCGCGGCCGCCTCGGCGAGGTCGGCCGGATCGCCCGAGGGCGGCCAGGCGTTGCGCGCGGCGCGGGCGCGGACGAGCCGCTCCAGGATCGCGTGCAGGAGCAAGCCCTCCTCGCGCGCCTCGATGTCGAGCGCCTCGTCCGGCGGCTCCTCGAGGCGGAGCCCCGTCCCGAGGAGGAATCGGAACGGGCAGACCGCCCAGGTCTCGAGCGTGGTCGCGGACCACTCCTCCGGGAGCACGGCGCGGAGCGCCGCGAGCGCCGACCCCCGGATCGCGCCGGCGTGGGGCGACGGACGGCGCGCCTGCACCGCCTCCCGGCGCTCCGCCTCGATCTCCCCGCGGGCGAGGGCGTCCCGCGCCCGCGCCGCGAGGGGAGTCGCCGCGAGCGCCGGAAGCACGGCGGCTCCGGCGCGGGCGGCCGCGCGGAGCGCCTCGCGGACGGTGCGTGACGCGGCGAGCTCCGGGTCGCGCGGCGGCCCGGCCGGCTCGACGCCGATCGCGACGAGGGCGTCGGCGACCATCGGCGAGAGCGGACCCCCGTCGGCGGCCGGGCCCGGAGCGGGCCAGAGGAAGACCGCGGCCTCGCGCCCCGCGGCGGCGGCGGAGAAGGCCTGGAGCATCGCCTCGCCCCGCCGGGCGGCGGCGGTGGGCAGGGCCGCGCGGCGGAGCCGCGCGTTGACGGCCTGCCGCTCCGGCTCGCGGAGCAGCGGATCGGGGCGCGGCGCGGGCGGCCACGCCCCCCGCGTGCAGCCGGTGACGAGCGCAGCGCGCAGCGAGAGGCCCGGCGCCTCGTCGAGCCCCCACAGCTCGACCGCGCCGCCGGCGGGCTCGGGCGGCGGCGCGATCACGGCTCCCTCCACGGCGAGCGCGGTGAGGGCGGACAGCTCCGCCGGCCCGAGCAGCTCGGCGCCGCGGCCCGCGAGCGAGACCGCGCGGACGAGCTCGTCGAGCGCCGCCTCCAGCGCGGCGAGCGCCGCGAGGTCGCGCTCGACGACCTCGCGCGGCCCGCGGGAGGCGCGCCGGCGGATCCCGGCGACGTCCACGAACGCCGAGACGCGCGCCGCGTGCGCGCGGACCGGCCCGCCCGCGGCGAGCGGACGGATCAGCGCGTCGAGGTGCGCGAGAACGTCGGCGGCCCGGCCGAGCGCGGCCCGCTCCCCCGCGGCGGAGGGTGCCTCGAGCGCCGCGGCCCGGCGGCGGAGCGCGTCGGCCGGCGGCCCGCGACCGTCGAGCGCACCGGCGCGATCGAGCAGCGCGCGTAGGGCGCCCGGGATCGGCGGGAGCGACAGGTACGTCGACGCCGCGAGCCGCTCCGCGTGCGTCCGGTCGAGCCCCGCCCCCGCCGCCGCGAGCGCGTCGAGGACCGCGCGGACCACGGGCGCCTCCGCGAGCGGCGCCCCCCGGCCGCTCGCGAACGGGACGCCGGCGTCGGCGCAGGCCGCCGCGAGCGCGGGCGCGATGCGGCGCGGCGACGGCGCGATCACCGCGAGCTCGCCGGGATCGATCCCGGACCCGGCGAGCCGGGCGAGCGCGCGGGCGATCTCCACGACCTCCCCCGCCTCGCCCGCGCCGGCCTGCGCGAGCACGAGCCCGCCCGCTCCCGCGGAGGCGCCGCGCCCTTCCCCCTCCCCAGCCCCGCTTCGCGGGGCGAAGGGAGTCCGGGGACTGGCCCCGCCGAGCGCGGCGAGCAGGGCGCCGATCCGGGGCGCGCGTCCGTCGCCGTCGAGGTGGGGCAGCGCCACCTCGATCTCGCGGCGCGCCGCCGCCTCGTGCAGCCCCTCGACGCGCCGGAGGAGCGGCTCCGCGAACGCGCTCGCGTCCGGCCGCTCGGGGAAGAACGGGACGTTGAACCGGGTCCGGCGCGCGCGCGACGCGAGCGCGGCGAGGAGATCCCACTCCGCCGCGGAGACGGACGCGAGGCCGTCGACGACGAGGAGGTCGAGCTCCGCGAGCTCGCCGGGGAGCGCGCCCCGGCGCGCGGCGTCCGCGGCGGCGCGCGTCGCGCCCGCGCGGTCGAGGGCCGAGAGGTCGCGGAGCGCCGCCTCGTGCGCCTCGAGCGCGTCGGCGAGCGCGCCGAGCCGGGAGGCGGGACCCCGCGGCAGGTCGGCGGAGGCGGCGCGCGCCGTCTCCGGATCGACCTCGCCGCGCCGGAGCTCCGCGAGCGACCCCGCGAGCGAAGCCGCGAGGCCGCCCTCGGGCGCGAGGGTCGCCCACGGACCGCCCGCCGCGCGCCCGGCGCGGACCGCGACGAGCCGCTCCGCGAGAGGGGACAGGACCGGGCGGCGATCGCCGGCCGCCGCCAGGATCGCGGGCACGAGCCGATCGAGGGTCGTGACCTGGGGACCGAGCAGGATCCCGCCCTGCGCGTCGCAGAGACGGCGCGAACCTCTCGCCGCGGCGAGCGAAGATGCGACGACGCAGAGGGCAGCCACGCCCCCGAGGATACGCGGTGGGGCTGACTACTCCTCGCGGTAGATCGCGAGCGAGCCCTCGTTCTCCCAGACCTCGACCCTCGAGACCCGCACCCGGCCGTGCTCCCGCTCGACGAGCGCCCGGTCGGCCTCGACGTGGAAGAAGCGGGCGATGAGCTCCGCGGTGGTGTTCTCGACGTCGAAGGGCGGGACCTCGTTCACGTTCCGGTGGTCGAAGCGCGCGCCGATCTCGGCGACGAGCGTCTGGAGGTCGGCGAAGTCGATCACCATCCCGATCCGGTTCAGCTCGCTCGCGCGGACGTGCACCCGGACGCGCCAGTTGTGGCCGTGCAGCCGCTCGCACTTGCCGCCGTGGAAGCGGATCTGGTGCGCGGCGCTGAAGACGAAGTCCTTCGAGATCTCGTACACCGGGACGCCCATGAGGGGCGGGAATATAGCCGCCCGCTGCGACGGATGCATCCCGGCGGGGCGAGCCCTCCGGCCCTATCCTGGCTCTCACACGCCATGGGACACGACCACCGGCACGGGCAGGCTCACGGACGCGATGCGCACCGCGCGAACGACGCCGTCGAGCGCGACCGGCATGGGAACCCGCTCGATCTCGAGCGCTACCTCGCGAAGCTCGAGGACCCCGAGCGGAGGGCCTGGCAGAAGCCGGACGAGGTCGTCGCCGCGCTCGGGCTCGCGAAGGGCGACGTCGCCTGCGACGTCGGCGTCGGCCCCGGCTACTTCGCGCTCCCGATGGCGCGCGCGGTGGGCGAGACCGGGCGCGTCCACGCGATCGACGTCGAGCCGTGGATGCTCGAGATCCTCGCGCGCCGGGTGCGGGACGCGGGACTCTCGAACGTCCGGGCCCACCTCGCGCCGGAGGGTGCGCTCGCGGCTCCCCCCGAGCCGTGCGCGGCGATCCTGACCGTGAACACGTTCCACCACTTCCCGGATCGCCCCGCCGCGCTCGGGGCGCTCGCCGCGCGCCTCGCGCCGGGCGGCCGGCTCGCGGTCGTGGACTTCCACGCCGGTGAGCTGCCGGTCGGGCCTCCCCCGGAGCACAGGGTCTCGCGGGAGGAGCTGCTCGCGGCGGCGCGGATCGCGCGGCTCGCCGTGCTCCGGGAGGAGACGTTCCTGCCGTACCAGTTCTTCTTCCTGCTCGGGAGCTGAGGGCCGTCAGCGGCCGGAGGCGAGGAACTCACGCCGGAGCAGGAGCCGCTTCCCGCTCATCGAGACGAGCCCGCGCCGCGATAGATCGGACAGCGCGCGCGAGACGGTCTCGCGGCTCGTGCCGATCGTCGCGGCGATCTCCGCCTGCGTCGGGCGCTGGCGGAGCACGACGCCCTCCTCGTGCTCCTCGCCCTCGCTCGCAGCGAGCTCGCGGAGCTTCCCGGCGAGCCGGCCGTACACGTCGAGCAGCGCGAGGTTCCCGATCACCTCGTCCGCGCGCCGCAGCCGGCGCGACAGCTCGGTGAGGACGCGGAGCGCGGTGCGGGGGTGGCTCTCGATGTGCGCCTGGAAGTCGCGCCGCGAGAGAACGAGCAGGCGCGAGCGCTCCGCCGCGATCACGGTCGCGGAGCGGGGTTCGTTGTCGAGCAGGCTCATCTCGCCGAAGAAGTCGCCCGACGAGCGGAAGATGGAGAGGATGATCTCGCGGCCGGAGTCGCCGTAGAGGACGACCTTTACACGCCCGGAGACGAGCACGAAGAGCGCGTCGCCCCGCTCCTCCTGCGAGACGATCACCGCGCCCTCGGGAAACTCGCGGACCTCCGCGAGCCGCTCGAGCGACGCGACCGCGGTCGCGTCGAGATCCACGAAGATCGACACGTTGCGGAGGAGCCCCCGCTCGCGCGGCGCCGGGCGTTGGTCCATGCGGGGACGCTAGAACGCCCCGCACGGGGAATCAAGGCGGCGGGAGCATCCGCCGCACGGCTTCCGCGGGATCCGGTCCCTCGAGCCACGCCCGGATCGCCGCGACGCCCCACGCGCCCGCGGCGCGCGCCTCCGCCGCGTTGCCCGCTCCGATCCCGCCGAGCGCGACGAGCGGCAACCCGAGCCGCGCCGCCTCGCGCAGGGCTCCGACGCCGAGCGGCGGCCCGAACTCCCGCTTCGAGGGCGTATCGTGGATGGGCGAGAGGAACGCGAAGTCCGCGCCGCCGGCCTTCGCGCGGGCGACGTCGGCCGCGGAGTGGCACGACACCCCGATGAGCCGGCCGCTCCCGACGATCCGCCGCGCCTCCCCGGGCGGGATCCCGGCCGCCGGCAGGTGGACGCCATCCGCGCCGGCTGCGAGCGCGACGTCGAGTCGGTCGTTCACCAGGAGCAGCTGCCCGTGCCGCCGGCAGACCGTGGCGAGCGCACGCGCCAGCGCGAGGAGCTCACGGCCGCCGAGGTCCTTCTCGCGCAGGTGGATCGCGGCGCGGCCGCGCGGCAACCCGGCGAGCGCAGCGTCGGCTCGCGCGGCGAGATCCCGCGCGAGGCGTCGATCGGTGATCAGGTGGACAACCGGGAGGTCCAACTCTAAGCTCCGCCTCGTCTCATCCTGCGTCGAGGTGCGGCGAGGTGTCGAGCGATCCCCGGAGCTTTCTCGAGCTGCTCGAGCGGCTGAAGCCGAAGTTCGCGGCGCGCTTTCCGGCGCTGAAGGTCCCTCAGGTCGTCGCGTTCATGGGGACGACCAGCCTCGACGGCACCCACGCCAGCTGCTCGATCCACCCACTGCGCGGCATGGAGCGCGGCCCCGGTCCCCGGGACCTGCGCGTCTCGCTCGGCGGCACGCTCCCGCGCCAGCCCGTCCGCGGCGAGTGCCTGAGCGTCCACATGACGCGGTTCGAGCTGCACCAGGGCTACCAGGTGAAGACCCGCGCGCTCGCGCAGCAGGGCGCCGAGGCGCTGCTCGAGCCGATCGCGGGCGGCTTCCTCGTCCGCGGCGAGCACATCTACACGGTCCACCACAGCCCCTACACGCTCCAGTTCTTCGAGCAGGTTCCGCTCGACGAGCTGACCGAGACGCTCGCCGGCGTTCGCCACGCGATCGTCGCGGTGGGCGAGACCGCGAACATCTCTCCGCGGTTCGTCTTCCACCACGAGGTCAAGGACGGGAAGGTCCTCCTGTTCCACGGCGACGGCCTCGCGCTCAAGACGTACATGAACATCCGCCGGAACCGGTGCGAGACGAGGCTCCTCGTCGACCCGGACGACTACACCGGGTTCTCGATGCGCGGCACGGTCGAGGAGTTCTCGCCCCCTCAGCACCCCGAGGCGTACGAGCGGGTCTGCCAGGGCTTCAGCACGGGCGGCTGGGGAAAGCCGTCGCGCGTGTTCCGCTTCACGGCGGACCACTTCGAGTCGATCGCGCCGCGCGGCTGACCCTCACCGCCGCGTCCGCCGTTCTCGCGCCTCCCCTTCCTCCTGCGGGCGGTCAGCTCCCGATGAGCCCGGTCATCGGCGACGACGCCGCCGCGTGGAGCTTCATCGGGATCCGGCCGGCGAGGAACGCCTTCCGCCCGGCCTCGATCCCGGCCCGCATCGCCTCGGCCATGAGGACCGGGTCCTTCGCCTCGGCGATCGCGGTGTTCATGAGGACCGCCACCGCGCCGAGCTCCATCGCGAGGGCGGCGTCGCTCGCGGTGCCGACGCCCGCGTCCACGAGGACCGGCACCTTCACCGTCTCCATGATGATCCGGAGGTTGTACGGGTTCCGCAGGCCGAGGCCCGACCCGATCGGCGCGCCGAGCGGCATCACCGCCGCGCACCCGGCGTCCTCGAGCTTCTTCGCGGTCACCGGGTCGTCGTTCGTGTACGGGAGGACGGTGAAGCCCTCCTTCACGAGGACCCGCGACGCCTCGACGAGCCCCTCGACGTCCGGGAAGAGCGTGCGCCGATCGCCGATCACCTCGAGCTTCACGAGGTCGCCCATCTCGAGCTCGCGCCCGAGCCGAGCGGTCCGGATCGCCTCGTCCGCCGTGAAGCAGGCGGCGGTGTTGGGCAGGAGCTTCATCCTCTTCGGGATCCACTCGAGGAGCGACGCCGCGCCGGTCTTCGTGAGGTCGAGCCGCCGGACCGCGACGGTGACCACCTCCGCGCCGGAGGCGACGAGCGCCTTCTGCATGGTCGGGAAGTCCGGGTACTTCCCCGTCCCGACGAGGAGGCGGCTCGTGAACGCGTGCTTGCCGATGCTCCAGCCGTCCGCCATCGCTACCCTCCTCCGACGAACGCCACGATCTCGACCGAGTCGCCCGGCCCGAGCTGGTGCCCGTCGTAGCGGTCCTTCGTCACGACCCGATCGTTCACCTCGACGGCGACGCGGGGCGTCTTCACGCCGAGGTGGAGGAGCAGCCCGGCGACGGTGGAGCCGTCGGGGACCTCGCGCAGCTCGCCGTTGAGCCTGACCTGCATGGTGAAGGGGACATAGCAACGCGGGAGCGCACGGTCAAACCGCGGGGGGCGCGGTAGGATCCGGACGTGGCGACCTCGCGCGACCTCTCGATCCGGCCCCTCGGCCTCGGCGAGGTCATCGACCGCTCCATCGCGCTCACGCGGCGCCACTTCCGGCCGCTCTTCGTGTCGATGCTGGTCCTCGAGGCGCCCGCGCTCGCGCTCGGCCGGCTGCAGCAGGCGCGGGCGGCGGACGTCCTCGCCCTCCTCGGCGATCCGGCGCGGGCCGGGGCGGAGGCGCCCTCGCTCGGGTTGATCTTCGCGGGCGTGCTCGCGATCCTCGTCGTCCT
Source organism: Anaeromyxobacter sp. (assembly GCA_036390155.1). GTDB lineage: Bacteria > Myxococcota > Myxococcia > Myxococcales > Anaeromyxobacteraceae > Anaeromyxobacter. The sequence continues at coordinate 7,787 of DASWCJ010000151.1, forward strand.
GCAGCTCGCGGCGACCGCGATCGCGACCGCGATCGTCGCGCCCTCGCTCGACCCGGCGGCCGCAGACGGCCCCTCCCCGCCACGCCGCGCCCTGGCGATCGCGACCGCGACGGCGGTCCAGCTCGTCGCGCTCGCGCTCGCCCCCGCGCTCGGCGCGGCGCCGGGCGCCCTGCTCGCGCTGCGCGCCGGCGGCCGGACCGCATTCGTCGCCGGCGTCGGGCTCGCCTTCGCCGGCGGCCTCCTCGCGCTCGTCTTGACGCTCCTCCGGCTCGTGCTCGTCCCTGCGGTCGCCGCGGTCGAGGCGCGCGGGGGATTCGCCGCCGCGCTGCGCGCCGGCCGATTGATGAGCCCGGTGCCAGGGGAGCGGTTCCTTCACCGGCCGGGGGTCCGGGCCTCCCTCGTGCTCCTCGCGACCTTCCTCCTCGCGCTCGCCGCGAACGGCGCCGCCGGCCTGCCCCGGGCGATCGCGGTCCGGCTCGCGGGCATCCCGGGCATCCCGGGCGCGCTCGGGCTGCTCGGCGCGTCGCTGCCGCTGCCGCTCGAGGTCGCGGTGACCGTGTTCGAGGCCGCCGCCGCGGCGGCGCTCCAGCCGTTCAGCCTGGTGGCGATCGCGGTGCTCTACTTCGACCGACGCGCCCGCCGGGAGGCGCTCGACGTCGAGATCTGGGCCGCGCGCCTGGAGGAGGGCGCGTGATCTCGGCCCTCCTCGCGGTCTCGCTCGCGGCCGCGCCCGGGTGCCCCGAGGCGCTCGCCCGCGCCGCGGCGCTCGCGCCGCCCGAGCTCGCCGACGGCGCTTCCGGGATCGTGACCGCGCTCGACGACGCCGGCGCAGGACCGACCGGCGCGCTCGCGCGCGCCGCCCGCGCCGCCTTCGAGGCGCGCGGGACCCTGCGCGAGGGGTCCTCCGCGATGGCGTTCCGCGCGGCGCTGGCGCGCCACTGTGCGCTCGCCGCGGCTGCGGCCGCCCCGGCGGCCACGCCCAAGGACCGGGCCGCGCTCGCGGAGGTGCTCGCGCGCCCCGAGCTCGCGCGGAACCGGACCGATCTGTGGGCCCTCGCCCGCGCGCTCGACCGGCTCTGGGACTGGCTCGTCGAGCTCCTCGGGACCACGGAGGCGGAGCGATACGCGAGCGTCGGCCGCGCGCTCTTCGCCGGCGCCGCCGTCGCGGCGGTCGTGCTCGTCGTGTCCGCCCTGCGGAGGCGGGCGGCTCGAGCGCGGCGAGCGGCAGGGGATGGCGCCGCGCCGCCTGGCGCGCGGCGCCTCGCGCCCGACGCGAGCGCGGCCCGGGCGGAGGAGGCGCTCGCGCGCGGGGCGTGGCGCGACGCGGTCCGGCTCGCGCTCCTCGCGGCGCTCGACGCGCTCGAGCGGGCCGGGCGGGTGCCGCGCGGGCGGGCGCTCACGAACGACGAGCTCGTCGCGTCCATCCCGTCGGACGACCTCTCCGCGCTCTCCCTCGCGTTCGACCGCGCCGTGTACGGCGGGCTCCCCGTCGCGCAGGACGAGGCCCGCGCCGCGCTCGAACGGGCACGCCGCGTCGCGCTCGCGGCGGGAGGGCCGCGGTGAGGCGGGCCCTCGCCTGGGCCGCCGTGGTGGCGTCGCTCGCGATCGTCGCGGCCGGCGTCACGGTGGGCCAGCAGCGCGCCCGGGAGCGCGAGGCGTCGCCCCTCTCCTCCGCGCTCTCGACCGGCCCGCGCGGCCTCGCGGCCGCCCGGATGTTCCTCGCCGCGACCGGGCGGAGCGCCGCGCGGCTGGAGGCATCCGACGAGCGGCCGCCGCCCGGCGCGGTCTTGCTCCTCGCCGCCCCCGGCGCCGCGCTCGACGACGCGGAGGCAAGGGCGCTCGTCGCCCACGCTCGGGCGGGCGGGACGATCGTCTGGATGGCGGGCGACGTCCGGCAGCCCGCGCTGGAGCGGCGCCTCGGCGTCCGCGTCCGGGCCGCGCCGGGGTCCCGCCTCGCCGCGCCGATCGCGCCACACCCGCTCGTCGTGGGGCTCCTCCTCCCCGCCGGCGGCGGCTCGGTCGAGGGGGACGAGCCCGGCGCGCTCCCCATCCTCGGCGCGAGCGGCCTCGTCGTCGGGCTCTCCGTCGCCGCCGGCTCGGGCGAGGTCCTCGTCCTGTCGGGGCCGGAGCCCCTCACGAACGAGCGGCTCGGCGACGCGGGGGCGATCTCGTTCCTCGTCCGGCTCGCCGGCCGCGGCCCGGTGGTGTTCGACGAGCGCTGGCTCGTCGCACGCGACGCGCCGGCTCCGGCGTCCCACCGGGCGCTCGCGATCGCCGCGCTCCAGGGGCTCGCCGCGCTCGCCGTCTGACGCGGCGCGGGCGCGCCGCCTCGGCGCGATCCGTCCCCCGCCCCCCGAGGCCAGCGGGCGCACTGCGCGCGACTACCTCGCGTCGCTCGCGGCGCTGTACGGACGCGCCGGCGCGGAGGAGGAGCTCGCGCACGGCGCATGGCGGCGAGCGCGGCGAGCGCTCGAGCGGCGCGCCGGGATCCCGGCGCGGCTCGCGGCGGACGAGGCGGCCGAGCGGCTCGCCCGCCGGTCGCGGGCGGCCGCCGAGGCGCTCCGGCGCGGCGAGGCCGCGCTCCGGTCTGGAAGGGGCGCCCTCCTCGCGACCTACCGCGCGGCGGACGACGTCGAGCGGGCGACCGGGGTGCGATGAGCGGGCGGCCGAGCCGCGCACGACTCGGCGGATGGGGCAGGTCCTGCCTCGTCACAGCACGGCGTTGAACAGCCATCCGACGACCAGGATCCCGCTCGCGACGACGCCGACGAAGGCGGCGAGGAGCGGCGGACGGAGCACCTTCCGGAGGATCACGATCTCGGGGAATGACAAGCCGATCACCGCCATCATGAACGCGAGCACGGTCCCGAGCGCCGCGCCCTTCCCGAGCAGCGCCTGGACCACGGGGATGATCCCGGCGGCGTTCGAGTACATCGGGACGCCGATGGCGACGGCGGCCGGGACCGACCACCACGCCGACTTCCCCATGAAGCTCGCGAGGAGGCCCTCGGGCACGTAGCCGTGGATGCCGGCGCCCACCGCGATCCCGGCGACGACCCACGGCCAGACCTTGCCAACGACGTCGCGCACCGACTCGACGCCCTTCTCGACCCGCCGGGTGAACCCGAGGCGCTCGGACTGTTGCCGCGCCCCGCCCTTCATCGACTCGTACACCCACGCCTCGACGTGCCGCTCCAGCTTCATCCGCCCGAGGACGAACCCGGACACGATGGCGATGGTGAGCCCCGTCGTGAGGTACAGCGCGGCGATCTTCCAGCCGAACAGGCCGACGAGGAGCACGAGGGCGACCTCGTTCACCATCGGCGCCGAGATGAGGAAGGAGAGCGTGACGCCGAGGGGGATCCCGACCTCGACGAAGCCCAGGAAGAGCGGCACCGCCGAGCAGGAGCAGAACGGCGTCACGACGCCCAGCAGCGCCGCGAGCACGTTGCCGACCGACTCCCGCTTCCCCAGGAGGATGTCCCGCGTCCGCTCCGCGCTGAAGAAGGACTGGACGATCCCGACGCCGAAGACGATCAGGGCGAGCAGGAGGAGGACCTTGGGTGCGTCGTACAGGAAGAACGCGACGCTCTGTCCGAGACGCGATTCACGCGCGAGACCGAGGACCCGGTACGTCAGGAGCTCGGAGACCGGGGACAGGACCGCATACGCCGCCGCCCAGCCGGCCAGCGCCAGCGCGAGGCGCGCGACCGTCTTCCCGTTGGAACCGTACGGCTCCGCCACGCGCGGCTGCACGGGAGCGGCCGCCGGCTTCGCGCAGCACGCCGCGGCGACGGCCAGGGTCTCGATCACGGGCAGGCTCATCGGCCACCACCGCCGCGGCGACGGCGACGGCCAGGATCCCTCTTCGTTCGAGTCATGCGGGCGGCTCTCGACGCCGCTTATCGCATTACGACGATAAGTAGACAACCCCGGGCCATTGCGTCCGGTTGCCGCACCGGCCCGATCCCCAGCGGGTGCGCCTCGCCCGGATCCAGCTCGCCTTCATGTGCGCGCCGCGTCGCGTGCCGGACGAGGAGCAGCAGGCCGCTCACGTTCGCCGCGCGAGCCCGGAGATGCCGATCATCGCGGTTGCGCGATCGGAACGCGATGAGCACGACCGCGCCGAACCCGGCGAAGCCGACCAAACCGCGACGGGCTCCCCTGCGGTGCCTCCCCTGGTGAACCTGTCCATCCACGCGTCGCCGTAGACCTGGTGCGCGGCGAGCTGGTTGTGGAACTTGCAGAGGCACCTCGTGTTCTCGACGGTCGGCGGT
>DASWCJ010000152.1:0-1802 GCA_036390155.1 Anaeromyxobacter sp.
GTCCTCCTGCTGCTCGTCGCGGTCCTCGCGATGTGGCGTCGAGCCGGCGGCGGCATGCTCGGAGGCCCGCGAGGTCCCCCGGCCCCGCCCTCGGAAGGGCCCGTCCGCGCCGCGCCCGGATCGCCGATGACCGCGATGTGCCGCCGCTGCGGCAAGCCGATCGACATCACGACGAGCAAGAGGCCGATCGAGGTCATGTGCCCGTCGTGCGGCGAGACGCAGGTCGTGACGTAGGCCTGGACGAAGCTTCATAGCGGCGCGCCCCCATCGGGCCGCCCTCGGGAGGCCCGGGACGTGTCGGACGAGGACGACCTGTTGGCGGCGGTGCAGAAGAACGACGCGGTGCGCGCCCGGGCGATCCTGGACCGGAATCCGCTCATCGTGCGGGCCCGCACGCCGCACGGGACGCTCGTCCTGACCGCGGCGTACTACGGCGCGGGGGACGCCCTGAAGCTCCTCCTCGAGCGGACGCCGGAGGACGCGCTGAACGTGTTCGAGGCCGCGACGACCGGGAATGCGCGGCGCCTCAAGACGATCCTCGGCCAGTCGCGCAAGCGCGTGAACGACGCGAACGAGGAAGGCTTCACCCCGCTCGGCCTCGCGGCCTTCTTCGGCCACGTCGAGGCGGTGAAGGTCCTGCTCGAGTCCGGCGCGGACGTTAACCGGAAGGAAGCCAGTCGGTTCCAGAACACGGCCGTCGATGCGGCGGTCTCCGGCGGCCATCCGGATGTCGTCCGTGTGTTGCTGGCCGCAGGCGCCAACCCGAACGTCCGGAGCGAGGCGAACTACACGACGCTGCACAAGGCCGCGGCGCACGGGAACCTCGAGGTGGTGCGGATGCTCCTCGATCGCGGCGCGGACCCGACCGCGACGCGGGACGGCGGGAACACGCCGCTCGACGACGCCCGCGAGAAGGGCCACCCGGCCGTCGCGGAACTCCTGAGGGAACGCGGGGCGAAAGGCTAGGCCGCCCGCGATCTTTACTCGATTGAGTAAAATGCGGTTCATCCGAGTTTCGCGAGCACCTCGCCGATCCGCCGCACGCCCTCGGTGATCGTCTCGCGCGACGCCGCGTACGAGATGCGGATGTGGTTCTCACCCGCCTCGCCGAACGCGCTGCCCGGCGTCACGGCGACGGAGGCCTCCTTCAGGATCCGCTCGCACAGGGTCGCGCTGTCGCCGCGGACGTCGACCTTCGGGAAGACGTAGAACGCGCCGCTCGGCCGATCCGTTGAGAGTCGGTCGATCTTCGCGACCTCCTTCATGACGAGATCCCGTCGCGCGCGGAACTCGGCGACCATCGCCTCGAGCGGGGCGGTCGGCCCTCGGAGGGCCGCGACGCCGGCCTTCTGCGCGAACGCCGTCGCGCACGTGATCGTGTGCTCCTGGACCTTCACGATCTCCTTGAACAGCGGCGTCGGCGCGACGAGCCATCCGAGCCGCCATCCCGTCATCGCGTACGTCTTCGAGAATCCGTGCACCGTGACGGTCCGGTCGAACATGCCGTCCAGGGACGCCGGCGAGACGTGCTCGCCGTCGTACAGGATCTTCTCGTAGATCTCGTCGCTCAGGACGATCAGGTCGCGGTCCGCCGCGAGGTCGGCGAGGGCCCGCATCGCGTCGCGCGGGTACACCGAGCCGCCAGGGTTCGACGGGGAATTGAGCATCAGGAGGCGCGTGCGCGGCGTGATCGCCCGCGCGACCGTTTCCGCCGAGGGAACGAAGCCGTCCTCGTCCGCGGCGCGCACGGGCACGGGTTTCGCTCCCGCGAGCGTGACCATCGGGCCGTACGAGACCCAGCC
>DASWCJ010000153.1:0-19592 GCA_036390155.1 Anaeromyxobacter sp.
CGACGAGCACGCCGCCGTCGCTGCGTTCGGACCGCTCCGATCGACGGAGCCGGCGTGCACGCGGCGTGACAGCGGCACACGCCAGACCCGCTCGTCCTCGGTGGCGCCCGCACTGGTTGCGCCGTGCCGGTCGCAGTCCGGCTCCGGTGCCGTGGGCCGCTGGCGCGCCCGGGCGTGCGCCGGCGTCTGCGTTTCGGGGCCCTCTCGTCAGGCCGGCGCCGGGCGCGACTCTGGCGGCGGCGCAGGAGGACGGCGCCTTCCCCGGCCCGCCTCGGCGGCGTTCGGTCCGGGCGACGAGATCGTCGAGATGGAGCCTCACCACCGTGCGCGACCTCGAGAGGCCGGCACCGCTAAGTGACCGGCATTGGCCCTAGCAGTCACTCCCGTAGCAGGGTGGGGTCGAGCCGCTCCATCCGCCGGCGGACCTGCGCCGCGTCGATCGAGATGCGCGTGCCGCGGCGCTCCGGCGCCTCGAAGAGGAGGTCCGCCGCGGTCTCCTCCACGATCGCGCGCAGCCCGCGGGCGCCGGCGCCGCGATCGAGCGCGTACCGGACGATCTCGCGGAGCGCTCCGTCGGTGAACGCGAGCTCGACCCCGTCCGCGGCGAGGAGCTCCTTCATCTCCCGGACCACCGCGTCGGGCGGACCGGTCAGGACCTCGAGCAGCTCGTCCGGCCCGAGCTCGTCGAGCTGCACCGTCACCGGCAGCCGGCCCAGGAACTCGGCGAGCATCCCGTACTCGAGCAGGTCCCGCTGCCGGACGCGGCGCGCCCGCGCCCGGGCGCCGTCCCGGGCGCCGAAGCCGAGCGCGCGGTGATCGGCGCCGTACGCGAACACGTCGCTGAACGTCCCGGCGCAGATGAAGAGGATGTCCGTCGTGTCGACCGTGACCGCGTCGTGGCGCTGCCAGTGCTGGGCGAGGTTCAGCGGCACGAGGATCTCGCGCCCCTCCAGGATCTTGAGGAGCGCCTGCTGCACACCCTCGCCGCCGATGTCGCGCGCGCCGGCGCCGGCGCGGTGTCCCTGGGAGCGGCGGGCGATCTTGTCCACCTCGTCGACGAAGACGACGCCGCGCTGCGCCTGCTCGACCGAGTGCCCCGCCTGGGCGAGCAGCTCAGCGATCATCACCTCCACGTCCTTGCCGTAGTACCCGGCCTCGGTGAACTCGGTCGCGTCGGCGACGTGGAAGGGGACGTCGATCGCGGCGGCGAGGTGGCGCGCGAGGTGGGTCTTGCCGCAGCCGGTGGGACCGACGAGGAGCACGTTCGCCTTCCGTGGGCCCGGCGCGGGGCGGCGGCCCCGGCGCTGCGAGACGCGCCGCAGGTGTGCGTAGGCGGCGACCGCGAGCGCCTTCTTGGCGCGCTCCTGGCCCACGACGTGGCGCGAGAGCCGCTCCGCGATCTGGCGCGGGGTCGGGATGGGCGAGGCGGCGGTTTCGTCGAGGCGCGGGGGCTTCACGCCACAAGGGTCGGCACCGCCCGGGGGCGCCGGCAACTCGAAGCAGGGCCGGCGTTCGCGCGGCGAGCGCAGGTGGAGCCGGACGGGGCTCCGCCGTGGCGAGCGGGGATCGGGAGGCGCGAGCACCGCGAAAGCGGAGCGAGTGGCCCCCCGCTCGGATGTCCCGTCACCGGCGAGGCGACGAGCGCTTCGCCGGGGCCGGGCCGCTCTTCACCTGCTGGCGCAGCTCGGGCATCGCGCCCGAGCCGGGGTGGCGGCGGGCGTGGGCGCGCTGGAGGGCGTCGAGCATCCGGGGCAGGCGCTGGAAGAGCCGCTTCGGCTTCCGCTTCTTGCGGGTCGAGAGCGCGTAGGCGAACACGAGCGGCGCCGCGATGGTCGCGTCCGAGTACACGACCACGTGGTTCTTCAGCATGTTCGCCTGGACCTTGCCCCAGCTGATCGCCTCGGAGGGCGTCGCGCCGGAGAGGCCGCCCCACTGCGGCGAGTCGGTCGAGATCTGCAGGACGTACTCGTGCCCGCCTCGATTGAGGTCCAGGATCTGCCAGAGCGTCGGCTGGGTCTGGAGATAGAAGTTCTTCGGCGACCCGCCGCCGAGGATCACGACCCCGTTCACGTCCGCGTCGTAGACGATGGCGGTGGACTCGAGCACGTCGAGATCCGGATCGACGGTCGTGCGCCCGCCGCGGAGCTTCATCGCGGCGACGTTCATGCCGATCGAGGAGTCGCCCGGCGAGGACGTGAAGATCGGGATGTCGTACTTGGCGGCCGTCGCGACCCAGCTCTGCTCCGGGAGCGGCGCCTGCTGGAGCACGAGGTGGCCGAGGTAGTGGTGGAGCTGGCTCGTCGAGACGTTGCCGCGCAGGAGCGCGGGCGCCTTCTCGAGCGCCTCGCGCACGAAGGCGTCCGTGTCGAGGAGCGAGTCCTCGGTGATGAAGACGTCGTAGATCCGCTCGATCCCGGCCTCGTACAGCTCCCGGTCGTCGACCTGGAAGTGCCCCTGCACGACCGGCAGCTTCAGGGCGAAGTGGAGGTCGTGGTAGAGGTTCGCGCCCGTCGAGATGACGAGGTCGACGAAGCCCGCCTCGATCATCGCCTGGATCGCGCCGCCGACGCCCGCCGGCGCCATCGCGCCGGTGACGGTGAGGGCGATCGTCGCGCCGGAGTCGATCATCCGGCCGAAGAGGTCGCAGGCCTCGGCGAGCCGGCCGCCGTTGAAAGCGCCGGCGCGCCGGTAGACGCCGACGAGCTCCTCCACGGTCATCCCGGGGTGGAGCCGCATCGGCTCGACCGGGGGCCGCGAGAGGTAGCGCCTGCGCAGGAGCTTGGGGGACCGGGCCATGGCGGCCGCAGGATATCTCAGCGGGGGGCCGCTCGCTCCGCATTCGCGGAGCTCGCGCGCCCCCGATCCATGGCCTTCTTCGGCGGGTCGCTAGCCCGGCCGCACCGACGACGCGAGCGACAGCTGGACGAGGCCGATCTGTCCGTCGTCGGCCGGCTTGAACGCGAGCTCGGAGAGCTTCGCCTGCCGGTAGACGTCGAGCATTCGCTCCTGCCCGAGCCGCCACACCGAGACCATCGTGCACGCGGTGGAGTGACCGCAGGCGTCCTCGCCGTCCAGGCAGACGTTCAGCGCGACGGGCCCCTCGACCGCCTCGATGACGTCGAGGAAGCTGATCGCCGCCGGCGTGCGCGCGAGGGCGTAGCCGCCGTGCGGGCCGCGCGTCGAGCGAACCAGGCCCTGATCCACGAGCGTCTTCAGGATCTTGGCGAGGAAATCCTCGGGGACGTCCATCTGCCGCGCGATCTCCCGGAACGGAACTACAGACTCCTGGGAGATCGAGGCGAGGTAGATCATGGCCCTCAGGCCGTAGTCGATCTTCCGGGAGATCCGCAGTACGTGCTGCATCCGGGTTCCTTCCTCGCGCGACCACCCCTCAGTGGAGCGCCTTTGCCCGTCGGGCGCGACTATCCTAGCAAATTCGAGGTGACGGATCATGGGTGACTCGGCCGCTGCGACCGACCGGAGAATCGACCTCCATACGCACAGCCGCGCCTCCGACGGGGAGCTCGCTGCGACCGACCTTGCATCCAAGGTTTCGGCGGCGGGCATCGGCGTCTGGGGGCTCTGCGACCACGACACGGTCGCAGGCCTCCCCGAGGCGGGCGCGGCGGCGCGCCACCATGGGATCCGGCTCGTCCCGGGGATCGAGCTCTCCGCGTTCCTGGACGCGAAGGAGATCCACCTCCTCGGCCACTTCATCGACCCGGCGAACCCCGCCATGCGGGCGTTCGAGGACCTCCTCACGGTCCGTCGCCGGATCCGGATGGAGCAGATCATCGAGAAGCTCGACCGGGTCGGGGTGAAGGTCGCGCCGGCGGACATCGAGCGGCACAGCGGCGGGAAGACGATCGGTCGCCCGCACGTCGCCAAGGCGATCGTGGCGGCGGGCGCCGCCGCGACGGTCAAGGAGGCGTTCGACCGCTTCATCGGCGAGGGGCGGCCGGGGTACGTGCAGCGGTACCGCCTCGAGGCGGAGGAGGCGGTGAGGCTCGTGCGGAGCGCGGGCGGCACCACGACGGTCGCCCATCCGGGCGTCTCGAAGCTCGAGCGACACGACCTCGTGCGGCTGCGCGCAGCGGGGGTGGACGGCCTCGAGGTCCACCACGCCGATCACGTGCCGTCGCTCCGCGAGAAGTTCATGCGGATCGCCGAGGAGCTCGAGCTCGTCCCCACCGCGGGTTCGGACTACCACGGGATCACGATCTCGCCGGACCGCAGGCTCGGTGAGATCACGATGGCGCCGGAGGAGCTCGCGCGGCTCGAGGCGCGGCGCCCGTGACCGTCGGGGGGGACCGGGACCCGGGCGCGCGCGGCGGCGCCGTCGCGGGGCGCCCCGGCGTGGAGCGCGCGGGGGCGACGCTCCTCGTCCTCGTGGCCGCGATCGCCGCGTACGCGAACTCCTTCGCGGTGCCGCTGCAGTTCGACGACCTCCCGAACATCATCGACGCGCCCGCGGTCCACGCCGTCGGGCTCTCCCCGGCCGACCTCGCGCCGGCCGTCGAAGGGTTCCCCGGCGGCCGCTGGCTCGCCCGGGCGACGTTCGCGGCGAACCACGCCGTTCACGGCCTGCGGCCGGCCGGGTATCACGCGGTGAACCTCGCGTTCCACGTGATCGCGTCGCTCCTCGTGCTGTCGCTCGCGCGCGCGCTGCTCGACGCGCTCGCCCGCCCCGCGCCGGACGGCGCGCCGTCGGGGCGTGGCGCCGCCCTCGTCCTCGCGGCCCCGCGCGACCGCGCGACGGCGGCCGCGATCGCCGCGCTCCTCTTCGCCGTCCACCCGGTCCACACCCAGGCCGTGACCTACGTCGTCCAGCGGATGACGGTGATGGGCGCGTGCTTCGGCCTCGCGGCGGTGCGGCTCTGGCTCGCGGGGCGGGAGCGGCGGGGCACGGCCCGCGCAGGGCTCCTCGCGGCGGCCGCCCTCGCCGCCTGGCTCGCGGTGTCGTGCAAGGAGAACCTCGTCGTCGTCCCCGCCCTCGTCCTGCTCGTCGAGGCGGTCGCGTTCCCTGGGCTGCTCGCGCGCGCGCGGGCCCACCGGTGGGCCGTCGCGACCGCCGCCGCCGGCCTCGCGCTCGGCGCCGGGGCCCTCGCGATCCTGTACGCGCCCGTGATCCGCGCGGAGGACGCGCGGCTCGGGATCCCCCTCGGCGAGCGGCTCCTCTCCCAGGGTCGGGTCCTCGTCCACTACCTCTCCCTCCTCGCGCTGCCGCTCCCGTCGCGCCTGCACGTGGACTACGCCTTCCCGCCGTCCACCGGGCTCCTCTCGCCCCCCGCGACGCTCCCCGCGCTGCTCGCGGTGCTCGGCCTCGCCGCGGGCGCGGTCGCCGCACGGCGGCGCGCCCCGCTCGTGGCGCTCGGGATGGGCTGGTTCCTCGTGGCCCTCTCCGTGGAGCAGTCGGTGCTCCCGATCGACCTCGTCTTCGAGCAGCGGATCTACTTCGCCGGGGTCGGGCTCTTCGTGCTCGCCGGGGCCGCGGCGGTGGCGCTCGTCCGCTTAAAGGGCGCGGGCGCCTGGGCGGTCGCAGCGCCGGTCGCGCTCCTGCTCGCGTCCGGCACCGTCGCGCGGAACGAGCGCTGGCGGGACCCCGCGCTCCTCTACGCCGACGCGGAGGGCTCCGGGCCGGGTGCCGTGCGAGGCCTGCTCACCGTCGGCTCGGCGCTCCGCGCCCGCGGGCGGCTCGACGACGCGGAGCGGGTCCTGCGGCGGGCGATCGCGCTCGCTCCGGAGGAGGTCGGCGCCTACGTGGACCTCGGAAACATCGCGCTCGACCGCGGCCGCCTCGACGACGCGGAGGGCTGGTACCGCGAGGCCCTCTCGCGCGACGCCCGGGACGCGAACGCCTGGTACAACCTCGCCATCGTCCTCGTGCGCCGCGGGAACGTCTCGGAGGCGATGGCGGCCTACCGCGCGACCCTCGAGTCCGACGGCGCGTTCACGAGCGCGCGGGTGAACCTGGCGCTCCTCCAGAACGGCGCCGGGGACCTCGCCGGCGCGCTCGCCACGCTCGACGAGGCGATCGCGCGCGATCCCGGGTCGGTCTCGGCGCGGTCGAACCGTGCCGTCCTGCGCGCCGCCGCGGGCGCCCACGCGGGCGCGCTCGAGGACGCGCTCGAGGCGGCCCGGCTCGCCCCGCAGCGTCCCTGGCCGTGGGTGGCCCTCGCGAACGTGCACCTCGTGGCGGGGAGGGCGGCCGAGGCGCGGGCCGCGGCGGAGCGGGCGCTCGCGCTCGATCCGAGGGACGCCGACGCGCGCCGGCTCCTCGCGCAGCTGCCCCGCTGAGCGCTGCTCCGCGGCGTGTCGCGCCGCCACGACGCGAAGCGGGACGAGCTGAAGGAGCCGTAGACGGCGGCTCTCATGAGTCGCCACGAGTCCGGCCGCCGCCCTCCCGCGTGGTGCGTCTTCGTCGCACGCGCGTCGCTGAGTGGCTCTCGACGAGGGCGAGGCGCGAACCCGTCCCGCCTGCCGGAACCGGTCCTGCGCGACTGGCTCGCAAGAAGCCAGCAGGCGAAGCGGACACGGCGAGCGCCCGAGGACGCAGGCGACCGTCCTTCCACCCATCGTGAATGACTCGAAGCGGCGAACCCAACGGATCGCGGCCGTCCCTTGACACGGTTCTCGCCGAAGCCTGCTCCCGCGGCGAGGGCGTGCAGGGAAGGCCCGCCTCGACGCGCCGCGCGGCCGCTCAGGGCCGCCCCGAGGCATCGAGGGGGCGACTCGCCCCCGGCCTCCGTCCGCGCTTCACCGCCCATCCTCGTGCGTTTCCGGAGGGCTCAAAGACCCGTGCGACACTCTCCGTCATGATCACGAACGCACGAGCGCTCTCCGCCCACCTCGCCGACCTCCTCCACCGCGAGCGTGCCGCGCTCGGCGAATTTCTGGTGGCTCTCGCCGACTTCGACCAAAAGCGGCTCTGGGTCGAGCTCGGGCACGCCTCGCTCTTCTACTTCCTGCACCGGGAGCTCGGGCTCTCGAGCGGCGCCGCGTTCTACCGGAAGACCGCCGCGGAGCTCATCCATCGATTCCCGGAGATCGTGGAACCCCTGCGCGACGGGCGGCTTTGTATGACGAGCGTCGTCGAGCTTGCGAAGGTCCTCACGCCCGAGAACCGTGACGACGTCCTGCCGCGGTTCTTCCACCTGTCCAAGTCCGGCGCGAAGGCGGTCTCGGCCGCGCTCCGGCCGAATGAGGCCGCGCCGCACCGCGCGGTCGTCACGGCCGTGCGTCCCACGGCGGCCGCGACTGCCCTCACCGCGACCGCAGCGCGGGATCCCATCCTGGAATCCCCACTTCATCTGGATGAAACGCCTCGTGCCAAGCCGGTCCAGCCGACTCCGCCCGTCCCGGCCTCGCCGCCGCGCACCACGGTCGAGCCGCTCACGGCGGACCTGAGGCGCTTCCACGTGACGGTGTCGCGCCGGTTCATGGAGAAGCTCGCGGCCGCTCGCGACGCGCTCTCCCACTCGCATCCCGGCGCCAGCGAGGACGAGATCCTCGAGGCGGGACTCGACCTCCTCCTCGACCGCCACGCCAAGCGGAAGGGGCTCGTCGAGAAGCCACGGCGTGAGCCGCCGCCTGCGAAGCCGGACCACGTCCCCGCCCACGTGAAAAGAGCCGTGTGGAAGCGTGACGGCGGGCGCTGCCAGTGGGCGTTGGACGGAGGCGGCATCTGCGGCTCAACCCACCAGGTCGAGCTCGATCACGTGATGCCGCGGGGACGGGGTGGGCTGCCGACCGTCGAGAACACGAGGTGCCTGTGCAGATTTCACAACCAGCTCGCCGCGCGTCAGGTCTACGGCGACGCGTGGATGAACAGGTTCACGAGGGGAGGCACCGCAGGGGAACCCGTCGCGGTTTGGTCGGCTTGGCCGCGTCGCGAGCGCTGGTCGCTCGAGGCCGAGCGTGCTCGCAGCACCCGGATCGGTCCGCGGTACTGGGCGTAGACCGCCGCGGTAAGGGAAGTACCACCCGCGCCGCCGCGCGATGGCGAGGAACCCGGCAGTGCGAAGACCCCGAACGAGGAAGCGGCCCGGCCGGAAGCTCCGACCGGGCCGCGAAGGACCCTCGACTCGTGGCGTCCGCGGCTAACCGCGGAACAGCTGCAGCGACGCGCCCGCCCAGTCGACGATCGGCGTCCACCAGACGCCGAACAGGAGCACGAACGCCGAGGCGCCGGCGAGCACGGCCTGGTAGCCCGCCCGCGCGTGGATCGGCGCCGGGTGCTCGAGGTACGGCGGGTCGATGAACATCGCCCGGACGATCCGCATGTAGTAGTAGAGCGACACCGCGGTGTTCAGCGCGGCGACGAGCGCGAGCATCCCGTACCAGACGCCGGACGGGCCACCGATCCGCTCGAAGACCGCGTAGAACAGGAACCACTTGCCGGTGAAGCCCGCGAACGGCGGGATGCCGGTGAGCGAGAAGAGGAAGATCGCGAAGCTCACCGCCGCGACCGGGTGACGCCGCGCGAGCCCCTTGTAGTCGAGGATCGACTCGGAGCCCGTCGCCTCGGCCACCAGGATGACGACGACGAAGGCGCCGACGTTCATCACCAGGTAGACGAGCATGTAGATCATGATGGCCTGGATCCCGCGGCCGGACACCGCGGAGAGGCCCATGAGCGCGTAGCCCGCGTGGGAGATCGAGGAGTACGCGAGGAGCCGCTTGAGGTTGGTCTGGCCGAGCGCAGTCAGGTTCCCGAGCGTCATCGTGATGGCCGCGATCACCCCGACCACCGCCGGCCACGGGAGGCCGAAGAGGGCGTCGGCGAGGCCCGCCTCGCCGCTCCCCGGACCCGCGAGGGCGGAGTGGAAGAACCGGAGCGCGAGGGCGAAGCCGGCCGCCTTCGGGCCGACCGAGAGGAACGCCGTGAAGGGCGTCGGCGCGCCCTCGTACACGTCCGGGCACCACATGTGCCACGGCACCGCGGCGACCTTGTAGCCGAAGCCGGCGGTGACGAAGACGATCGCCACGACGAGCGCGATCTTGGTCGCCGCGAGCGAGGCGCCCGCCGCCTGGATCGTCGCGATGCGGGAGCCGAGCTGGAAGAGCGAGGTCGTCCCGGTGAGGCCGTACAGGTAGCTCATGCCGAAGAGCATGACGCCCGACGCGACCCCGCCGTAGATGACGTACTTCAGCGAGCCCTCCGCGGCCTTGCGGTCGCCCTTGCGGTAGCCCGCGAGGACGTAGCTCACCATCGAGACGAGCTCGACGGAGAGGTAGATCATGAGGAGGTCGGTCGCGCTCGCCATCATGAACATGCCGAGCACGATCGCGACGAGGAGCGCGTAGAACTCGCCGATGCGCGCCGGGGGGAAGTCCTTCCCCTGGGAGGCGACGAGGACGGTGAGCGCCCCGGCCCCGAGGAAGAGCCACTTGAAGAAGCTCGCGAACGCGTCGTTCGCGAGCATCCCGTTGAAGAGCGACTGGGCGTCGTTCGGCTGGAGCGAGAGCAGGACCGCCGCGATGCCCAGCACTGCGAGCGCGCAGGCGGTGAGATAGGCGACCCGCGCCGGGCTCTTCTTCCAGAACAGGTCGATCACGAGCAGGACCATGGTCCCGAAGGTGAGCGCCAGCTCCGGACGGAACCAGCCGGCGGAGCGGAGGTTCTCGCTGACGAGGGGGAGGAAGGATTCCATCGCGGGGTCCCGGTCGGCCTACAGCGGCCGGAGGTTCTGGATGAGCGCGTGGAGGGTCGAGTTGATCGGCCCGAGGATCGCCTGCGGGTAGAAGCCGAGGACGATCGCGATGGCGCCGAGCGGGTAGAGGGTGAGCCGCTCGCGCCAGTTGAGGTCCGGGAAGCCCTTGTACGCCGGGTTGAGCTTGCCGAGGAACATCCGGTGGATCGCCCACAGGTAGTACGCGGCCGTGATGATGACGCTCGTCGCCGAGATGATGGTGTAGGTCGTGAAGACCGGGAACGAGCCCGAGAACACCATGAACTCGGAGATGAAGCCGGCCAGGCCGGGGAGGCCGAGCGAGGCGAAGAAGGCGAGCCCCATGATCGCCGAGTACTCGGGGAGCTCCTGGGCCAGGCCGCCGAACCGGGCGATCTCGCGGTGGTGGGCGCGGTCGTAGATCACGCCCACGATGAGGAAGAGCATCGGGCTGATGATGCCGTGGGTGAAGAGGTTCAGCACCGCGCCCGAGATGGCCGCGGGGGTGAACGCCGCCATCCCGAGCAGCGAGAAGCCCATGTGCGAGACGGAGGAGTAGGCGATGAGCTTCTTGAGGTCGGTCTGGCCGAGGCAGACGAACGCGGCGTAGACGATGTTGATGACGCCGAAGATCGCGACCGCGTTCGCGGCCCACATCGTCGCGTCCGGCAGGATCGGGTAGTTGAACCGGAGGATGCCGTAGATCCCCATCTTGAGGAGCACGCCGGCCAGGATGACGGAGACGGGGGTCGGCGCCTCGACGTGGGCGTCGGGCAGCCAGGTGTGGAACGGGAACATCGGGATCTTGATCGCGAACCCGATGAAGAGGCCGATGAAGGTGACCTTCGCGAAGTCCATCCCGAGGAGGGAGAGGCCCTTGAAGACGCCGGCCTGGCCCTGCCTCCCGAGCTCGATGAGGTTGAAGGTGTGGCCGAGGGACATCGTCCCGTCGCCGAGCATCGCCGCGCGCGAGTTGTAGTAGATGCCGATGATCGCGAGGAGCATCAGCACCGAGCCGGCGAGCGTGTAGAGGAAGAACTTGATCGCCGCGTACTCCTTGCGCGGCCCGCCCCAGATGCCGATGAGGAAGTACATCGGCAGGAGCATGACCTCCCAGAACACGTAGAAGAGGAACATGTCGAGGGAGACGAAGGTGCCCATCATGCCGGTCTGCAGGAGCAGCAGCATGACCATGTAGCCGGGCACCATCCGCACCGAGAAGTGCTTCGGGTGGTGCGGGTCGTCATGGCCGTCGTCGACCATCCCGGCCATCGCGCCGGCCTTCGCGCCCGACCACCAGGGCATCGAGGCGATGGTCGCGATGAAGGAGATGAGGCCGGAGAGGAGGACCATCGAGATCGACAGCCCGTCCACGCCGACGAAGTACTCGACGTTAAAGGAGCGGATCCAGACGAAGTGCTGGGAGAGCTGCACCCCCGCCCTCGTCCCGTCGAACATCGACCAGGCGTAGATCGCGGCGACGAAGGAGAGGCCGCTGGTGAGGAGCGCGATGGCCCGCGCCGTCTCGTCCACCGACTTCTTCGAGAGCTTCGCGAAGTGCGCGAGCCCGAGCACCACCACGATCGCTCCCGCCCCGATGAGCGGGAAGAACGTGGCCCAGCTGAGGACGTTCCCTGCGTTGAACATGCGTCGCTCCTTCGTTAACCGGCTGCTGCGTTACTGGATGAGGAAGTTGAGCAGGACCACGACGAGCGCGCCGCCGAGCGCGCCGTAGAGGTAGGTCTGGATGCGGCCCGTCTGGACGTTCCGGAAGGCCCGGCCCAACCCGAGGAAGGCGTTCGCGAGCGCGTTGACGAGCCCGTCCACGACGTACTTGTCGATGGCGGCGTCGAGCTGGCCGGCCTTGCGGCCGAGCCACCCGGCGAAGTTCACGAGGCCGTCGATGACGGTGCCGTCGAACGCGCTGAAGACGCGGGCGACCCCGACCGAGGGCTTGAGGAGGAGGACCGCGTAGACCTCGTCCACGTAGTACTTGTTGTAGACGACGGTCCAGATCCCCTCGAACCGGGCCTTGAGCGTCGCGGGCACGGTGCTCCGCGCGTCCTTGTAGAGGACCATCGCGAAGAGCCAGCCGACCGCGCCGGCGAGGACGCCGATCCCCTGGAACGCGTACTCCATCCAGTGGGGCTTCTCCGCGAACGGGATGCCGTGCGCGGCGGGGAGCGCCGGCGCGAGCCACTGCTCGAGGAGCGGCTCGTGGCCGAAGATCGACCCGAGCGCCGGGACCGCGTGGGTCCAGGCCGCCGGGATGCCGATGAAGAGGGTGAGGAACGAGCCGAGCGCGAGGAGCGAGAGGACGAGGGTGATCGTCCAGGGCGACTCGTGCGGCGGGCCGCCGTGGTGGCCGCCGTGCGCGTGGGCGTCGTCGTGATCGTCGAGCGCCGGGGCCGCGTGGGGGTCGTGGCCGTGGCCGGCGTACGAGGCCGCCGCGTGGGCCGGGGCGGCGTGCGCGCCGTGCGCCGGGGCGGCGTGGCCGTGGGCGTGGCCGTCCGCGTGGACCGCGCCGTCCGAGGCGTGGACCGTCACCGACGTGGCCGACATCGCCGTGGCCGTCGCGGCGTGCGGGTCCTCGTTGTGCTCGTCGTGATGACCCTCGCCGCCGCGGTACTCGCCGGTGAAGGTCATGTAGTACGAGCGGAACATGTAGAAGCTCGTCCCGGTCGCCGTGATGATGCCGACGAGGTAGATGAGCCCGCCGAGCCAGGGGGTGGGGTGGCCGAAGAGCGCGAGGTGCTCGGAGGTGAACGCCTTCCAGAGGATCTCGTCCTTCGAGTAGAAGCCGTTCATCCACGGGAAGCCGGCGATGGCCCAGCACGCGGCGAGGTAGGTGAGCCGCGTGGTGGGCATGTACTTCTTCAGCCCGCCCATCTTCCGCATGTCCTGCTCGTGGTGGCAGCCGAGGATCACCGAGCCGGACCCGAGGAAGAGGGTCGCCTTGAAGAAGGCGTGGGTGAGCAGGTGGTACGCGCCGGCCCAGTACGCGCCGACCCCGACGCCGATGAACATGAAGCCGAGCTGCGAGACGGTCGAGTAGGCGAGGACCTTCTTGATGTCGTACTGGAAGAAGCCGATCGACGCCGCGAAGATCGCGGTGAGCGCGCCGATGAGGGCGACCCAGCCCATCGCCGAGGGCGAGAGCGCGTAGATGAAGTTGAGCCGCGCCACCATGTACACGCCGGCGGTGACCATCGTCGCCGCGTGGATGAGGGCGGAGACCGGCGTCGGGCCGGCCATCGCGTCCGGGAGCCAGACGTAGAGGGGGAGCTGGGCGCTCTTGCCCATCGCGCCGACGAACAGGAGCATCCCGACGAGCGTCAGGAGCGAGACGCCCCAGATCTCCTGGCCGAGGAGGCCCTTCTTCACGCCGGTCCCCTCGACCACCACCTGGTCGCGGAGCTCGCGGAAGTTCATCGTCGGGCCGACCTTCACGCCGTCGACCCGCGGCGCGAGCGCGTCGGACTCGGCCGCGTTCGTCGCGCCCGCGACCGCCTGCATGCCGGCCTTCGGGACGTACTCGGTGGTGCGGGGCCCCTCGCGCGGCGTCCACGCGCCGCCGAGCCCCCAGAACAGGAGGAGGAGGCCGGCGAGGAAGCCGAAGTCGCCGAAGCGGTTCACGACGAACGCCTTCATGCCCGCCGCGGCCTTCTCCGGGTCGGTGTACCAGAAGGCGATGAGGAGGTAGGAGGCGAGGCCGACGCCCTCCCACCCGAAGAACATCATCGCGAAGCTGTCCCCCATCACGAGGAGGAGCATCGCGAAGACGAACAGGTTCAGGTACGAGAAGAACCGCCAGTAGGACGGCTCGTCGGCCATGTAGCCGATCGAGAACACGTGGATGAGCGAGCCGATCCCGGTGATGACGAGCACCATCATCATCGAGAGCGGATCGAGCGCGAACCCGACGTCGACCGTGAGCCGGCCGGCGGTGAGCAGGTTCCAGAGGGTGTTCTGGAGGAAGCGCTGGTCGCCCGGGAGCGAGAGCATCTCCGCGAACGCGTAGAGGGCGGTGCCGAAGGCGAGGAGCATCGCCGTCACCGCGATGCGGTGGACGATCTTCTTGCCGAACATCCGCTGCAGCTTCCAGCCGATCACCGCGTTGATCGTCGCGCCGATGACGGGGAAGAGCGGGATGAGCCAGAGGTACGAGACGTGGTGGACCGGGATCGCCGAGAGCGCGTGCGCGACCTCGTGCCCGGCGGCGGCGGCCGCGTGGCCGCCGTGCTCGGCGGCCGCGCCCGCGGCGGCGGCGGCGTGCTCGCCGTGCTCCGCGGCGGCCTGGCCCGCGGCCTGGACGTGCTCGGCAGCGGCCTGGAGGTGCTCGGCGCCCGCCGCGACGGCGGCCTGGGCGTGCTCGGCGGTCGCGCGGACCAGTCCGGCGAACGCGCTCGCGACAGTCTTCAGGGTCGTGAGTTCCATCGCTACTCTCGCATGAGGTCCGCGAAGCGGACGTCGATGGTCTTGAAGGTCTGGAAGATGGCGAGGACGATCGCGAGGCCGACCGCGGCCTCCGCCGCCGCGAGGACGATGACGAACAGGGCGAACACCTGCCCCGAGACGCCGCCCGTCACGTAGTGGTTGAAGGCGACGAAGTTCACGTTCGAGCCGTTCAGGATGAGCTCGACCCCCATCAGGATGCCGACCGCGTTCTTCCGCGTGGCGACGGTGACGAGGCCGGCGGTGAACAGCAGCGCGCCGATGATGAGGAAGTGGGTGAGGCTGATGGCGGTCATGGCGTCTCCGGCCTAGTCGGCCTTGATCTCCTTCCGCGCGATGACGATCGAGCCGACGAGCGTCGCGAGGAGCACGAGCGAGGCGACCTCGAACGGGAGGAGCCAGGTGGTGAGGAAGCCGTTGCCGATGGCCTCGGTGGTGGCCGCCATCGCCGGCGCGGCGAGCCGCACGCGCCAGGGGGTGAGCGTCACGACCGCGACGAGCACCGGCGCGACCGAGGCGGCGAGCAGGATCCCGCCGAACAGGCCGAACGAGGTGTTCGAGACGTTCACCTCGGTGATCCGGTTCGTCAGCATCACCGCGAAGAGGATGAGGACGAGGACGCCGCCGATGTAGATGAGCAGCTGCGTCACCGCGACGAAGTCGGCGGCGAGGTAGACGTACAGGGCGCCCACCCCGAGGAGGGCCATGAGGAGGCCCATCGCGGAGTAGAGGATGTTGCGCGAGAGCGCGACCCCGAGCGCGCCGGCGACCGTGAGCGCCGCGATCACGTAGAAGAGGAAGTCGGTGAGGCCGGCCGGGCCGGACGGCGCGGGCCCGCCCTTCGCGAAGGCGGGCTGGATGACCTGCGTCGTCATGTAGCCGAGGAACACCACGACGGCGAGCGTCGCGATGAACCAGAGGGAGAGCTTGCGGGCGTCGATGCGCATCGTTCGCGGCCTCACTTGTTCTCGGGGATCGGGGGCTTGTCGGCCGCGGCGGGAGCGGCCGCGGGCGCCGCAGGGGCGGGGACGGCCGCAGGCGCGGGCGCGGCCGCCGCAGGGGCGGGCGCGGCCGACGCGGGAGCGGGCTTCGCGGCGGGGGCCGCAGCGGCCGGCGCGGCCTTCTTCTCGGCCGCGGGCTTCGCGAGCTCCGGCGGGAGCGGCGGCAGGAACTTGGGTCCCGGCGCGGCCCACTTCTGCGCCGAGAGCTTCGCGCGCACGAGCGAGCCGAGCTCCACGCGCGGGTAGTACTCGGCGGTCTTGTCGACCTTGTAGACCGGGAACGGGCTCGACGGGTCCGCCCACCGGAAGACGAGGTTGCGGATGTTCGCCACCGAGCCCTCGAACTCCCGGGTGTGCTGGATCGAGCCGGTCGGGCACGGCTCGACGCAGAGGCCACAGAACATGCACTTGGCCTCGTCGATGTCGAACTGGGTGCAGTACCGGTTCTTCGGGTTCGCCGGGTCCTTCTCGATCGTGATCTGGATGCAGCCGATCGGGCAGGCGCGCTCGCAGGCCTGGCAGACCGTGCAGATCGAGGCGTCGACCTCGAGGAACCCGCGGTAGCGCGGCGGGAGCATGTCGCGCACGTGCATCGCCGTCCGGTCCGGGTACTGCACCGTCATCGGGCGCCGGGCGAGGTGCGACAGCGTGATGGAGAGGCCGTGCCAGAAGGACACGAAGGTGTCCTTGATGGCGCCGGTGTACTCGCGAACGGAAGAGGTGCCCATGTCTTGCCGGCTCCGGTTCACCAGTTCGAGAGGTCGACCTGATCGCCGACCGCCGAGATGTTGGCCTTCGTCTGCTTGAGGAAGAGCGCCACGACCACCACGAAGACGGCGGTGAGCACGATCCCGGTCGCCTGCGCGACCACCGGCGCCTGCGCGACCAGCACCATCCAGAGCAGCGTCCCCACGAAGGAGAGGAACGCGAACGGGACGAGGTACTTCCAGCAGAGCGACATCATCTGGTCCACCCGGATGCGCGGGAGCGTCCAGCGAATCCAGACGATGACGTTGAGGAGGACGAGGGTCTTCACGACGAAGACCACGAGCGAGAGGGCCTGGAGGCCCCACCAGCCGAGCGCCGGGAGCGCGTTCGCGCCCTTCGCCGCCGCGAACGTCTCGGGGCCGACGAAGGGGATCTGCCAGCCGCCGAAGAAGAGGGTCACGCCGACCGCGGCCATCACCCAGAGGTTCCCGAACTCGACGAGGAAGTAGAGCGCGAACCGGAACGACGAGTACTCGGACAGGTACCCGGCGACGAGCTCGGAGTCGGCCTCGGGGAGGTCGAACGGCGTCCGGTTGCCCTCGGCGAGCTGCGCGATGAAGAAGATCACGAACGCGACCACGGCGAACGGGTTCGTCGCGATGAACCACTGCCACGGCCACGCGCCCTGGGCCCGGATGATCCCCTGCATCGAGAGGGTCCCGGCCATCAGGATGGGGACCATGATCGCGACGCCCGCCGGGATCTCGTACGAGACCACCTGCGCGGCGGACCGCATGCCGCCGAAGAGCGCCCACTTGGAGTTGGAGGCCCAGCCGGCGAGCAGGATCCCGACGACCACCAGGGCGGTCACCGAGATCATGTAGAAGATGCCGACGTTGAGGTCGGCGGCGATGAGGCTCTCGCCGAAGGGCAGCGCGACGAAGGTGAGCGCGAAGCCGACGAGGACGAAGTAGGGGGCCGCGCGGAAGAGGAGCTGGTCCGCGTCCGCGGGGATGAGGTCCTCCTTGAGGAGGAGCTTCACCGCGTCCGCGATCCACTGGAAGAAGCCGCCGGCGCCGACGCGGTTGTAGCCGACCCGGCTCTGCATGCGGGAGCTGACCCGCATCTCCCACCAGACGGTGGTGCCGGAGATGATCGCCCCGAAGTTGAGGAGCATGAAGCCGAGGAGCGCCGCGCCGGCCGCGTACAGGCCGACCTTCGCGGAGGGGCTCCAGGCGGCCCAGTTCCCGCCGAGCGCGTCGACGACCGCGCCGAGCATCGCCGGCTTCGTGAGCGGGGAGAGGACGATGATCGCGCCGAAGAGCGCGACCGGGAGGACGACGCCCACCGCGAGGGTGAGGAGCAGGACCGACCGCGCGGTCTTCTTCGGGGCGTACGGGGCTTGGGTGGCGACGGCGGTCATCGATCGATCTCCGGGGCGACGACGTCGAGGCTCGCGATGAGGGCGACGAGGTCCGCGATCATGAGGCCGTGCGAGATGTCCTCGATGATCCCCATCGCGGTGAAGGAGCCGGTCCGGGCGCGCACCCGCCAGGCCTTCGCGGTGCCGTCCGAGACGACGTAGTAGGCGAGGTGGCCGCGGGCGGACTCGACGCGGCCCACCGCCTCGCCGGCCTCCGGCTTCACGAGGCGGGGCACCTTGGCGACGATCTCGCCCTCGGGCAGCGACTCGAGCGCCTGGCGGACGATCTTCGAGGACTCCAGCATCTCGAGGCAGCGCACGTAGTAGCGGTCGAACGAGTCGCCGACCGTGCCGTACCAGCCCTTGCCGACCGGAATCGCGAACTTGAAGTGCGGGTAGGCGCCGTACGGCAGGTCGCGGCGCAGGTCCCAGTCCACCCCCGAGCCGCGGAGGTTCGGGCCGGACAGGCCGTAGTCGATCGCCATCGCGGCGGGGATCACCGCCACGTCGCCGAGCCGCTTCGTGTAGACCTGGTTGAACGAGATCAGCCGGTCGAACTCGACGAGGAACTTGTCGAAGTGGTCGAGGAAGGCGAGGGTCTTGTCCCGCCAGCCCTCGGGCAGGTCGAAGGCGACGCCGCCGATGCGGTGGTAGTTGTAGGTGAGCCGCGCGCCGCAGAGCGCCTCGAGCAGGTCGTTGATCGTCTCGCGCTCGCGGAGCCCGTGGACCATCGGCGTGAACGCGCCGATGTCCATCGTCATCGTGCCGACCGAGACGAGGTGGGAGGCGATGCGGCAGAGCTCGCAGGAGATCGCGCGGAGCCACTGCGCGCGGGCCGGCACCTCGACCTTGAGGAGCCGCTCGACCGCGATCGCGTACCCCTCGTTCGCGAACATCGCGGCGACGTAGTCGACGCGATCCGTGTACGGCATGAAGCCGGGGTAGCCGGTCACCTCGCCGATCTTCTCGATCGAGCGGTGCAGGTACCCGACGTCCGGGATCGCCCGCTTCAGCACCTCGCCGTCGGTCTCGACGATGAAGTTGATGACGCCGTGGGTGGAGGGGTGCTGCGGACCGAAGTTGAGGATCATCTCCTCGTTCTGACGGTCGACGCGGCGGAGGATGAGCTTTTCCATCGAGGTCGGCTCCTCAGGCCTTCGCGGCCGGCTGCGCGTCGGTGGGCCCGGGGGCCGCCGTGGCCTTCTCGGCCCGGGCGGCGTCGTCGAGGCGCTTCAGCTCGACGAGAGGGTTCTCGCGCACGTTGGAGATGCCGTGCCAGCCGCCCGCCTCCTGGTAGTCCTTGCGGAGCGGGTGGCCGATCCAGTCGTCCGGCAGCATGATCCGGCGCAGGTCGGGGTGGCCGGGGAAGTCCACGCCGAAAAGGTCGTAGACCTCGCGCTCGAACCAGTTCGCGGTCTTCCAGACGCACTCGACCGTCGGGACGACCGGCGCGGCACGGTCCGCCTCGACCTTCAGCTTGAAGACGTGGCGGTGCTTGGTCGAGATGAGGTGGTAGACGACCTCGATCACGTTCCGCTTGGGCCAGTCGACCGCGGTGAGGTCCTCGAGGAGGTCGAGGTCGACGCCGGGCTCGGCCTTGAGGAAGCGGCACAGCTCCACGAGCCGCTCCTTCGGCACCACGCAGAACGGGTCGATCTTCGGCTCGGACAGCGGGCCGACGGCGTCCCCGAACCTCGCCTTCAGCCGTTCATGGATCTCGACGGTCGTCATTGCCTTCCTCTGATGCGGCTCGAGCGAGCCGGCGCTCCCGCGCGCCGCACCCGCCTCCCGTGGAACACGGGACGTGACGCGAACGGGGCCCGCTACGCGACCTCCGACTTGCCGGCGGCAGGGCGGCGCTTCTCGGACCAGCGCTCGTTCCGGACGATCTCCTGCAGCCGGATGAGGCCCTCGGTGAGCGCCTCGGGCCGCGGCGGGCAGCCGGGCACGTAGACGTCCACCGGGATCACCTTGTCTACGCCCTTGCAGACGGAGTACGCGGACTGGAAGAGCCCGCCGCAGTTCGAGCAGGAGCCCATCGAGATGACGTACTTGGGCTCCGCCATCTGGTCGTAGAGGAGCTTCGCCCGCTCGGCCATCTTGTAGGTGAGCGTGCCGGCCACGATCATGAAGTCGGCCTGGCGCGGCGAGGCGCGCGGGATCGCGCCGAAGCGCATGAGGTCCGCGCGCGGCCCGCCGGTCTGCATCATCTCGATGCCGCAGCAGGCGAGGCCGAAGAGCAGGTACCAGAGCGAGCTCTCGCGGGCCATGTTGATGAGCTGATCGAGCTGCGACGTGTGGAGGAGCGTGACGTCGCCGCCGATGCCGGAGTCC
>DASWCJ010000154.1:0-3021 GCA_036390155.1 Anaeromyxobacter sp.
CATGGGAGAGCTCCTTGTGGAGAGGGCGGGGCGAGAGACGTATACCCCAGATCGCCGTGGTAGAACCCCCGCGGCCAGCGGGTCCCCGATGCGCGCCAAGCTCCTCTTCGCCGACGACCGCGGTCGCGTCTACGACCACCCCGAGCTCCTCGCGGCGCTGCGGAGCGGCGACGACGTCCTCGCGCCGCCGGAGCGGCCCGTGGCCCTGCCGGAGGGGGCGACGCTCACCTTGCTGCCCGGAAGGCGCCCGGTCGGCATCGACCCCGCGACCGGCGAGCGGGTGGTGCTGCACGAGGTGAAGCTCGGGCGCCGCACGCTCGTCCCGCACGCGGTGGGCGCGACCCTCCCGCCCGGCTGGACCCGCACCTACCTCCCGGCCGCGGCGCGCCCCGCCCTGCCGACCGCCGGGGCGACGCCGATCCTCCCGCAGTGGGCGTACACCGCCGCCGGGCTCGGGGACGGCGACGCGCCGGTGGCGTGGGCGCTCCACACCGACCGGCGGCGGCACTGGAGCCCGGCGTCGCACTCGACCCCGGACCTCCCCGGCGCGGTCGAGCGGATGCTCGCGGCGAGCCCGAACCGCATCTACCGGCAGCTCGCGCGCTGCGCGCTCGAGTGGCGCTGCTTCACCGCCCAGAACACGTTCTTCCTCCGCGACGAGGGGGCGATCCCCTCGTCCGCCTCCTGCAACGCGGCCTGCATCGGCTGCCTCTCGGAGACGCAGGAGGGGATGCCGCCCTCGAGCCACGAGCGGATCCCGGTCTCGCCCACCGCGGAGGAGATGGCGGAGGTCGCGATCCGCCACCTCGAGACCGCGGGCGGCCGCGTGATGGCGAGCTTCGGGCAGGGCTGCGAGGGGGAGCCGCTCCTGCGCTGGAAGGAGCTCGAGCGCACCCTCCGGCTCGTCCGGGCGAAGACGGCCCGCGGCTCGCTCCACGCGAACACGAACGGCTCCCTGCCCGTCGCGCTCCGGCGGCTGGTGCGGGCGGGGCTCGACTCGGTCCGGGTCTCGCTCGTCTCGGCCTCGCCGGACCTGTACGCGGCCTGGTACCGCCCGCGCGGCTACGCCCTCGCCGACGTGGTGCGCGGGATCCGCGCCGCGAAGGACGCGGGCGCCTACGTCGCGCTGAACCTCCTCACCTTCCCGGGCGTGACCGACCGCGAGGGCGAGGCGGAGCGGCTCTGCCGGCTCGTCGCGCGGACCGGGGTCGATCAGGTGCAGACGCGGCCGCTCGCGGTCGATCCCGACGTCTACATGGAGCTCGCGCGAGGGCGGGGCGGGGCGGGGCCGGCGATCGGGATCCGCGCGCTCGTCGCCGCACTTCGAGCGGCACGGCCGGGCCTGGTCGTGGGAAACTTCTCGCGCGCGCGGGCCGAGCGCCGCGCGAGGGGGTAGGCGGTGAAGCCCGAAGCCGAGCTGAGGCTCCAGAAAGACCTCGCGCGCCACCTGCGCGCGGGCCACCCGTGGGTCTTCCGCAAGGCGCTCGAGCGCGCCCCGAAGGACCTGCCTGCCGGCGCGATCGTGGACGTCACCGACGGCGACCGGTTCGTCGCCCGCGGCTACTACGACCCGCGCTCGGCGATCACCGTCCGGATCCTGACCCGCGAGCCGGCGGAGCAGGTGGACGCGGTCTTCTGGCGGCGCCGGGTGGCGCGCGCGATGGCGCTGCGGCGCGAGCTCGTGCACGACACCACCGGGCTGCGGATCGTGCACGGCGAGGGAGACGGGCTCCCCGGCGTGATCGCGGACCGGTACGACCGGTTCGCGGTCCTGAAGCTCTACTCCGCGGGGCTCGTGCCCCACCGGGCGGCGATCGTCGAGGCGCTGCGGGCGGAGGCGGACGGGCTCGCCGGCGTCTACGGCCGCGACGAGATCCCCCGCGACGACGACGAGGAGGAGGGCGGCGCCCCCGCCGGCCGGGTCCTCTGGGGTGCGGAGCCGCCGGAGCACATCGAGACCTACGAGCACGGGATGAAGGTCCTCGTGGACGTGCGCCGCGGGCAGAAGACCGGCCACTTCCTCGACCAGCGCGAGAACCGGCGGATGGTGCGGGACCTCGCGCGCGGCCGGGCCGAGGTCCTGAACCTCTTCTCGTACACCGGCGGCTTCTCGGTCGCGGCGGCCCTCGGCGGCGCGACCCACGTCGTCTCGGTGGACGTGGACGCGGACGCGATCGCGCTCGCCCGCCTGAACTTCAAGGCGAACGGGCTCGACATGGCGGACCACGCCTTCTCGACCGAGGACTGCTTCGATCTCCTCGCCACCTACAAGAAGGAGGGGCGGCGGTTCGACCTCGTCGTCTGCGACCCGCCGGCGTTCGCGAAGTCGCAGCGGGCGGTGGACGCCGCGCTCGCGGGCTACGCGTCGCTCAACCGCGCCGCGCTCGCCGTCCTCGCGCCGGGCGGACTCCTCGTGACCGCGAGCTGCTCGGCGCGCGTCTCGGCGGAGCAGTTCGCCGACGCCGTGAAGGAGGCCGCGTTCAAGGCGCGGGTGGACCTCCAGCTCGTGCAGGAGACCCGGCAGCCGCCGGATCACCCGGTGGCGCTCCAGTTCCGCGAGGGGCGCTATCTGAAGTGCCTCGTGCTGAGGCGCGTGAGCTGACCGGCAACACGGCCCCCGATACGTCGCTAGAACGGAGGATTCGGGTGAGGACTCGCCCGCGAGCGCGACGTGAAGATCACGCGCTCGCGGGGCGAGATGCGGTCGATCCAGGATCAGTGCGCGCGGGGATCACGACCGCGATCATGGTCTTTTTTCCCTCCCCGGTGCGATAAACGTAGCCCGACAGGCGGAGGACCCGCGCGGTCAGGCGAGGACACTTGCACGAAGAGAGATCAGCGTCCCGTGGCAAGAATGCACGCCGACGACGCAAGGCGTCTCACCCGAGTTTGACGAGTCGCCCGGTGGCGAGGCACACGATTCCCGTGCCGCCGCGGGCGGTTAGGCGCACTTCGGCCTGAAGTGGTCGTGTTACTAGGCAGACCTGACGGGCGTCAGGTCGCGGGGGCGGACTCGATCGC
>DASWCJ010000155.1:0-4650 GCA_036390155.1 Anaeromyxobacter sp.
CGACGACGCTCCTCGACCGCTTCGACGCCTGGCAGCCCGTCCCGGTCGAGCGCTGGATCGACGGCCGCACGTCGTGACTCGAGCGTGGCGCCCCGGCGACACCGGGAGCCGGGAGGGCACGGTGGCCCCGGGAGAGGCGACGGAGGATCGGCCGTCAGGTCTGCGCCGAAGCGCCCGGGAATACACGGGAAAACCCGATCGGGATCCCGCGGCGGGGCGGTCGGCACGATCCTGGCTATCAGGAGCTCGGGACCACAACGGAGGAACCCCCCATGCTCGCCCTGCTCGCCGCCGTCATGCTGGCCGCCACGCCTCAGGCGGACACCGTCTACACGAACGACGGTGGCCGCGTCGTCGGCACCGTCATCGAGGAGTCGCCGGACACCATCTCGGTCCAGCTCCAGGACGGCTCGTACCGCCGCATCCCGGCGCGCGAGGTCCGCCGGATCGAGTACAAGGACGGCACCGTCTCGCAGAGGTCCGCGCCGCCGCCCGCCGCTGCCGCGCCCCAGTTCGCGCCGCCGCCACCGCAGCAGCCGCCGCCGCCCGGGTACCCGCCGCCCGCGTACGGGCCGCCCGCGTACGGGCCGCCGCGCAACTACGGACCGCCGCCGTACGCGCAGCGCCCGCCGCCCTCGGAATACATGGGGCCCGCGGCCGGCTGGCTCGCCTTCGGGATCGGCGGCCTGTTCCACGGAGGGGACGCCGAGGTCGGCGTGCCCATGTCCCAGGTCTTCGGCCCGATGATGAACTTCTCTCTCGAGGGCGGGCTCCGGCTCGATCCGCACCTCGGCGTCGGGCTCTACGTCGAGGGCGCGGCCGGCAACCCCGGCTCGGACGTCCGCTCCTTCTGCGACGCGAACGGCATCTACTGCAACGCGGGCTCGTTCCGGTACGGGATCCTCGCGCGATACACGGTGAACCCGTTCGCGCACGCGACGCCGTGGATCTCCGTCGGCACCGGCGGCGTGTCGGACGAGGTGACGACGTCGGACTACTACGGCGGCTCGTCCACCGTCGCACGCTACACCGGCTGGGAGATGCTGCGGCTCCGCGTCGGCTACGACATCCGCTCGAACCCCGTCCTCGGGTTCGGCCTGTACGGCGGCGTCGGGTTCACGCGCTACGGCGACTACGAGAACTCCGCCGGGTCGCAGGGGATCCCCGAGAGCACGGTGCACACGACCGCCGAGGTCGGCCTCCGCATCACGCTCTTCCCGTAGCGGTCCAGGACGCAGCGCCTTCGCCGCGGACCCGCACGTCCGGTGGTGTGGGAGGGGAACGGCGGGGTTGATCCCGCCGTCCCCTATCCCGATCGGGTCGTCCTGGCCTAGCCGCTCCCGTAGGGCCTCGGGCCTGGCCCCCGGTCCGGCGCCTTCCCCGGCCCGCCACGGCGGCGTTCGGTCCGGGCGACGAGATCTGCACGACCGCGAGAGGCCGGCGCCGCGAAGTGACCGGCCTTGCGCCTATCCGAGCCGCGCGCTCCGGAGCCGGAGCGCGTTCGCGATCACGGTCACCGAGCTGAAGCTCATCGCGGCGCTGGCGATGATCGGGGAGAGGAGTACGCCGGCGATCGGATAGAGCGCGCCGGCCGCGAGCGGGATACCCGCCGCGTTGTACGCGAAGGCCCAGAACAGGTTCTGGCGGATGTTCCGCATCGTCGCGCGCGAGAGGCGGCGCGCGCGGACGAGCCCCCCGAGATCGCCGCGCACGAGGGTGAGCCCGGCGGACTCGATCGCGACGTCGGTCCCGGTGCCCATCGCGACCCCCACGTCCGCGGCGGCGAGCGCGGGCGCGTCGTTGATCCCGTCGCCCGCGAACGCGACGGTGCGCCCCCCGACCTTCCAGCGGGCCACCGCCTCCGCCTTCTGTCCGGGCAGCACCTCCGCCTCGACGTCCTCGATCCCGAGCTTCGCCGCGACCGCGCGCGCGGTGGTCCACCCGTCGCCCGTGACCATGACGATCCGGAGCCCCTCGGCGCGCAGCGCCCGGACCGCCTCGACCGCCCCCGGCTTCACCGGGTCGAGCGCCTCGACGAGGCCGGCGGGGCGGCCGTCGAGCGCGACGAGCATCACCGTCCCGCCCTCGGCCTGGAGCCTCTCCATCGAGGCGCGGAGCGGCGCGGCGTCCACCCCGAGCTCGGCGAGGAGCGCCGCGTTCCCGAGGGCGACCTCGCGCCCGGCGACCTGCCCGGCGACGCCCTTGCCCGGGATGGTGCGGAAGCTTCGAGGCTCCTCGAGCGCGAGCCCGCGCCGCTCCGCCTCCGCGACGATGGCGGCCGCGAGCGGGTGCTCCGACCCCCGCTCCAGGCTCGCCGCGAGGCGGAGGAGCTCGCCCTCGCCCCCGGCGCCCGCCGCCGGGAGCGCCTCGACGCGCGCCACCGCCGGCTTGCCGCGGGTGAGGGTCCCGGTCTTGTCGACGAGGAGGACGGAGACCTTCTCGAACCGCTCGAGCGCCTCCGCGCTCTTCACGAGCACGCCCGCGGTCGCGCCGCGCCCGGTCCCGACCATGATGGCCATCGGCGTCGCGAGGCCGAGCGCGCACGGGCAGGCGATGATGAGCACCGCGACGGCCGCGACGAGCCCGTGCGCGAGGCGCGGCTCGGGGCCGAACGCCGCCCAGGCGGCGAAGGCCGCGACGGCGGAGAGCACCACCGCCGGGACGAACCAGCCGGAGACCACGTCGGCGAGCCGCTGGATCGGCGCGCGGCTGCGCTGGGCGTCCATCACCATCCTCACGATCTGCGAGAGGAGCGTGTCCTTCCCGACCCGGTCCGCGCGCATCACGAACGACCCGGTCGCGTTCAGGGTCGCGCCGGTCACCCGGTCGCCCTCGCGCTTCTCCACCGGCACGGGCTCGCCGGAGATCATCGACTCGTCCACCGCGGACGCCCCGGACTCGACGACGCCGTCGACGGGGATCTTCTCGCCGGGACGCACCCGGAGCCGGTCGCCGGGCTTCACCTCGGCGACGTCCACGTCGCGCTCGGCGCCGCCGTCCTCGATCCGACGCGCCGTGCGGGGGGCGAGCCGGAGGAGCGAGCGGATCGCGCCCGAGACGCGGCTCCGTGCGCGCAGCTCCAGCACCTGACCGAGCAGGACGAGCTCCACGATGACCGCGGCGGCCTCGAAGTAGACGGGGGGCGCGCCGTGCTCGAGGAACGCGGGGGGAAAGAGGCCGGCGGGGAGCACCGTCGCCGCGGCGCTGAAGCCGAAGGCGGCTGCGGTCCCGAGCCCGACGAGCGTGAACATGTTGAGCTTCCAGGTCCGGAGCGAGCGCCACGCGCGCTCGAAGAAGGGGAAGCCGCCCCACAGGACGACGGGCGCGGAGAGCGCGAGCTGCAGGAGCGCGAAGGCGCGGAACCCCAGCCGGTGGCGCAGCGGATCCCCCGCGAGCATGTCGCCCATCGCGAGGGCGAGGACGAGCACGGCGGGCGCGAGCCCGAGCCAGAACCGCCGGGACATCGCGGCGAGCTCGGGGTTCGGCGGCTCCTCCGCGGACGGCATCCCGCCGACGACGAGCGGCTCGAGCGCCATCCCGCAGATCGGGCACGGGACCGGCCCCTTCTCCCGGACCTCCGGATCCATCGGGCAGACCCAGACGACCTCGGCGCCGGGGGGCGCGGCGGGAGGCGCCTCCTTCGGCATGCCGCCGGGCTCGAGGAAGGGGCGGGGATCGGCCGCGAACTTCGCGAGGCACTTCGGGTTGCAGAAGAAGAAGCGCTGCCCGCCGTGCTCGAGCTGGCCACCCTTCGGCGCCTTCGGGTTCACCTCCATCCCGCAGACCGGGTCGATGGCGATGAACCTCGTCGGATCGGCTGCGAACCGGCCGCGGCAGGCCTCCGAGCAGAAGAGGTAGGCGTACCGGCCGCGCTGCACCGTCCCGCCCGGCGGGCGCTCGGGATCCACGTCCATGCCGCACACCGGATCGCGGGTGGGCGGGGGCGGGGCGGTGGGGGCCGAGGCGGGCGATCCGGGGCGGGGGTCCATGCGTTCCTCCAGAGTTACCGCGGAATGGCGCCGCGCGCCTCTGGGAGCCGCCGGAGCGCCCCCGAGGTTCGGGCGCGGCGAGCCTCCCTCGACCTCGGCAGCACGCGGGCCGCTCGTTGCGGTATCTTCCCGGTGTGGCCCGCCCCGCTCGCCCCATTTCCGCCGACGCGAATCGCGCGCTGTACGTCGCCGACGTGCTGAAGGCGGTCGCTCATCCCCTGCGCCTCCGGATCGTCGCGTCGCTCTGCGACAAGGAGGAGGTCGTCGGCGCGCTCGCCGAGAAGCTCGGCGCGAGCCAGGCGATCGTCTCGCAGCAGCTCCGCATCCTCCGCAGCCACGGCCTCGTCGCGGCGCGCCGCCAGGGCGGCTTCGCGCGCTACCGGCTCGTGGAGCAGAACCTCCGCGGCCTCGTCCACTGCATGGAGAAGTGCGGCCGCTGACCGCACGCCGCCCCGGCGGGCGGACGACTTCACCCACCGCTGATCGGGCGAGCTCACCCACCCGCTGGGTGAAGTGACGCACCCAGCTCCACCGGGCGCGGCGCGAACCTCGCGCGCCAGGACCTCCCGGCGCAACCGCTGCGTGCCCTCCGCAGCGCGCGCGTGCGGAACCCCGCGTCGCGCCGTACCTGGCGCGGGTCGGCCCGGCGCGTGCATGTCAG
>DASWCJ010000156.1:0-14220 GCA_036390155.1 Anaeromyxobacter sp.
AGGAGCCGGTGGGCCTCCGCAGCGTCGGCGAGCGGGAGCGTCCGCGAGACGTCGATCCGCACCTTCCCGCTCCGGACGACCTCGAAGAGCTCGGCGGCGCCGCGCTCGAGGTCCTCGCGCTTCGCGATGTAGCTGAACACCGTCGGGCGGGTGAGGTAGAGCGAGCCCTTCCGAGCGAGGAGGCCGAGGTCGAACGGCGGCACCGTCCCCGACGCGTTCCCGAACGAGACCATGAGCCCCATCGGCCGAAGGCAGTCGAGCGATCCCTCGAAGGTGGCCTTCCCGACCGCGTCGTACACCACCGCCACGCCGGCGCCGCCGGTGAGCTCCTTCACGCGCTCGGGGAACTTCTCCCGCGTGTAGACGACGACGTGGTCGGCGCCGTTCGCGCGCGCGACCTTCGCCTTCTCGTCGCTCCCGACCGTCGCGATGACCATCGCGCCGAGCGCCTTCAGCCACTGGACCATGATCGTCCCCACCCCGCCCGCGGCGGCGTGGACGAGCACCGTCTCGCCCGCCTTCACCGCGTACGTGCGGCGCACCAGCGCCTGGACGGTGAGGCCCTTCAGCATCGCGCCCGCCGCGGTCCCCTCGTCGATCCCGTCCGGCAGCTTCACGAGCCGGTCGCCGGGGAGGATCCGCTCGGCCGCATACGAGCCGGGCCCGGAGACGTAGGCGACCCGGTCGCCCGCGCGCACGTGCCCCACGCCGGGCCCGACCTCCTCGACGACGCCCGCCGCCTCGACCCCGATGCCCGTCGGGAGCGGGAGCGGGTAGAGGCCGGTCCGGTGGTAGACGTCGATGTAGTTCACTCCGACGGCGGTCTGGCGGACGCGGACCTCGCCGGGCGCGGGGCGGCCGACGGGCACGTCCTCGAGCCGCAGCACCTCCGGCCCGCCGGTCTGGTGGATTCGGATCGCCTTGGCCATGCCGGACGGATAGCGCATCGCGCGCGAGGTCGCACGCGCTCGGTCGGGGCGGCGCAGCCAGCGTGCGCCGCAGCAGCGAATCAGGGCAAGTGGTCTCGGCCTTACCGCAGCGACTCGACGATCGCCTCGAGGGCGGCCCGCGGCGGCCGGACCCGCTCCTCGGGGAGCGTGGCGAGCGGCTCGTCGGCGAGCGAGAGCGCCTCGATGAAGCTCTGCGCCTTCGGGTCGACGAAGAGGACGCCCGTGAGCACCTCCCCACCCGTCCTCGACGCCATGAGCCGCGCCACCGCCCTCGCGCGGTCGGAGGGGTCGTAGCCCTCCTCGAGCTTCCGCAGGCGCAGGTGGGAGCCGTCGTGGAGCGTCACGTCCGTGGTGGTCCCGGGGTCGTAGTCGATCGCGATGTCCTCGAACGCGGGCACGAAGGAGAGCTCCTGGAGCGGCGCGTCGTGGTCCTTCATGTACGCGTACGACTTGGTCGAGCCCTCGTGGTCGTTGAACGTCACGCAGGGTGAGACGACGTCGAGGAGCGAGGTCCCGCCGTGGGCGATCGCGGCCTTGAGCACGGCCGAGAGCTGCTTCTTGTCCCCGGAGAAGGAGCGCGCGACGAGGGTGGCGCCGAGCTGGATGGCGAGCGCGCAGGTGTCGATGGGCGGCAGCTCGTTCACGACGCCGGTCTTGAGCTTCGCGCCGACGTCGGCCGTCGCCGAGAACTGGCCCTTCGTGAGGCCGTACACCCCGTTGTCCTCGATGACGTAGACCATCCGGAGGTTCCGGCGCATGAGGTGGACGAACTGGCCGATGCCGATCGAGGCGGTGTCGCCGTCGCCCGAGACGCCGAGCGGCAGGAGCCCGCGGTTCGCGAGCGCCGCGCCGGTCGCGACCGACGGCATCCGGCCGTGGACGCCGTTGAAGGAGTGGGAGCGGCTCATGAAGTAGGCCGGGCTCTTCGACGAGCAGCCGATGCCCGAGAGCTTCGCGACCCGCTCCGGTGGCACGCCGAGCTCGAACATCGCGTCCACGATCCGCTCCGAGATCGCGTTGTGCCCGCAGCCCGCGCACAGGGTGGACTTGCCGCCGCGGTACTCGAGGACGGTGAGGCCGATGCGGTTCGTCCTCGCCGCCGGGGCGGGCGCGCCGGGGTTCGCCATGGCTATCTCCCCTCCATGCCGAGGAGCTCGTCGGTGACGGAGCGCGCGTCGAGCGGGAGCCCGTGCACGTGCGCGATGGACCGCAGCCGGGATACGAGCTCCGGCGCGAGGTCGAGCTTGAGGAGCGCGGCCAGCTGCCCGTCCCGGTTCTGCTCGACCACGTAGACCCGGTCGTGCCGCTCGACGAACGCGTGGACCTCGCGGGAGAACGGCCAGCCGCGGACGCGCAGGTAGTCCGTCTCGAGCTCCCGCTCCCGCCGGAGCTGGGCGCGCGCCTCGAGGATGGCGGCGTGCGAGGAGCCGTAGGCGATGATCCCCACCCGCGCCTCGCCCCCGCCGTGCCGCTCCGGCGGCGGGACGAGCGTCCGGGCCGTCTCGTGCTTTCGGGCGAGCCGCTCCATGTTGCGCTCGAACGTGACCGGGCTCTCCGAGTAGGCGGCGCTCTCGTCGTGGCCGGTGCCGCGGGTGAAGTAGGCGGCCCTCGGGTGGTCCGTGCCGGGCAGGGTCCGCCAGCCGATCCCGTCGCCGTCCACGTCGCGGTACCGCGCGAACCCGCCGAGCCGGTCGAGGTCGGCCTTCGAGAGCACCTTCCCGCGGTCCATCGGGCGCGCCGGGTACGCGAACGGGTCCGCCATCCAGACGTTCATCCCGAGGTCGAGGTCGGTGAGCACGAACACCGGCGTCTGCAGCCGCTCGGCGAGGTCGAACGCCTCGGCGCCCATCGAGAAGCACTCCTCGACCGAGCCGGGGAGGAGCAACACGTGCTGCGTGTCGCCGTGCGAGAGGAAGGCGGTCGAGAGGACGTCCCCCTGCGCGGTGCGGGTGGGGAGCCCGGTCGAGGGCCCGACCCGCTGGACGTCGAAGATCACGACCGGCACCTCGGCGAAGTAGGCGAGGCCCGCGAACTCGCTCATGAGCGAGAGGCCCGGGCCGGAGGTCGCGGTCATCGCGCGCGCGCCCGCCCATCCGGCGCCGATCGCCATGCCCACCGCGGCGAGCTCGTCCTCCGCCTGGACCACCGCGAAGGTCGCCTTGCCGTCCGGGCCGACGCGGTGGCGGGCGAGGTGCCCCGCGAGCGTCTCGACCAGGGAGGACGACGGGGTGATCGGGTACCAGGTCACGACCGTCACCCCGCCGAACATCGCGCCGAGCGCGCAGGCGGAGTTCCCGTCCACGAGGATCTTCCCCCGGGTCGCGTCCATCCTGCGGACCGCGTACGGATCGCGCTTCTCGAGGGCGGCGCCGTGCTCGAAACCGGCGCGCGCCGCCGCGAGGTTCAGCTCCCGGGCCTTCGCCTTCTTCCCGAACTGCCGCGCGATCGCCGCCTCGACCTCGGCCAGGTCGATGGAGAGGAGCCGGGCGAGGACCCCCACGTACGCCATGTTGCGGAGCAGCTTGCGGAGCTTCGCGTCGCCGGCGATCGGCTCGACGATCCGGTCGAAGGGGACCGGGTAGAGGAAGAGGTCGTCGCGCACCTTCTCGAGCGCGAGCGGCGCGTCGTAGACGGCGACGGCCCCGGGAGCGAGCGCGCGGGCGTCCTCCTGCGCGGTCTCCGGGTTCATCGCGACGAGGACGTCGATCTCCTTCTTGCGGCCGACGAACCCGTCCTTCGAGGCGCGGATCGTGTACCAGGTCGGCAGCCCCGCGATGTTGGAGGGGAAGAGGTTCTTGCCCGAGACCGGCACCCCCATCCCGAAGATCGCCCGCAGGAGGACCATATTCGAGGACTGTGAGCCCGAGCCGTTCGCGGTCGCGACCTGGATCGAGAGGTCGTTCACCACCGGGGCGCGGGACGCGGCCCGCGGCGCGCCCGCTGTCGTGGAGGTCTCGTTCTCCGGCATCGTCGCTCCGCTCCCTCTCCGGCGCCTACATAACGGCGGGGCGAGGCGGCGGCACCGATCGGTGATGCGGCGCCGGCGCGGGCGTTCGCGGGGCGTCCCCCGCGAGGGACGAGCGGGGGCGGCTACGCCGCGGAGGGTTGGGAGCCCGAGGGCTTGCGAGCGAGCCCCTCGCGGACGCGCACGAGCAGCGTCTCCGCGGTGAAGGGCTTCGGCAGCAGGTGGACGTCCTGCGGGAGCGCACCGATGGCGCGCAGGTGCTCGCCGGCGTAGCCGGAGATGAAGAGCACCCCGGCGGTCGGCCAGAGCGCGGAGAGCTCGCGGGCGAGGTCGAGGCCGTTCCCATCCGGGAGGATGATGTCGGCGATGATGAGGTCCGGCGCCGAGCCGGTCACGGCGCGGGCGTCGCCGGCGGACCCGACGGCGCGCACCACGTACCCGTGCTGCGCGAGGACCCGACGGACGACGCCGCGAAGGTGCGGATCGTCCTCCACGACGAGGACGGTCTCGGTCCCGGTCGGGTGGGCGGGGGCGAGCCGCTCGAGCGCGCCGCGCGCCTCCCCGGCCCGGAGCGGGAAGAAGAGCCGGAACTCGGTCCCGCGTCCCGCGTCGGACTCGACGCGGATCGCGCCTCCCGCCTCCGTCACGACGCCGTGCACGATCGGGAGCCCGAGCCCGGTGCCCCGCCCCTGCCCCTTGGTCGTGAAGAACGGCTCGAAGATGCGCGCGCGGGTGGCCGCGTCGATGCCGGTCCCGGTGTCCCGCACCGAGAGTACCCCGAGCGCCCCGGCCGGCACGTCCGCGCCCACGGGGCGGACCGGGTCGTCCGCCGCGACCGTCCCGACGCCGACGTCGAGCCGGCCGCCGCGGGGCATGGCGTCCCGCGCGTTCACGCAGAGGTTCAGGAGCGCGATCTCGACCTGGCCCGGGTCGGCCCACACCGCCGTGGGCCCCTGGACCTCGAAGCGGAGCGCGACCGCCTCGCCGAGCGTGCGGCGGAGCATCGCCTCCATCCCGGAGGCGATCTCGCCGAGGTCCACGAGCCGCGGCGCGAGGTGCTGGCGGCGCGAGAAGGCGAGCAGCTGCCGCGTGAGCGCGGCGGCCCGCTCCGCGGCCTCCACGATCTCGCGCGCCTCCTCCTGGCCGGGGTCGCCCTGCGGGAGGCGGTCGCGGAGCGAGCTCCCCGCGGAGAGCATGACGGTGAGGAGGTTGTTGAAGTCGTGCGCGACGCCGCCCGCGAGCTGGCCGACCGCCTCCATCTTCTGCGCCTGTCGAAGCTGCTCCTCGCGGACCCGCTTCTCCCGGTCGAGCTCCTCGAGCGCCCGGGACATGTCGTCGAACCGCCCCGCGAGCTGGCCGATCTCGTCGCCCGAGGCGATCC
This sequence comes from Anaeromyxobacter sp., assembly GCA_036390155.1. Lineage (GTDB taxonomy): Bacteria > Myxococcota > Myxococcia > Myxococcales > Anaeromyxobacteraceae > Anaeromyxobacter. The sequence goes on from DASWCJ010000156.1 coordinate 5,297, forward strand.
CGGTGCGGGCCGACAGGTCGCCGGCGGCGATCTTGCGAGCGGCCTCCCCGAGGCGGCGGAGGCGCCGCACGAGGAGGAACTCCGCGACGAGGGCCGCGAGGGCGAGGGCGAGCGCGCTCGCCACGAGCGACCCGAACAGCGCGCGGTTCGCGATGCGGTTCACCGGATCGATCACGGCGCCGAGCGGGATGCCGACGAGGATCTGCATCGCGACGGTCCCGTCCGACCCCGTCACCACCCGCAAGTCGTAGAGCCGCTCCACCTCGTCCGTTCCGACGAGCGCCACCGGGGACCCGGCGATGCGCGCCTTCGCGACGAGCCGCTCGTCGAAGGCCTTTCCGGCCCACCGATCTCCCGAGGGCCGCGCGCTCAGGGTGACGCCCCGGCGATCGAGCACCGCGACCTCGCTCCCGGGCGGCAGCTCGAGCTCGTCGAGGTCCGCCTGGAGCCGCACCGTGGAGAGCGACGCGTACGCGACGGCGACGATCGCGCCGTCGGGGCCGCGGACGGGGTACCCGAACCCGAGCGCGCCGACGCCGCGGATCCGCGAGATCACGTACTCGCCGACGCCGAGCCCCCCGAACCGGAGCGCGTCGCGGACGAACGGCCGATCCGCGAGGTTCACGTTCGCCGGCCTGGGCGCCGCGCTGCAGTAGACCGTCCCGTCCGGGAGGACCGCGCCGATGTTGATGAGCAGCGGCTCCTCGGTGAGGAGCGGCGCGAGGTTCGCGCTGCAGCGCGCGCCCTCGAGCGACGCGACCGCCGAGATCCGGGAGACGCCGAGCAGGGCGCCACGGACGACGTCCACCGCGCGCTGGTTCCGCTCGGCGATGAGGGACGCGAGGTTCGTCACCGCGCTCGAGGCCTGCTGCGCGAGCAGCTGCTGCTGCGCGCGCACCGAGGACACGAAGATCGCCACCGTCGGCACGACGGCGACGAGCACGAGCGCAAGCAGGCGGCTTCGCAGCGTGGAAAGCAGGGGAGTCTCCGGGTTCGGCCCAGGGTCCCCCGTTTTGCCGGTGCGTGCAACGACCTGCGTGTGTCACGTGATCGGGTGTCCCGCCCCGACGGGAGCCTGGACCGCGCGGGGGCTCAGGGTAGGCGGAGTCTAGGCGAGGACGACGAGGAGGTCCTCCTTCTCCACCTTCTCCCCCTCCTTGAACTTCACCTCGGCGACGGTGCAGTCCGCCTTCGCCTTCACGTTCGTCTCCATCTTCATCGCCTCGGTGACGAGGAGGACGGCGCCCGCCTTCACCGCGTCCCCCGCCTTCACGTTCACCTTCAGCACCTTGCCCGGCATCGGCGCGCCGACGTGCGAAGGATTGCCGCGGTCGGCCTTCGCGCGCTGCGTCACGCCCTGCCCGGCGGACTGGTCGCGCACGGTGATGGTGCGCGCCTCGCCGTTCAGCTCGAAGATGAGGTCGCGCGTCCCGTTGTTCTCGATCTTCCCGATCGCCACGAGCCGCACCATGAGCGTCTTGCCAGGCTCGATCTCGACGGTGGTCTCCTGCCCGGGCTCGAGGCCGTACAAGAACACCGGCGTCGGGACGACCGAGGTGTCCGAGTACTCGTCCCGGTGCTTCACCAGCTCCGGGAAGACGTTCGGGTAGAGGAGCCACGAGACGAGCGCCTTGTCGTCCACGTAGCCGCCGATGCGCTGCGCCGCCTTCTGCCGCTCCGCCTCGAGGTCCGCCGGCTCGAGGAGCTCGCCGGGCCGGTGCGTGATCGGCTGCTGGTCCTTCAGGATCACCTTACGGAGCCGCTCCGGGAACCCGCCGTGGAGCTGGCCGAGCATTCCGCGGGCGAGGCCGATCACCGACTCCGGGAAGGCGAGGTCCGTGCCCTTCTCGGTGAAGAGGTCCTCCGGCTCGAGCCCGTTCTTCACGAGGAACATGGCCATGTCCCCGACCACCTTCGACGACGGCGTCACCTTCACGACGTCGCCGAAGAGGAGGTTCACCTTCCGGTACATGTCCTTGCACTCCTCCCACTGATCGAGGAGGCCGAGCCCGGCGACCTGCGGCTTGAAGTTCGAGTACTGGCCGCCCGGGATCTCGTGGCGGTACACCTCCGCCGTCCCGCTCCGCAGGCCCGACTCGAACGGCGCGTACCACTCACGCACCGTCTCCCAGTAGTTCGCGAGGGCCTGGAGCCCCTCGTCGTCGAGTTCCGGATCCCACTCCGTCCCGGCGAGCACCACCGCGAGCGAGTTCAGGTTCGGCTGCGCGGTGAGCCCGGAGAGCGAGGAGAGGGCCGCGTCCACCACGTCCACCCCGGCCTGCGCCGCCTCCAGGATCGTCGCCGCCGCCACGCCCGACGTGTCGTGGGTGTGCAGGTGGATGGGGATCCCGACCGCCTCCTTCAGCGCCTTCACGAGCTTGCGCGCCGCGAAGGGCCGGAGGAGACCCGCCATGTCCTTCACGGCGAGGAAGTGCGCGCCCATCCGCTCGAGCTCCTTCGCGAGCTTCACGTAGTAGTCGAGCGGGTACTTGTCGCGCTTCGGGTCGGAGACGTCGCCGGTGTAGCAGACCGCCGCCTCGAGCACCTTCCCCTGCTTGCGGACCGCCTCGCAGGCGACGGTCATCCCCTTCGTCCAGTTGAGGGAGTCGAACACGCGGAACACGTCCACCCCGCTCTTCCCCGCCTCCTCCACGAACCGCTCGACCACGTTGTCCGGGTAGTTCGTGTAGCCGACCGCGTTCGACCCGCGGAGCAGCATCTGGAAGAGGACGTTCGGCACCGCCGCGCGCAGCCGGTGGAGCCGCTCCCACGGGTCCTCCCGGAGGAACCGCATGCACACGTCGAAGGTCGCCCCGCCCCAGCACTCGAGCGAGAAGAGCCCGGCCGCGAGCCGGCTCGTCGCGGGCGCGATCCGCAGCAGGTCGTGGCTCCGCACGCGCGTCGCGAGGAGCGACTGGTGGGCGTCGCGCCAGGTGGTGTCGGTGAAGAGGAGCCGCTTCTGCTCGAGCACCCAGCGCGCGAGCCCCTCCGGCCCGCGCTCGAGGAGCAGGTCGCGCGTCCCCTTCGGCGGCGTCGCGGTCAGGTCCACCTTCGGGATCCGCGGGGCGCGGAGCTCGGCGCTGCGGAGCGGCTTCGCCGCGCCGGGCGAGCCGTTCACGATCACCTCGCCGAGGAACTTGAGGAGCTTCGTCCCGCGGTCCTTCTTCTCGCGGACCTGCATGAGCTCGGGCCGCGCCTCGATGAAGGAGGTGTCGCAGCGGCCTGCGAGGAAGTCCGGGTGCCGCATCACGTTCTCGAGGAACGGGATGTTGGTCTTCACGCCGCGGATCCGGAACTCCTGGAGCCCGCGGTCCATGATGTGCGCGGCCGCCCCGAGGGTGAGGCCCCAGGTCGTCATCTTCACGAGGAGCGAGTCGTAGTGCGGGGTGATGACCGCGCCGCCGTAGGCCGAGCCGGCGTCGAGCCGCACCCCGAAGCCGCCCGGGCTCCGGTACGCCTGCAGCACCCCGTAGTCCGGCGCGAACCCGTTCTGCGGGTCCTCGGTGGTGATCCGGCACTGGATCGCGTGGCCGCGCATCTGCACGTCGCCCTGGCTGGCGATGCCGATCTCGGGATCCGAGAGCTTCACCCCCTGCGCGACGAGGAGCTGCGCGGTGACGAGGTTCCGCCCGGTGATCGCCTCGGTGACGGTGTGCTCCACCTGGATGCGCGGGTTCACCTCGATGAAGTAGTGCTTCCCCTCCGGGTCGAGGAGGAACTCCACCGTCCCCGCGTTCCGGTAGCGGACGCTCCGCGCGATCTTGAGCGCGTCCTCGCAGATCGCCGCGCGCAGCGCGGGGGTGAGGGCGAGCGACGGCGCGAACTCGACCACCTTCTGGTGGCGGCGCTGGATCGAGCAGTCGCGCTCGAAGAGGTGGACGAGGTTCCCGTGGTGGTCCCCGAGCACCTGCACCTCGATGTGCTTCGGACGCTCGATGTAGCGCTCGAGGAAGACCGCCGGGTTCCCGAAGGCGGCCCGCGCCTCGCTGCGGGCCGAGACGAGCCCCTCGAGGAGCTGCCGCTGGTCGCGCGCGACCCGCATCCCGCGGCCGCCGCCGCCGGCGCTCGCCTTCACGATGATGGGGTAGCCGTGCTGGCGCGCGAAGAGGAGCGCCTCCTCGTCGTTCGCGATCGGCTCTGCCGTCCCCGGGACGATCGGCACGCCCGCCGCCAGGGCCGCCTTGCGCCCCGCGACCTTGTCGCCGAGCTTCCGCTGCATCTCGGCGGTCGGGCCGACGAAGACGATCCCCTCCCGCTCGCACGCCTCGGCGAACTCGGCGTTCTCGGAGAGGAACCCGTAGCCGGGGTGGATCGCGTCCACCTCGAGCCGCTTCGCGAGGCCGACGAGCTCGTCGATGCCGAGGTAGGCGTCGATGGGCGCCTTCCCCTTGCCGACGAGGTACGCCTCGTCCGCCTTGTACCGGTGGAGCGAGAGCCGGTCCTCCTCCGAGTACACCGCGACGGTCTGGATGCCGAGCTCGGTGCAGGCTCGGAAGATGCGGATGGCGATCTCGCCGCGGTTTGCGGCCAGGACGCGCTTGAACGGGACGGGCATGCGGGCTCCGGAGACGATCGAGCCGCCCGGGCCGGTGGCGCGGGCGGGAGGTTCAGGTCGATCGCTGCTGGCCGCCCTTCACCCGCGGGCGCGGGTGTCGGATGCGAGGAACGGGTCGGGCTGTGGGCTCGGCTCGGTCCAGCGCGAGAGCGCGCATTGGAGCAAATCTCCGCGGCGGAGTCGAGGGGGGCCCTCGCGGAAGCTCAGGCCCGGTCGGCCGCGAGCCAGCGCCCGAGCTGCTGGTCGAGGTCGCCGATGTGCGAGCGGAGCCAGTCGGAGAGCCAGTTGTGGACGGTGAGCGCGAGGAGCGCGGTCGGCCCGGCGCGGTGGAACCTCGCCATCATCTCGGCGAAGGCCTCGCGGAACTGCTTGTGGGCGCCGGCGTGCGCCTCGAGGCCAGGGTACCGGCGCTCGCGCATCAGCCGCTCCTCCGCCTCGAAGTGGAAGACGACGTACCCCTCGAGGAAGGAGAGGAGCGGAACGACCTCGGCGCGTTCGCCCCCGCGCAGCGCTGCGATGAGCCGCTCGGCGCGCCGGAAGAGCTCCCGGTGCTGCTCGTCCACCTCCTCGACGCCCACCGCGAGGGCCTGCGTCCACTGGAGGTTCGTGCCCACGGTCAGGCGCTCCGCCGGACGAGGAAGCGCGCGAGCTCGGTGTCGGTGCCCGAGACGTGCTCGCGGAGCCACCCGCGCAGCCAGTGGTCGACCCGGAGCGCGAGGAAGGCGCCCCCGCCCTTCTGCTCGTGCTCCGCCGCGAGGACGAGGAGGTCTCCGATGAACCGGTCGTGCTCGGCCTTGTGGCGCGCGTACCCGGCGTAGCGGGCGTCGCGCATCGCCGCCTCCTCCGCGCCGAAGTGGGTGACGGCGTACCGGTGGAGGTAGTCGACGAGCTCGCCGATCTCGCCGGGCTCGCCGCGGTGGAGCCCCTCGAGCAGCTTCCCCGCCCGGCGGAAGAGCTCCTGGTGCTGCGCGTCGATCTCCTCGTTCCCGACCGACATCGCCGGGGTCCACTCGAGCTTCATCGCGGCCCTTCCCCCGGCGCGCCGCGCCGGCTCGTCCTCACGGGAGCGTCACGCCGGTGGCGGCGTCTCGGAGTGCGCCCGGCGCGCACGCAGGTACCGCGCGAGGGACTGATCGACGCCCGAGATGTGCGCCCGCAGCCAGTCTCCGATCCAGGTCCTCGTCTTCACCGCGACGCCGTGGGTCGTCCCGTTCGCGCGCCAGAGCTCGACGAGCTCCGCGTACTCTCGCACGAAGCGCGCGTGCGCGGCAGCGTGGACGTTGGCGCCCGGATACGCCGCCGCGGCCATGAGCCGCTCCTCGGCCGCGAAGTGCTCCACCGCGTAGCCGCCGAGGAAGTCGAACAGCGGGCTCAGGTCGGCGACCTCGCCGGAGGCCATCACCTCCACGAGCGCCCCGTAGCGGCGGAAGATTTCCTCGTGCTGCTCGTCGATCTCGGCGTGCCCGATCGCCAGCGTCGGGTCCCACTCCGTGCTCATCCACGGCCCTGCTTTCCCGCCCCCGCAAGGGAGCATCCCTCGGGTTCGCTCGCAGCGGAAGTCCCGCGTCGGCGGTACGGTGCGATTCGCACCCAAGCGGGCGGATCTGCTATGGTTGCCGCCGATCGCCGCCCGGAGTGGTCCATTTTGTCGCGGCGACCCCGAAGGCCCGATGAGCGACCGCCCCACCCCCCGCGAGATCCCCTTCAACTACACGTCCGCCGACGATCGGCAGGCGATCGCGCTCCTGCTCGGGCCCGCCGTCTGGACGCGGCTCGAGGAGCTGCGGTCGCGGCGCGTCACCGGGCGGAGCGCGCGGCTCCTCGCCCGGTTCTTCGGGGAGATCCTGGTCCACCGGCGCAACCCGTTCCTCTTCCAGGAGCTCGTCGACTCCGACCCGCGCCGCCGGCGCTTCTTCGAGAACATCGAAAAGGACCTCGGCCTCGTGCAGCGCTACGCCAACGGCGAGCCACGCGTGCTCGAGGTGCTCGCGGACTGCCACAAGCTGCTCGAGGAGTTCCGGCGCGAGGTGGACGGGGCGCCGGAGCTGCGCCGGCGCATGACGCGCGAGCTCGGCGCGGTCGCGGGCAAGGAGAACGTCCTCTTCGACCCGTTCACGATCGTCTCGCACGCGACGGACGCGACCGACTGGCGCCTCCACCTGCCGGTCGCGGTGGTGATGCCGTCCGCGGAGGACCAGGTCGCGCCGCTCCTCGCCGCGATCGCCGGCCTCGGCCTCAAGGCGATCCCGCGCGGCGCGGGCACCGGCCTCACCGGCGGCGCCGTCCCGCTGCGGCCCGGGTGCGTGATCGTGAACACCGAGAAGCTGAACCGCATCCGCGGCGTCGTCGAGCGGACCTTCCGCCGAGACGACGGGCGCGAGGCGCGCGCGCAGGTGCTCGAGCTCGAGGCGGGCGTCGTCACCGAGCGGGCGATGGAGTACGCCGACGAGCGCGGGCTCGTGTTCGCGACGGATCCCACGAGCGCTTGGGCCTGCACCATCGGCGGCAACGTCGCGGAGAACGCGGGCGGCAAGGACTGCGTCCTCTACGGCACCTGCATCGACAACCTCGTCGCCTGGCGGATGGCGATGCCGTCGGGGAGGCGCTGGGAGGTCCGGCGCGTCGACCACCGCCTCCGCAAGATCCTCCCCGAGGACACCGTCACCTTCGAGGTGGTGGACGACGGCGGCGCGCTCGTGAAGCGGATCGCGCTCCGCGGCGCGGACATCCGCAAGAAGGGGCTCTGGAAGGACATCACGAACAAGGCGCTCGGCGGCGTCCCCGGCCTGCAGAAGGAGGGGACCGACGGGGTCATCACCTCCGCGGCGTTCGTGCTCTACCCGGAGCACGAGGCGAAGAAGACGCTCTGCCTCGAGTTCTTCGGGCCGGACTTCGACGAGGCCTCGCGGGTGATCCTGGAGCTCGCGCGCGCCTTCCCGTTCCCGAACGAAGGGCGCGAGGCGCTCTCCGCGCTCGAGCACTTCGACGACGAGTACGTCCGGGCCATCCAGTACAAGGTGAAGGCGCCGCGGGCGGAGACGCCGAAGGCGGTGCTCCTCGTCGACGTGGTGGGGCACGACGCGGCGCAGGTCGAGCGCGGCGTCGCGAAGATCGACGCGATCCTCGCGGCGCACCCGAACACCCTGCTCTTCGCGGCGCGCGACGCCGCAGAGGGGAAGCGGTTCTGGGCGGACCGCAAGAAGCTCGGCGCGATCGCCCGGCGCACCAACGCCTTCAAGATGAACGAGGACGTGGTCCTCCCGCTCGACGCGCTCGCCGAGTTCGCGCGGTTCGTCGAGGCGATCAACGTCGAGGAGGAGCGGTACGCGCAGACCCGCTTCGTCGAGCGGGCGGAGGAGGTCCTGCGCGCCGCGACGCCGCCGCCGGGCGATCCGGAGTGGCTCGCCGCGAAGATCCCCGCGGCGCTCGAGCGCTTCGAGCGGGCGCGCGCCGCCCTCGCCGCCGCGCCGCCGAAGGAGCTGCGCTCGCTCGCGCTCCTGAACGAGCTGCACCGCGAGATCACCCAGCTCGTGCGCGGCTACGCCGAGCTGACCGAGCGGCTCGAGCGCGCGCACAAGGAGATCCGGGACCGGCTCATCGTGCTCGCGACGCACATGCACGCGGGCGACGGGAACGTGCACGTGAACGTGCCGGTGCTCTCGAACGACCGGCCCATGCTCGAGCGCGCGGAGGAGGTCATCGACCGCGTGATGGCGAAGGTGGTCGCGCTCGGCGGCGTCGTCTCGGGCGAGCACGGGATCGGGATCACGAAGCTCAAGTACCTGGAGCCGGAGCGGGTCCGGGAGCTCGGCGTCCATCGCCGCGAGGTGGATCCGGGCGGGCTGATGAACCCGGGCAAGCTCGAGGACCTCGACGTCCTCGACCGGGTCTTCACGCCCTCCTTCAACCTGCTCGAGCTCGAGGCCCGCATCCTCCAGCACGGGCAGCTCGAGGAGCTCGCGAAGTCGATCGCCCACTGCGTTCGCTGCGGGAAGTGCAAGGCCGACTGCTGCGTCTACCACCCCGCGCGCGGGATGTTCTTCCACCCGCGGAACAAGAACCTCGCGATCGGCTCGCTCATCGAGGCGCTCCTCTATGACGCGCAGCGGAAGCGATCGACGCGGTTCGAGCTCCTGCGCTGGCTCGAGGACGTGGCCGACCACTGCACCATCTGCCACAAGTGCCTGAAGCCGTGCCCGGTGGACATCGACACCGGCGAGGTCTCGGTGCTGGAGCGCCGCATCCTCCAGTCGTGGCACTACAAGAGCCAGACCGTCGCGACCCGCGCCGCGCTCGGCTACCTCGAGTCGCGCTCACCCGCGTACAACCGGCTCTTCCGCTCGGCGCTCCGGGTCGGCGGCGCGGTCCA
>DASWCJ010000157.1:0-6993 GCA_036390155.1 Anaeromyxobacter sp.
CTTCCTTGCCGCAGTTCGCGCAGACGATGCCCTGCTTGCGCGGCCCGGGGACGACCTTCCCCCTCGTTCCGAAGACGATCATCCGAACCCTCCCCGCTCGTGTGGAGAGCGAAGCTTAGCAGGACCTGACGGATCCCCCCCGCCCTCGCCGCGTGCACGACTTCGTCGGCTCGACGGATGGACGGAGAGGGAGCGGCCGTCGCCTACTCCCTCTCCTCCACCGCATGTCCCCACGCGTGCAGCACGTGGGCGGCGATCTCGTCGACGCCGGGCCCGCGCGCGACCTGCGCGAACACCACCGGTCCGTCCCCGCGCATCCGCGCCGCGTCGCGCGCCATCACGCCGAGGTCGGCGCCCACCGCCTCCGCGAGGTCGGTTTTGTTCACGACGAGGAGGTCCGCCTGGGTGATCCCGGGGCCGCCCTTGCGCGGCACCTTGTCCCCGCCCGCGACGTCGATCACGTAGATCGTGTAGTCGGCGAGCTCGCGGCTGAAGTGCGCGGCGAGATTGTCGCCGCCGGACTCACAGAACAGGAGGTCGGGGTGGTGCGCCTCGGTCAGCTCCTCGAGCGCGAGCAGGTTCGCCGTGATGTCCTCCCGGATCGCGGCGTGCGGGCAGCCGCCGGTCTCGACCGCTCGGATCCGCTCCGCCGGGAGCGCGTCGTTCCGCACCAGGAACTCGGCGTCCTCGCGCGTGAAGATGTCGTTCGTCACCACCCCGAGCGAGCGCCCGTCGCGGAGCGCCCGGCAGAGGCCGAGCACGAGCGCGGTCTTCCCGCTCCCCACCGGCCCACCCACGCCCACCGTGAACGCGCGCCGGCCGAGGTCGCGCGGTCGCGGCGCGTCGCGATGCTGGAACGAGCCCGGCCCGGCCGCGTGGCCGTGGTCGTGCCCGGAGTGGAGGGAGTGGCCGTTCATGGTCAGCTCTGGAAGAGCCTCGAGTAGAGGCGCGGCTGGTGGGACTGCACGAGGTCGAGGAGCGGGGACGTCGCCGCGGCGTCCTCGGGCGCGCGCCCCGCCGTCTCGGCGAGGACCGACTCCGCGACGGCTCCCGCGCGGGCGAGCGCGGCCTGCGCCTCGAGGGGCCCGGTCACCCCGAGCCGCACCCCCGCGGACATGATGCCGCGCGCGACGAAGAAGAGGTGCAGCCGCGCCCCCTCCTCGGGCGTCGCGCCGAGAAGGCCGAGGACCGCGCCCGACACCGGCGCGAGGTGCCCCGCGAGGCCGCCTCGCCGGACCTCGTCCTCGAGCGTCGCGACGGCGGACGCGAGGGCGCTCCCCGCCCGCAGGAGCGCGCGGCCCTGCGCGCGGCTCGCCCGGTTCGCGACCTCCCCCGGCGTGGCGGCGTCGCAGCGCGCGTCGATCTCGGAGAGCCGTCTCGGGTCGCGCAGCGCGGCGTCGACGAACGGCGCCGCGAGCGAGCCCGCCTGCCAGAGCGCCTCCTCGACGAACCGGTCCAGGCCTGCGGCGCCGCGGCACCGGCCGAGCTGCACCGCCGCCTCGAGCCCACCCGAGTGCGCGAAGCCGCCGGTGGGGAGCGCCGAGTCGGCGAGCTGGAGGAGGAGCCAGGGCGTCATCAGAACAGGAAGTAGCGCTGCGCGAGGGGAAGGCGGGCGGCCGGCTCGCAGCGGAGGAGGACGCCGTCGGCGCGGACCTCGTACGTTTCGGGGTCCACCTCCATCCGCGGCAGGGCGTCGTTGAGCTTCATGTCGCGCTTGCCGAGCCGCCGGCAGCCGTGGACCGCGACGAGCCGCTTCGCGAGCCCGAGGCCGTGCACCGAAGCGTCCTCGACCGCGGCGCGCGACACGAAGGCGAGGCTCGTCGCGCCGACGGCGCGCCCAAGCGCCCCGAACATCGGCCGCGCGAGCACCGGCTGCGGCGTCGGGATCGACGCGTTCGGGTCGCCCATCTGCGCCCATGCGATGAACCCGCCCTTCAGCACGAGCTCGGGCTTCGCCCCGAAGAACGCCGGCCGCCACAGGACGAGGTCCGCGAGCTTGCCGGGCTCGACCGAGCCGATCTCGTCGGCCATCCCGTTCGCGATCGCGGGGTTGATCGTGTACTTCGCGACGTACCGCCGGATGCGGAGGTTGTCGTTGTCGCCGCGCTCCTCCGGCAGCCGCCCGCGCTGCCGGCGCATCTTGTCCGCGGTCTGCCAGGTGCGGGTCACCACCTCGCCCACGCGCCCCATCGCCTGCGAGTCCGAGCTCATCATCGAGATCGCGCCGAGGTCGTGCAGGATGTCCTCCGCCGCGATGGTCTCGCCGCGGATGCGGCTCTCGGCGAACGCGAGGTCCTCGGGCAGCGTGGGGTCGAGGTGGTGGCAGACGACCAGCATGTCGAGGTGCTCGTCGAGGGTGTTCACCGTGAACGGCCGGGTCGGGTTCGTCGACGACGGCAGCACGTTCGGCTCGCCGCACACCCGGATGATGTCCGGCGCGTGCCCGCCGCCCGCGCCCTCGGTGTGGAAGGTGTGGATGGTGCGCCCGGCGAACGCTGCGATGGAGTGCTCGGCGCAGCCGGCCTCGTTGAGCGTGTCGGTGTGGATCGCGACCTGGACGTCGTACGCGTCGGCGATCCGCAGGCAGGCGTCGATCGTTGCCGGCGTCGTCCCCCAGTCCTCGTGCAGCTTCAGGCCGCACGCGCCCGCGCGGAGCTGCTCGGCGAGCCCCTCCGGCGCGGAGGCGTTCCCCTTGCCTAGGAGGCCGATGTTCACCGGGAGCGCGTCCGTCGCCTGGAGCATGAGCGCGACGTGCCGCGCGCCCGGAGTGCAGGTGGTCGCGTTCGTGCCCGTCGCCGGCCCGGTGCCGCCGCCGACGAGCGTCGTGACGCCGCTCGCGATCGCCTCGTGCGCCTGCTGCGGCGAGATGAAGTGCACGTGCGTGTCGATGCCGCCCGGCGTGAGGATGAGCCCCTCGCCCGCGACGACCTCGGTCCCCGGCCCGATCACCATCCCGGGCGTCACGCCCGCCATGACGTCGGGGTTGCCCGCCTTGCCGACGCCGACGATCCGGCCGCCGCGCACGCCCACGTCGCCCTTCACGATCCCGAGGTGGTCGACCACGAGCGCGTTCGTGACGACGAGGTCGAGCACCTCGTCCGCCGGCGTGGCCGCCGCCTGGCCCATCCCGTCGCGCAGGACCTTGCCGCCGCCGAACACGCACTCGTCGCCGTACACCGCGTGGTCGCGCTCGACCTCGAGCACGAGCGCGGTGTCGCCGAGCCGGACGCGGTCGCCGACGGTCGGGCCGTAGACCTGCGCGTACTGCCGCCGCTCCATTCGCCGGGCCATGTCAGCGCTCCTCCTCGTGGCCGAAGCCGCGAGCCCGCGCCTCCGCGGCGGCGCGCTCGCGGCCCTCGCCGGTGACCGGCCCCGGCGCGAGTCCGTTGCCGCCCCGGACGATCCGGCGCCCGGCGATCTCCACGAGGTCGACCGTGCGCGTCTCGCCGGGCTCGAACCGCACCGCCATGCCGGCCGGCACGTCGAGCCGGCGACCGTACGCGAGCCCGCGGTCGAAGCGCAGGAGGGGGTTCACCTCCGCGAAGTGGTAGTGGCTGCCCACCTGCACCGGCCGGTCGGCGAGGTTCGTCACGTGGAGCCGGATCGCCTCGCGCCCCTCGTTCAGCACCAGGGCGCCGGGTCCGGGGAGCACCTCGCCCGGGCTCGCCTCCTCCGGCGCGTCGGGCGGCGCCTCCGGAAACGTCGAGAGCGGGGGCACCGGCAGGAAGGACCCGTACAGCGCGAGCGCGAGGTCGCCGTGCTCGGCCGCGATGGGGTGGTGGACCGTGACGAGCTTCGTGCCGTCGGGGAAGGTCCCCTCGACCTGCACCTCTTTGACGAGCTCGGGCACGCCGGGGAGCACCTGCCGCCGTCCGAGCATCCTCCGCCCGAGGTCCATGAGCTCGGACACGCGCCGGCCGTCGCGCACGAGCTCGAGGAGCTGCGTCGCGACGAGCGCGACCGACTCGGGCTGGTTCAGGCGGAGCCCGCGCGCGAGCCGCTTCTGCGCGAGGACCCCCGCCTGGTGGAGCGTGAGCTTGTCGATCTCTCGGGGCGTGAGGTGCATCATCCCTCCGGTGTCACGGGGTTCGGGCGAACGGATCGGCGCCGACGACGGCCTCGACGAACCCGAGCGGCTCGCGCAGGAACGCGAGGCCCGCCTCGACGCTGCGGCTCGCGACGCGCAGGATGAGCCCGTCCGCGAGCGGGCTCGCCGCGGCGAGGACGGGCCTACCGCCGTCCGCCGGCGCCGCCGCGAGCGCGTGGAGGAGCGCCCGCGCGTGGAACGCCACGGCCGGGCCGACGAGGACGATGGTCGCGACGAGGTCGACGCCGTCGAGCCGCTCCGCGACGGGCCGGCCCTCGCCCGGCACGAGGCGGAGCGCGTCGTGGAGCACGAGCGCGCCGCCCATCGAGAGCTCGAGGCGGGACGCGTACGCGTGGAAGTCCCAGCGCTCGCCCCGGGCGACCCGCCCCGCGGCGAGCGCGTCGAGCCACACGAGGCTCGCGCCGCGGTCGAGCGCGATCGCCTGCGCCTGGCGGTACCGCGCGCCCGCGAAGCAGGTCACCGGGTGCGGCAGCACCGCGAGGAGCGCGCCCGGCCACACGCGCGCGTCGAGCCGCTGCGCCGCGACGGCGCCCGCGGAGCGGTAGACCTTCGTGCCCGCCTGCGTGGAGAGGAGCGCGACCGCGTCCGCGCCGACCTCCACCTCGAGCGAGACGTCGTCCCCGGCGACGAGCCCGCCGCCGTGGCAGGCCGGCATCACCCACGCGCAGCGGCCGCGCGGCGACGGCGCGAGGAGCTGAAGCGGACTCGTCGCGGCGGACGCCACGATCGCGCTCGCGCCGTCGACGCGGGCGATCTCGAGCCGCCCCGCGCCGGCCCGCGGCGCGCGCCGCTCGACGGGCTCGGGGCGGGCGGCGCCCAGGACGCCGAGCCCGAGCTCCGGGCAGCGCTGCTCACGCGACGCGCAGCTCGCCTCGACGGCCTCGAGGACCGGCTCGGGTTCCGGGCATTCCATCGGTTCGCCGTCCCGGGCTGCAGGGCGTGCGCCAGCGAGCCCCGTCGTGGCGTGGCCCATCGGGGGTCCGACCTGGCGGCCTACCGCACCCCCCGCGCCATCACCCGCCGCCCCACGAAGTCGCAGGCGAACTGATAGGCGATGCGCCCGCTGCGATCACCCTTCTTCTGCGCCCACAGGATCGCCTCGTCCTCCGCCTCGCGGCTCCAGTCGAGGCCCGCGCCGACCTTCCTCGCGAGCTTCTCGCTCCTGGCTGAACGGGTGGAAGGCCACCCACACGCCGAAGCGGCCGGAGAGCGAGAGCGAGATCTTCTCCTCCCCCGCTCACCGACCCGGACTGCATCGCGGCGGCCTTCACGCCCAGGCGGGAGGGCCCTGCCTGCGAGCGAGCAGGCACGTGCCGCGCCGCCGGAGCGTCCCCATCGGAAACGGGGCAGAGGCTCGCGCCCCTGCCCCGTCGCCGACAGGTTCTGCCGTCGCCGGTCTACTGCGCCGGCGTGAAGGCGCCCACCTTCTCCGCGATCGGGGCCTTCGCGAACTCGCGGTTCAGCCGGGCGATGAACTTCACGTCGACGCCCTTCGGACACGCGGCCTGGCACTCGTAGTGATTCGAGCAGTTGCCGAACCCGTTCTCCGCCATCGCCGCGAGACCCAACCGGCGGCCTGGATGCGTGGCGCGCTTCCGCGGGTAGGAACTCCAAACCCGTGATTCGCGACCGATACTGCGCATCCTCTAAACAGCCCCCGCTCGCCCTCACGCGGAGTCGAAGCGCGCCAGAGGCCGCCCGACCCGACAAGGGCGTTCGGGACTTTGCGAGGCAGGCCGAGGACGCGGCCGTCCACCGACGCGAGGGCGCGCTGGCTCACTCGGGGTAGATCGGGTCCGCGGCGCCGTAGCTTGGGCCGAGATCGACCTGCTCCGGCGGCGGCGCAGCTCGGGCTACCGGCGGCCCGGTCGAGTCGAGGCCGAGGTGGTCGAGGGTCTCACGCGGAGTCGAAGACGAGGAACAGCTCGAACACGCCGATCTCGGAGGCGGAGCCGAAGCGGTTCTTGCGGGCGCGGCGGATAGGAAGTCCAAACCGAACGAAGGCGATGAGCTGCTCCGGCCGTTGCAGCCCGGACAGGCGAGCAACGTCGATCGCGAAGAACTTCTGGAGCAGATCGGCCCAGGGAACGCGGTACTTGCGTGCGATCCTCGCCGGCTTCGCCCGCAGCGGCTTCTCCGTCATCGTCGCCGGAGTCTCCGGAGCCGCCGAGACGGGGTCCGGCGCGGCCGGCACGGCCCTTCTCCTCACCTTGGAGTTCGGCGCGAAAACGCCATGGTACCTCAGGCCGTGAACCCGCGGCTGCGGTACCAGGGTCGCGAGCCGGGCCAGGAGCTCGTCAGGCGCGAGGAGGAGGAACAGAGATCCCCCGCGTGGACGCTTCATCCGGTAGACGAGCCGGCCTTCCTCGCCCTGCGAGAGCCGCTGCAGCGAGAGCGGCGGTCGCAGGAGGTAGCGGCACAGCCTCTCGCCCGTCACGATGCCGTGGATCCGGACGCCGGCGTGCAGCGAGAAGCCGTCGAGGAAGGCGCCGTGGCGGCTGTGGCGAATCGACTTCGGGCACCGCTCGGACGACCCGCTCCTCGATCCCGCCGCGATCATCGACGGCCTGCAGAGCGGAACCCGGCGCGGTCACCGAGTACTACTGGTTCGCGCTCGCGACCGACGCGTTCCGCCCGGCTAGCGTGGTCGTCGGAGCTGCGCGACCGCGCCAGGGCGCTCGTCCGGTGCGTGCGCGGGGGCTAGAAGCCGGGTCTCACGCCGAGCAAGGCGCGAACGAGGGGCTCTAGAACGCCGATCGGTTCGGAAGCCCCATGAATCCGATCGCTTGCGCGCCGGGGAATCGACAGGGCCCATCCGCCCGTGATCCTCTTCGCCTTCGAGCGAGCCTGCGCTCGCGCGGAGGTGGCGATGGAGCGGTGGCGGC
>DASWCJ010000158.1:0-8377 GCA_036390155.1 Anaeromyxobacter sp.
GCTCGTCCTCACGCTGGGCGAGACCGCGACCCTCGATCCGTTCCTGCTCGCGAAGCACGTGCAGGGATCCGGCGGCCGGCTGAAGCTCACCCCGGACATGAAGCTCGTCGCCGCCCTCGGCGATGCGCCGAGGCGGCCCCCGCCGCCGAGGGCGCCGCGCAGAGGGGTCACCGGCGCGAAGGCCGTGACGGCCGCCCGGGTCCAGGCGGCGGTGGCCGCCGCCATGGCCGCGCCCACCCCGGCCCAGGAGGCGGCCGCGGGACGGGAGCTCCTCGAGGCCGCCCGGAAGCTCCTCGGGGAGCTCGCCGGCTGCGCTCGCCCGGGCTAGGCTCAATGCCGGTCACTTAGCGGGCCGGCCTCTCGAGATCGCGCACATTGTGGTGCGGCTCCATCTCGACGATCTCGTCGCCCGGACCGAACGCCACCGAGGCGGGCCGGGGAAGGCGCCGTCCTCCTGCGCCGCCGCCAGAGTCGCGACCGGCGCCGGCCTGACGAGAGAGCCCGGAAACGCAGACGCCGGCGCACGCCCGGGCGCGCCAGCGGCCCACGGCACCGGAACCGGACTGCGGCCGGCACGGCGCAACCATTGAGGGCGCCACCGAGGACGAGCGGGTCGGGCGTGTGCCGCTGTCACGCCGCGTGCACGCCGGCTCCGTCGATCGGAGCGGTCCGACCGCAGCGACGGCGGCGTGCTCGTCGGAGACGCCTCCCCAGCCCTTGGGTGGCGGCTGCCGAAGTGGCTGCGGGCGAACCACGATGACCGCGGAGCATCGGCACCACGGTGCCCATGGCTCGGCCGTAGCCCCATCGGCGGCGCGCGCGCGGGCCCGGGCTGGCCCCCTCCGACGAGCACGCCGCCGTCGCTGCGATCGGATACGGGGTCCTTACGGAGCCGGCGTGCACGCGGCGTGACAGCTTCGCGCGTCAGCTCCGGTGACCGTTCGGGGCCGCGCCCATGGCGCTCGCCGTGCCCGCCACCGTACGGGACCGCTCTCGCGGGGAGCTGGCGCGCCCGGGCGTGCGCCGGCGTCTACGTTTCTGGACCCGTCCGACCGTCCGGTGCCGGTTGCGACTCTGGCGGCGGCGCAGGAGGACGGGGGCCATGCCCGAGGCCCTACGGGAGCGTTCGCCGAAGCCAGAACCCGGACGTGCCCAAGCCCTGAGGACCCCACCGAGCCGGAACGCCTCTACCCCACCGTCGTGAGCTGAAGATCCTCAGCAACCCCGGAAGCGGCCGGCCGCTAAGTGACTGGCATTGGGGCTAGGCAGCGGGCGGGCCCTCCGAGGGCGGGCCGCCGCGCTTGATCCTTCCGTCGTTCCGTGCTTTTTTCCTCGCGCCCGGCGCCTTTCCGCCGCCGCGCGCCCTTCACCCCTTAGCCGCAGGAGCTCTTCGCCATGCGTCGTCTCCTCATCGTCGGCCTTCTCGCGATCGCCGCCTCTGCCTGCCAGCCCCAGCCCGGCGGCAAGAAGACGGGCGTCCCCGTCGCCCAGGGCAACGGCATCCTCATCACCTCCGACGAGTTCAAGGCCAGGCTCGACGAGCAGTCGCCCTTCATCCGGGCGCGCTACACGACGCTCGAGCGGAAGAAGGAGTTCCTCGACAACCTCGTCCGCCAGGAGGTGCTCGCCGCCGAGGCCGAGCGCCAGGGGCTCGACAAGGATCCGGACGTCCGCGCGACGCTGCGCAAGATCATGGTGCAGAAGCTCGTCCAGAAGAAGTTCCAGGCGGATCCGAACGCCGGCGCGGACGTGCCCGAGGCGGACGCCGCGAAGTACTACGAGGACCACAAGGCCGAGTACGTCCGCGCCCGCAAGGTGCGGGTCCAGGCGGTCGTCCTGAACGCGCCGGCCGGCTCGCCCGACCGCGCGAAGAAGGTCGCGCTCGCGAAGAAGACGCTCCAGAAGATCAAGGCCGAGGAGAAGAAGAACAACCCGCTCGCCTTCAACACGGAGGTGGCGGCGGTCTCCGAGGACGCGGCGTCGAAGCAGGTCGGCGGCGACCTCCAGTTCCGGTCGCAGGAGGAGCTCGAGAAGGCGTACGGCAAGCCGGTCGCGGACGCCGCGTTCGCGCTCAAGCCCGGCGAGACCTCCGGCGTCGTCGAGGCGCCGTCGGGCGTCTTCCTCCTCAAGTTCGCGGGCGAGCAGCCCGAGATGAACCGGACCCTCGACCAGGTGAAGGGCCAGATCGCCGCCAAGCTCTCGCGCGACAAGAAGACGAAGGAGTTCGACGAGTGGCTGAAGGGCCTCCGCGAGACGGCCAAGGTCGCCGTCGACGACAAGGCCCTCGAGGCGGTCGAGGTCGCCCAGGCGCCGGTCCAGGCGGGGGCGCCCCGCGGCATGCCCGGCCCCGGCGCTGGCCCCGGGCCCATGATGATGGGCGGCCCGCAGATGATCCCCCAGGCGCCCGGCGCGCCGCCGCACCCGGCGCCCGCCGGCGCTCCCGCGCCGCGCCAGTAGCGTGCGCAGGGTCGCCCTCGCCGCCGCCGCGCTCGCCCTCGCCCTCGGGTGCGGCCGCTGCGGCGGCTCGCGCGAGGCGGCGAAGGCCTCGCGCGCCGTCGCCGTGGTGAACGGCGAGCCGGTCTCCACCGAGACCCTCGCCCGCGACCTGCGCGAGGCGCGGGCCGGGGCCGGCGAGGGGGAGGGCCCGCTCGACGTGCTCCGGCGCAAGGTGCTGGAGGAGCTCGTCGACAAGGCGCTCCTCCTGCAGGAGGCGCACGCGCGGTCCATCGCGGTCGGTCAGGATCAGGTCGAGCGCGCGTTCCTGCGGCTCCGCGCGGAGTACCCGGGCACCCACTTCGACGACCTCCTCGCCCAGGAGCGGCTCTCGCAGACCGAGCTCAAGGCGCGGCTGCGCGACCAGCTCGCGATCGAGCGGCTCTTCGACGAGCAGGTCTTCCCGGGCGTCACCGTCGTCGACGCCGAGGTCGACCGGTACTACGCGGATCACGCGCAGGAGTTCCAGGAGCCGGAGCGCGTGCGGGTTCAGCAGATCGTGGTGACGACGCGCGAGGAGGCCCAGTCGCTCCGCGACAAGCTCCGGAAGAACCCGCAGACGTTCGGCGAGGTCGCGAAGAAGTCCTCGATCGCGCCGGAGGGGAAGGCGGGGGGCGACCTCGGCTACATCGGCCGCGGGTCGGGGTTCCCCGAGGTGTTCGACGCCTGCTTCGCGATGCCGCTCCACGCCATCTCGGACGTGACGCCCTCGCCGTACGGCTTCCACCTCTTCCGCGTGACCGACAAGAAGCCCGCCCAGCGGCGGACGCTCGAGCAGGCGCGCGCCGCGATCCGCGAGAGGCTCACTCGCGAGAAGCGGGCGGCGGCGCAGGAGGAGTTCTTGAAGGGCCTCCACCAGCGCGCCAAGATCCAGATCGACGAGAAGGCCCTCGCCGCGGTGACCCCGTGATCGCGCTCCTGCCCGCCCTCCTGCTCGCCGCCGCGCCGACCGCGCCGGCCCCCTCCGCGAAGCCGACCGCGCCCGCGGCGGTGATCGACCGCGTCGCCGCGGTGGTGGACGGAGAGGTGATCACGCTCTCCGAGATCGAGGAGCGGGCCGGGGCGGACCTCCGTCGCGCCGACGCGCTCTCCGGCGCGGAGCGGGACGACGCTCGCGGGAAGACGCTCCGCCGCGCGCTCGACCAGCTCGTGTCCGAGCGCCTCCTCCAGAAGCAGGCCAAGTCGCTCGGCCTCGAGGTGACCGACGCGCAGGTGGAAGCGGCGGTCGAGGACATCAAGACCCGCAACCACTTCGACGACGCGCAGCTCGATCGCGCCCTGGGGGAGCAGGGGCTCGACCGTGCCGGCTTCCGCGCCCAGATCCGGCGCGAGCTCGAGACGTACCAGGTGATGCAGGCGAAGGTCCGCGGCCGCGGGAAGGTGACGGACGAGGACCTCCGGAACTACTACCAGTCGCACCCGCAGGAGTTCGGCGGCGACCCCGAGGTCCGGGTCCGCCACATCTTCCTGCCGCTCCGCGAGGACGCGGCCCCGGCGGAGGAGGCGAAGGCGCGCGCCGAAGGCGAGCGGATCCTCCAGCGGCTCACGACCGGCGAGGACTTCGCGAAGGCCGCGAAGGAGTTCTCGAAGGGGCCCTCCGCGGCCGAGGGCGGCGACATCGGCTGGCTGCGCCGGGGGACCGTCCAGAAGGTGCTCGAGGACGCCGCGTTCGCGCTCGAGGACGGGAAGTTCTCCGGCCTCGTCCGGGCCGGCCCGGGGCTCCACATCGTGAAGGTCGAGGAGCGCCGGCTCGGCGGGGCGAAGAGCTTCGAAGACGCGAAGGAGGAGATCCGCAACCGCCTCCTCGAGGAGCAGCTCGGCCAGACGCGGCAGCAGGTGCTCGACGAGCTCCGCAAGTCCGCCGTCGTCGAGGTGAAGCTCCCGGAGCTCCGCGGCTAGGGACGCGCGGCGTCCCGGGAAGGCGTCATGCCCACCCTGCCCCGCATCGCGGTGAGCCTCGGAGACCCGTCGGGGATCGGCGCGGAGGTGACCGCCGCCGCGCTGCGCGCGCTGCGCGGCGAGCTCGCCCCGCTCGTCTTCGGCGACCCGCGGCTGTTCGCGCGCGAGCTCTCCATCCTCCGGCTCCCGGTCGTGCCGCTCGGCGCGCCGCTCCCGGCGCGCGGGGCGCTCGTGGCGGTCACCCGGCTCCCCGCCGGCGCGGCGAGGCCGGGAAAGCCGGTGCCCGTGGCGGGCGCGGCGCAGCTCGCGTTCCTCGAGGCCGCGTTCGCGGCGGTCCGCCGGGGCGAGGCGGACGCGCTGACCACCGCCCCCGTGTCGAAGGCGCAGGTCGCGCGCGCGCTCCCCGGCTTCGTCGGGCACACCGAGTGGCTGGAGGAGCGCTGCGGAGGGGCCCGCAGCGTGATGATGCTCGCGGGCGAGCGGCTCAAGGTCGCGCTCGCCACGAACCACGTCGCCTTCGGGAAGCTCCGGCGCGCGCTCACGCCCGCCGGGATCGCGGAGACGCTCGCGGTCACCCACCAGGCGATGCGGGACGACCTCGGGATCGCCCGCCCGCGGATCGCGCTCGCGGCGCTCAACCCGCACGCGGGCGAGGAGGGGAACTTCGGCGACGAGGAGCGCACGCTCCTCGCCGAGGCGCTCCGCCTCGCCGCCCGGGCGGGCGCGCCCGCGGCGGGGCCGTTCCCCGCCGACTCGGTCTTCTTCCGGGCGGCGCTCGGCGAGTTCGACGCGGTGGTCGCGCTCTACCACGACCAGGGGCTCATCCCGGTGAAGCTCCTCGACGCGGTGGGTGGCGACCCGGCGGTGAACGTGACGCTCGGCCTCCCGATCGTGCGGACGAGCCCCGATCACGGCGTCGCGTACGACATCGCCGGCAAGGGGAGGGCGAGCCCGGCGTCGATGATCGCCGCGCTCCGCCTCGCCGGGCGGATCGCGAAGGTGCGGGCGCGGCGCGCCCGGGCCAGCGGTCGCGCCCGCGACTGACGCTCGGCCCTCGGCCGTCGGACCGCGGCGGCGAGCGATGCGTGCCTCGGCCGGGAGCTGCCCGGGTCCGCGCTCCTGCGGCATCTCACCCCAGGGTCCGTCGCCACCCGGTCCGGGGACCTTCCTCCCTAGCCATCAAGTGCCTGCAATGACTGACGAACGGTCGCTCGGGTGCGGAGGCACCGCGCCTGCAAATCCATCCTTGCACCCTGGGGAGGGGATGGAGCAGACATGCGTCTCAGCATCGGCGGCCGCCTCGTGGTGCTGCTCGCGCTCGCGGTCGCGATCGTCGCGGTGGTCGGCGCCGCCGGTCTCCTCGCGATCCGCTCGCTCGCCTCGGTGATCGACGACTACGGCGGCGCGAAGGTCGCGCAGCTCCAGGCGCTCGGCCAGCTCGCGACCTCCGCCGGTCGCGCGAGCAGCGCCGCGTCCGCGATCGAGAACGGGGGCCTCGCGCCGGCCGAGCACGTCGCCGCGCTCGCGGCGTTGACCGGGCACGAGAAGGAGGCCGCGGACGCCGCCCGCGCCTACGAGGGCGCGCTCCGGGGCGGCCCCGCCGCGGAGGTGTGGCGGAAGTTCGGGCCGGTCCTCCAGGCCTGGCGGCAGGACGCGGGCGAGCTCGCGGCCGCCGCAGCCGCCCGCGCCGCCGCGAACGAGCAGGCGCAGTTCGCCGAGGTCGCCTCGGCCCAGCACCGGGTCACCGAGCGGCACGACGCGTTCCGCGGCGAGGTGGAGAAGCTCCTCGCCCTCGTCGACGAGAGCGCTCGCGCGATCCGCGACGACGCGGCCGCCCTCGACGGTCGCGCTCACGCGACGGAGCGCTCCGCGTGGACCTCGATCCTCGGCGTCTTCGGCGCCGCCGCCCTCGTGCTCCTCCTCTCGGGCTGGATGCTCGTGCGTCGGGTGCGCAGCTCCCTCGCCGCCGCGGTCGCCGCGGCGGCGAGGATCGCGCGGGGCGACCTCTCCGAACGGGTCGAGGTGACGAGCCACGACGAGATCGGCGACCTCCAGGCCGCGATGCGCGAGATGGGCGAGCGCCTCGCGGCGGTGATCGGAGAGGTCCGCGGGGGCGCCGACGCGCTCGGCGCGGCGGCCGGGCAGGTCTCCGCCACCGCGCAGACGGTCTCGCAGGGCACGGGCGAGCAGGCGTCGAGCGTGGAGGAGATGACGAGCTCGCTCGCCCAGATGAGCGAGTCGATCAACCTCTCCGCGCGGAACAGCCGCGAGACCGAGGCGACGTCGGCGACGGGCGCCTCCCAGGCGGAGGAGAGCGGCCGGGCGGTGAAGGAGACGGTCGCCGCGATGCGCGCCATCGCCGAGCGGATCTCGATCGTGGAGGAGATCGCGTACCAGACGAACCTGCTCGCCCTGAACGCGGCCATCGAGGCGGCCCGGGCGGGTGATCACGGCAGGGGGTTCGCGGTCGTCGCCGCGGAGGTCCGCAAGCTCGCCGAGCGCGCGCAGGGCGCCGCGAAGGAGATCGGAGAGCTCGCGGCCCGTTCCGTCTCGGTCGCCGACCGGAGCGGCGCGCTCCTCGTCGAGCTCGTCGCCGGCATCGGCAAGACCGCGGGGCTCGTGCGCGAGGTCTCGCAGACGGCGCAGGAACAGTCGGCCGGCGTCGCGCAGGTCCTGAACGCCATGTCGAGCGTCGAGTCGGTGACGCAGCGGAACGCGAGCGCCGCGGAGGAGCTCTCCTCCACGGCGGAGGAGGTCGCCTCGCAGGCGGTCTCGCTCCAGCAGCTCGTCGCCTTCTTCCAGCTCGAGCGCGGCGCCGCCCCCTCCGTACGCTGGGCGGCGCGCGATGCGCCGGAGGCGCCGGCTTCGCACGCCGCGCTCGACGCGCACTCCCCCCTCCCCGGCGCGAACGGCGCGGCCGGGGCCGCGGCGCCGGCCGCCCGACGGCCCTCCTCCTCGAAGAACGGCTCCGCGCTCGCCGAGGGCGCGTTCCGCCGCTTCTGAACCCTCGGCTCCGACCCGGAAGGAAGACCCATGCGCGTCACCGCCGCCCTCGCCCTCGCCGCCCTCGCGCTCTTCGCCGCGCCGTTCGCGCTCGCCGAGGACCACGCCACCACCAAGGACGCCGAGCTCCTCGTCCACCAGGCCGTCGCCTTCCTGAAGAAGGAGGGGAAGGGAAAGGCCTTCGAGACCTTCAGCGACCCGAAGGGCCGGTTCACGTACCGTGATCTTTACGTGATGGCCTACGACCTGAGCGGGAAGTGCCTCGCCCACGGGGCGAAGAAGGAGCGCGTCGGCAAGAACTTCATGGAGGAGAAGGACGTCGACGGGAAGCAGTTCATGAAGGAGCGCTTCCGGATCGCGAAGGACCACGGGAAGGGCTGGCAGGACTACAAGTACGAGAACCCCGTGACGAAGAAGACCGAGCAGAAGACCGCATACTTCGAGCGCGTCGGCGACGTCGTGGTGGTGAGCGGGGCTTACAAGAACAAGTAGGGCGCGCGGAAGTGAGGGCGGGCCCTCCCCCCCCCCGCGGATCAGCGCGCGATGAGGCGGCGGACGCGGGTCATGCCGAGGGTGCACATTGTGGTGCGGGTCCATCGCGACGATCTCGGCGCCCGGACCGACGCCGCCGAGGCGGGCCGGGGAAGGCGCCGTCCTCCTGCGCCGCCGCCAGAGTCGCGACCGGCGCCGGCCTGACGAAAGGGCCCAGAAACGCAGACGCCGGCGCACGCCCGGGCGCGCCAGCGGCACACGGCACCGGAACCGGACTGCGACCGGCACGGCGAAACCAGTGCGGGCTCCACAGAGGACGAGCGGGTCTGGCGTGTGCCGCTGTCACGCCGCGAGCACGCCGGCTCCGTCGATCGGAGCGGTCCGACCGCAGCGACGGCGGCGTGCTCGTCGGAGACGCCTCCCCCGCCCTTGGTGGCGGCTGCCGAAGTGGCTGCGACGAACCACGATGACCGCGGAGCATCCGCACCAT
>DASWCJ010000159.1:0-11599 GCA_036390155.1 Anaeromyxobacter sp.
CGGGGCGAGTCCTTCTCGCCGCTCTACCCGTCGCAAGCCGTCATCCGGGCGATCCTCGCGGATCCGCCGATGTACGACGCGACCGCGCTCGTGGACGCGATCCGCGGCGGCTCGGCGCGGGAACGCCGGGTTGCGACCGAGATCCTCGAACGGCTGCTCACGAGGCGCAGGCGATGACCCGCAACGTCGGACGGATCAGTAGCCCGCGCCCGCGCCCGACCGCGCTGTCTGCGCCTGCGCCTGGGCGAGCGCCGATCGGGCCTGGGCGAGATCTCCGCGCGCGAGCGCCGCGCGCGCCGCGGCGATCCACTGCGCGGCGATGTCGGCCCGGGCGGCGTCCTGCGCCTGCCCCTGCCCGCGGGCGGCCTCCCCGGAGCGCGCGAGCGCGTCCGCCTGGGCCGCGAGCGCGGCGTCCACCCCCGTCGTGTCGCCCTGCGCGAGCGCCGCCTGCGCGCCGCGCATCCCGTCCGCAGCCGCGGCCGTGTCCTGCGCGCGCTGCGCGGACCGGGCGGCGTCCTCCTGAACCGCCTGCGTGCGCGCGGCCGCCTCGGCGGCCCGGGCCTGCTCGAGCTCCCCCACCCGACGCTCGAGCGCCGCGGCCTTCGCCTGCTCGGAGGTGAGCTGCGCGCGCGCGTCGCCGAGCTCGCGCGTGACCCGGTCGAGCTCCCCACGCACGGCCGAGATCTCGTCGCGGGCGCGGCGGAGCTCTCCTTGCACCCCCCGCGACAGCGGCCGCCCGGTGGTCGCGCCCTCGGCGTCGAGCTCGGCCGAGGCGGCGGCCGCGGGGTCGGCGGTCGCCGGGTCCTGCCCGGCGGGCGGCCCGGCGGCCGGTGCCTGGGCGAGGAGGAGCGCGGCGGCTGCGGCGGCGGCGATCACGTCCTCACCTTCGGGAGCGCCGGGCTCCGCCGCAAGCGCGCCTTCCCCGCGCCGCCCCGGTCTGGCACGCTCCGCCGGCATGAACGTCCGCCCACGCCGTTCGGTGCTCTACGTCCCCGGCTCGAGCTCGCGCGCGCTCGAGAAGGCCCGCGGCCTCCCCGTGGACGGCCTCATCCTCGACCTCGAGGACGCGGTCGCGCCCGCCGCGAAGGAGGAGGCGCGCCGGGCGGTCGGCGCCGCCCTCGCGACCGGCGGCTTCGGGCACCGGGAGGTGGCGCTGCGCGTGAACGGCCCGGCGACGCCCTGGGGCGCGGACGATCTCGCCTTCGCGGCGCGCGCGGGCGCCGCCGCGGTCGTGCTCCCGAAGGTGGAGTTCCCGGGCGAGGTCCGCGACGCGGAGGAGGCCCTCGCCGCCGCCGGCGCGCCGCCCGAGCTCGCCCTCTGGTGCATGATCGAGACGCCCCGCGGCGTCCTCGCCGCCGCGGAGATCGCCGCCGCGACGCCGCGGCTCGCGGCGCTCGTCCTCGGCACGAGCGACCTCGTGAAGGAGCTCGGCGCGCGCCACACCCCCGGTCGTGCCGAGGTGCTGGTCGCGCTCGGGACCGTGCTCCTCGCGGCCCGCGCCCACGGCCTCGTCGCGCTCGACGGCGTCCACCTCGACCTCGCCGACGACGCCGGGTTCGAGGCGGCCTGCCGGCAGGGACGCGACCTCGGGTTCGACGGGAAGACCCTCATCCACCCGAAGACGATCGAGGTCGCGAACCGCGCCTTCTCGCCGAGCGAGGCGGAGCTCGCGCACGCGCGCCGGATCATCGCGGCGCACGCGGAGGCGGAGGCGGCGGGGCGGGGCGTCGTCGTGGTGGATGGCCGCCTCGTCGAGGCGCTCCACGTCGAGGCCGCCCGGCGGCTCGTCGCGCTCGCCGAGGCGATCGCGGCGCGGTAGCGGCGCGGGCCGGGGGCCTCTTTCCCCGGCGCACCGGGCTCGACCGGTGAGGCCCAGACCATTAGACTCCGTACCTCCCATGCGTGGAATCCGCGGCGCGACACAGCTCTCGGCCAACACCGTCCCGGCGATGGAGGACGCGGTCCTCGAGCTGTGCCGGGAGATCGAGGCGCGGAACGAGATCGGCCCGGAGGACATCGTCTGGGCGATCTTCACGGTGACGCACGACATCGACGCGGACTTCCCCGCCCGCGCGGCGCGCGCCGCCGGCTGGGCCGACGTCCCGATGATCTGCTCGCGCGAGATCCCGGTCCCGGGCTCGATGGCCCGTGTGGTCCGCATCCTCCTCCACGTCGACCGGGACGGGCCACGCAGCCACGTCTACCTCCGCGGCGCGCAGGCGCTCCGGCCCGACCTGCACGTCCGGCCATGACGAGCTCCGACCACGCGGCGCAGCCGCCCTCCGCCTCGGAGGCCCCCTCGGGAGGCGCGCTCCCCCGCACGATCGGCGTCGTCGGCCTCGGCCTCATGGGCGCCTCCCTCGCGCGCGCCGTGCGCGCGGTCGACCGGGCGGTGCGCCTCGTCGCCGTCGAGCCGCGCGAGGACGTCCGCGCCCGAGCGCTCGAGGAGCGCGTCGCCGACGAGGCGCTCGCCGAGCCGGGTCCGGCCCTCGGCGGGTGCGGGCTCGTCGTGCTCTGCACGCCGGTCGCGTCGATCGAGGCGCTGCTCGGGCCGGTCTCGGCGCTCCTCGCGGACGGCGCCGTCCTCACCGACGTGGGCGGCGCGAAGGAGCGGGTCGTCGCGGAGGCGCACCGCGCGGTTCGCCCGGGCGTCCGGTTCGTCGGCGCGCACCCGATGTTCGGCGGGCACGGCGGCTACGCGGCGGCGACGTCGGAGCGCTGGAAGGGCGGCACCGTCGCGGTCTGCACCGACGGCGATCCCGCCGCGATCGAAGAGGTCGCGCGCCTCCACGCGGCGCTCGGCGCGAACGTGGTCCGCTGCGGCGCCGCCGAGCACGACGCGGCGGTCGCGATGGTCTCGCACCTCCCCTACCTCGTCGCCTCCGCCCTCGCGGTGGCGGTGAAGGAGGCGGGGCCGCTCGCGGCGCGGCTCGCCGGCCCAGGGCTCAAGGACATGACCCGCCTCGCCTCGTTCCCGTTCGACATCCAGGGCGAGGTCTCGCGCCGCAACGCCCGCCTGCCCGAGGCCGCCGAGCGGCTCGAGCGCCACCTCGGGCGGATCCTCGGCGCGATCGGCGAGTCGCCCGGCGCCGCCCGGAGCGCGCTCGAGGCCGCGCGCGCCGCGCGAGAGGAGCTTTTCGCATGACCACCCCGACCTCCGGACCGCTCTCCTGCCGGCGCGAGGGCCCGCTCCGCGGCGCCATCGCGGTGCCCGGCGACAAGTCGATCTCGCATCGTGCCCTCCTCTTCGGCGCGATCTCCACCGGCGAGACCCGCGTGACCGGGCTCCTCGACGCGGAGGACGTCCATTCCACCCGCAAGGCGGTCGAGGCGCTCGGCGCGAACGTCCGGACCGAGGGCGGCGAGGTGGTGGTGACGCCGCCGGAGAAGCTGCGCGAGCCCGGGGACGTCATCGACTGCGGCAACTCCGGGACGAGCCTCCGGCTCCTCACCGGCGTCCTCTCCGGCGTGCCGGGGCTCTCGGTGCTCACCGGCGACGCCTCGCTCCGGAAGCGCCCGGTGCGGCGGGTGATCGAGCCGCTCCGCCGGATGGGGGCGAACCTCTCCGCTCGCGACGGCGATCGGCTCCCTCCGGTGGTGGTCCGGGGCGGGGCGCTCCGCGGGGCGAGCCACGTGCTCGAGGTCGCGAGCGCCCAGGTGAAGAGCGCGTGCCTGCTCGCGGGGCTCTTCGCCGACGGCGAGACCTCGGTGACCGAGCCCGAGCGCTCGCGCGACCACACCGAGCGGATGCTGCGCGGGATGGGCGTCCCGGTGCGGACGGACGGGCTCACCGTCGCGGTCGGCCCCGCGCGCCCAAAGGGCGGGCGAGTCGACGTGCCGGGCGACATCTCCTCCGCCGCGTTCTTCCTCTGCGCGGCCGCCGCCCTCCCCGGGTCGGAGGTGACGGTCCGCGGCCTCGGCACGAACCCGACCCGCACCGGGCTCCTCGACGTGCTCACCGCGATGGGCGCGCGGCTCGAGCGCTCCGGCGAGCGGGAGGTCGCGGGGGAGCCGCGCGCGGACGTGACGGTCCGCGCGGCCGAGCTTCACGGCACCGAGATCCGCGGCCCGATCATTCCGCGCCTCATCGACGAGCTCCCGGTGGTGATGGTGCTCGCCACGCAGGCGAAGGGCCGGACCGTGATCCGCGACGCGAAGGAGCTGCGGGTGAAGGAGTCCGACCGCCTCGCGGCGATGGGCGAGACCCTGGCCGCGGCGGGTGCGCGGATCGAGCTCTTCGAGGACGGCTGCGCGATCGAGGGCGGCGCGCGCCTCCGGGGGGTGACGGTGCGCACCCGGCTCGACCACCGGATCGCGATGGCGATGGCCATCGCACAGCTCTTCACCCGCGGCGAGGAGGTCGTTCTCGACGACGTCGCCTGCGTCGCGACCTCCTTCCCGTCCTTCTTCGGCCTGCTCGACGGGCTCGCGGGGAGCGCGCGGTGATCCACGGACGTACCGCCCTCTACGGCGTGCTCGGCCACCCGGTCTCGCACAGCCGCTCGCCGGAGATGCAGAACGCCGCCTTCTCCGACGCCGGGATCGACGCGGTCTACGTCGCCCTGCCGGCCGCGCCGGAGCGGCTCGCCGACGCGATCGCCGGCGCGCACGCGCTCGGCTTCGCCGGCCTCAACGTCACCGTCCCGCACAAGCAGGCGGCGCTCCCGCTCTGCGCCACGGTGGATCCCGTCGCGGGCGCGATCGGCGCGGTGAACACCTTGCGGCGGGCGCCGCGCGGCTGGGAGGGCTTCAACACCGACGCGCCGGCCTGTCTCGCGCTGCTCGAGGCGGCGGGGGTCGGGAAGGGGGCGCGGGCGCTCCTCCTCGGCGCGGGCGGCGTCGCGCGCGCGGCGGGCTGGGCGCTCCTCCGCGCCGGGGCCATCCTCCAGATCTCGGCCCGCCGCGGCGAGGTCGCCTGGGAGGTCGCGCAGGCGCTCGCGCCGGGCGCGGCCGCGGGCGTGCCCCTCCCCGAGGCCGTGCCGTTCGCCGAGCTCGCCGCTCGGTGTCGCGCCGCCGACGTGATCGTGAACGCGACCTCGGTCGGGCTCGCCGGCCACCCCGGGGCGCTCGAAGGCGTCGCCTTCCGCGCGGGCCAGGTCGCGGCCGACGCCGTCTACGGCGACACCGCCTTCGTCCGGGCCGCGCGTGCCGCGGGCGCGCGGGTCGTCACGGGCGAGGAGCTCCTGGTTCGCCAGGGCGCGCTCGCCTTCACCCTCTGGACCGGGCGCCCCGCGCCGGAGGCGGTCATGGCCGCCGCGGTCGCGCGCGCGCCCGGGAGATCCTCATGACGCTGCGCTACCTCACCGCCGGGGAGTCGCACGGCCCCGCCCTCGCCGCGATCGCGGAGGGGTTCCCCGCCGGGCTGGCGGTGGACTTCGCCGAGGTGAACGCCGACCTCGCCCGCCGCCAGAAGGGGTACGGGCGCGGCGCACGCCAGAAGATCGAGAAGGACGAGGCGCAGTTCCTCGCGGGCCTGCGCGGCGGCGTGACCCTCGGCGCCCCGATCGCGCTCGTCGTCTGGAACAAGGACCACGAGAACTGGAAGGACCTCGTCTCCCCGTACGCGCGCGGCGGCCGGAAGTTCACCCAGGTCCGCCCCGGCCACGCCGACCTCGCCGGCGCGCTCAAGTACGGCTTCGACGACGCCCGCGACGTGCTCGAGCGCTCGAGCGCGCGCTCCACCGCCGTCACGGTCGCGCTCGGCTCTCTCGCGAAGCAGCTCCTCGCCCGCTTCGGCGTGCGGGTCACCTCGCGGGTGGTCGCGATCGGCCCGCGCGCGCGGCTCCCCGACACCGCCCCGACCGACGCGGAGCTCGTGGCGATCGAGGCGTCCGACCTGCACGTGGACGACGAGGCGGTCGCGGCCGAGTGGCGCGCCCTCATCGACGCGGAGAAGGCCCGGGGCGGCTCCATCGGCGGCGCCTTCGACGTCTACGCGACCGGCCTCCCCATCGGCCTCGGAAGCCACGTTCACCCGGACCGCCGCCTCGACGCGCGGCTCGCCGGCGCGCTCTGCGGGATCCAGGCGATCCGGGCCGCCGAGATCGGCGACGGCACGCAGGTCGGCCGCCCGGGCCAGGAGTTCCACGACGCGATCTACTGGTCGAAGGAGAAGGGCTTCCACCGCACCACCAACCGCGCGGGCGGCCTCGAGGGCGGGATGACGGACGGCATGCCGGTCCGCGTCCGTGGCTACATGAAGCCGATCCCGACGATGCTCACGCCGCTGCCCACCGTCGACCTCGCGACGCGCGAGGCGACGCAGGCGCGCTACGAGCGGAGCGACGTGTGCGCCGTGCCCGCCGCCGCGATCGTCGGCGAGGCGGTGGTCGCCTGGGAGCTCGCCAACGCGCTCCTCGAGAAGTTCGGCGGGGACGCGATCGTCGACGTCGAGCGGGCGCTGGAGGCCTATGGCGCTCGGATCCGCTGAGACCGTCGCGCTCGCCGGGATGATGGGGTCGGGGAAGTCCACCGTGGCCCGCCACCTCGGGCGCCTCCTCGGGCGGCCGGTGGTCACGCTCGACGCGGAGATCGCCCGCGCCGCGGGGAAGCCCGTCGCCGCGATCTTCGCGGACGACGGCGAGCCCGCCTTCCGGGCGCTGGAGCGGCGCGCGGTGGCGGCGCTCCCGGCCGGCGTCGTCGCGGACCTCGGCGGCGGCGCGTTCTGCGATCCGGCGAGCGCGGCGCGGCTCCTCGCCACCGCCCGCGTCGTGTTCCTCGACGTGTCGGAGGCCGAGGCGGCGCGCCGCCTCGGCGCGGGAGAGGGGCGCCCGCTCGCGGCGCGCTGGCGCGAGCTCGCCGCGCGCCGGGTCCCCCTGTATCGCCGCGCGCACCTGCGCGTCGCCGTCGACGGGCTCGCCCCCGAGACGGTGGCCCGGCGCATCGTGGAGGCCCTGTGACGAGATCAGTGAACCGCGCCGGCCCGGCGCGCGCCGCCCCGCGGGCCCCCGGGGGCGGCGCGCGCGCCCGCTCCGAGGTCATCTCCGCGACCCAGGGCGACGCCCGCTACGAGGTCCGGGTGGGCCGCGGCGCCGCGGACGCGCTGCCCCAGATCGCGGGCGGCCACGACTTCGTCGTCCTCGTCACGGCGCGCCCGGTGCTCCGCAGCCCGGTGGCCCGCCGCGCGGTGGCGGGCCTCTCCCGGCGGGTTCCGGTCGCGACGACGGTGGTCCTGCCCGACGGCGAGAAGGGGAAGACCCTCGCCGAGCTCGAGCGGTCCGCGGTGCGACTCCTCCAGGCGGGCTGCACCCGGCGCACCCTCGTCGTCGCGGTCGGCGGCGGGGCGGTGACCGACGCGGCGGGCTTCCTCGCCGCCACGTTCATGCGCGGCGTGCCCTGGACGGCCGTGCCGACGACGCTCCTCTCGATGGTGGACGCGGCCATCGGCGGGAAGACGGCGGTGAACCTCCCCATCGCGAAGAACGCCGTCGGCGCGTTCCACCCGCCCATCGCGGTGCTGTGCGACCCCGCTGCGCTCGCCACCCTCCCGCCGCGCGAGGTCCGCTCCGGGCTCGGCGAGGTCCTCAAGTACGCGGCGCTCCGCCCGGCGCTGCTCGGCCGGTTCTCGCGGCTCGCGGGCAAGCTGCCGGACGCCGGGCTCGTCGCGGACTGCGCGCGCGCGAAGGTCGAGGTGGTGCGCGCCGACCCGGAGGAGCGCGGCGAGCGGAAGCTCCTCAACCTCGGCCACACCTTCGGCCACGGCGTCGAGGCCGCGGCCGGCTTCTCCGGCATCGCGCATGGCGAGGCGGTCGCGGTGGGGCTCGTCTTCGCCTTCCGGCTCGCCGCGCGGATGGGTCGGGTCGGGCCCCTCGCGGTCGCCGAGATCGAGGAGGCCGCCCGCTCGGCCGGCCTGCCGTCCCGCGTCCCGGCGGCCCTGGCGCGCCGGGCCGCCCGGCTCATGGGATACGACAAGAAGCGGACGGCCGCCGGACTGCGCTGGGTGCTCCCGCGCGCGCGGGGCTCATCGTGGACGGTGGAGTGGGACGTCGCGGCCCCCGACGAGGCGGTCGACGCGACCGTCGGCGAGATCTCCGTGTTCGACTCGCGCCGGCGCGGGCGGTAGTCTCCGGGAGCGCCAGGCGCGCGAGGGAGACCCCATGATCCTGCTCGTGAACGGCCCGAACCTGAACCTCCTCGGCGAGCGCGAGCCCGCCGTCTACGGCCGCACCACGCTCCGCGAGATCGAGGAGATGGTCCGGCAGGCGTGCTCCGGCTGGGACGTGCAGGTGGTCGCGTTCCAGTCGAACCACGAGGGCGCGCTCATCGACTTCGTCCAGGAGCACCGGAAGACGGCCCGCGGGATCATCATCAACCCGGGCGGCTTCACCCACACGAGCGTCGCGCTCCACGACTGCCTGAAGGCGGTCGAGCTCCCGGCGATCGAGGTTCACATCTCGAACGTCCAAGCCCGGGAGGAGTTCCGCCGCACGAGCGTCGTCGCCCCCGCCTGCCGCGGGCAGATCTCCGGCCTCGGTCCCCGCGGCTACCTGCTCGCGGCCGAGTGGCTCTGCGCGGAGACCGCCCGGCGGGTGGCGCTCGTCCGCGAGGGCGCGCCGCGCGCCGCGCGCCGCGCGGGCCGGCGCGCCCGCTGAGCGCAGGGGCCGGGGCGCTCGATGGCGCGCGTCTCGGTGCTCCTCCCCGCGCGCGACGCGGCCCGGACCGTCCGGGCGGCGGTCGTCTCGATCCTCCGCCAGACCGAGCGGGACCTGCGCGTCGTCTGCGTGGACGACGGCTCGCGCGACGGCACCGCCGAGATCCTCGACCGGCTCGCGGCCCGCGACCGGCGCGTCGAGGTGGTGCGCGGCCCGGGCGAGGGGATCGCGCACGCCCTCGCCCGCGGCCTCGCGCGCTGCGACGGCGAGCTCGTCGCCCGCATGGACGCGGACGACCTCGCCCACCCGCGCCGGCTCGAGCTGCAGCGCGCCGCGCTCGAGGCGGACCCGTCGCTCGCCGCGGTCGGCGCCCGCGTCTCGCTCTTCCCGCGCCGGGCGATCCGGGAGGGGATGGCCCGCTACGCGGCGTGGCTGAACGGGCTCGTCACGCCCGACCTCGTCGCCCGCGACCTGCTCGTCGAGGCGCCGCTCGTGCACCCCGCCGCGCTCCTCCGGCGCGCGCCGCTCGACGCGGCGGGCGGGTGGCGCGACGGGCCGTTCCCCGAGGACTACGACCTGTGGCTCCGGCTCGCCGAGCGCGGCGCGCGGCTCACGAACGTGGCGGAGCGGCTCCTCGCGTGGCGCGAGTCCGTGGGGCGGCTCACCCGCACCGATCCGCGCTACGCGCTCGCGCGCCACGTGGCGCTGAAGTGCGCGTTCCTCTCCCGCGCGCTCGGCCCGGCGCGCCGCGAGGTGGCGGTGTGGGGCGCGGGCGAGACCGGGCGCGCATTCGCGGACGGGCTCGCGGTGGAAGAGATCCGGGTCGTCCTCTTCGTGGAGGTCGATCGCAAGAAGATCGGGCGCACCGTCCGGGGAGCGCCGGTGGTGTCCTACGAGGAGGTCGGGCGCGCGCGCGGGCTGCCGCTCCTCGTCGCGGTCGGGGCGCCCGGTGCCCGGGACCTCATCCGCGCCGAGCTCGCGAAGCGGGGCTTCGCCGAGCAGGCGGACTTCCGCTGCGTGGCGTGAGCTCCCGCGTGTTGTATCGTCGTCCCTCGTGCACGCCGACTTCGAACTCGCCGCGTTCCGGCGCGACCTCGCGCGCTGCACCGCGGAAGCCGTGCAGGACCTGCGGCGGCGGATCGGCTCCGAGACGCTCTACGGGTTCGCGCTCGTCACGAGCGGCGCGTCCGGCTTCTCCTGGGTGCGCGCCTCGGCGAACACCGAGGAGGGGCTCGCCCGGCGCGCGGACGAGCGGGCGGAGGTGGACGGGCGGTTCCGCGGCGAGTCGGGCCGACGCCTCCTGCGGTGGACGCCGGGCGAGTGGGCCTACCACGACTTCGCGGAGGGCGTCCGCCGCCTCGCCATCCCCGACCCGAGGTCCCGGCGCCCGACGCTCGACGCCGCGCTCTACGAGGGGTTCGTGGGGGCGCTCAAGGCGGTCGACCGGGCCGGGCTCTTCGGCCGCGGCGCGGAGCGTGCGTTCCTCACCGTGAACGTTCTCTGCGAGCACGCCCCGCCCGCCTTCTTCGGCCGGGGGCTCGTGCGCCTGAACCCGGTCCCCACCGTCGAGCGGCACCGGCACGAGACGGCCGCGGCCCCGTTCAGCCGCTGCGTGAACCGCGCGCCACGCCGCGAGCGGATGCGGATCTGGCTCGCGCTGTACGAGGATCTGTACATGGAGTGGAGGACCCCGATCGCCGAGGAGGCGCGGGCGCGCGGGTTCTCGCCGTGGGAGATCGAGGAGGAGCTCGTCCGGTTCGGGCCGAAGGTCGTCCCGAAGCTCGTGGACCTGGTCGCGCACTATGGCTTCGCGTCCGCGTTCGACCACAACCGCGGGCTCGAGACGCGGGAGGTCTGGCTCGCCGGGAGCGCGCTCTTCCTCGTGCGCCGGATCGGGCTCGTCTCGGACAAGGAGCTCGATCGGCTGCAGCGGCTCGTGGGCGAGTTCGTGGAGCGGGACCGCCGCCTCCGGGTCGCCTCCACGCTCGCGGAGAACACCGCCCGCGTGCTGCACGAGCTCCGGCCCAGGCGGTTTCCGCCCACCACGATGGATCCAGGCACGTACAAGCTGCTCAACCCGGAGCGGTACGTGCTCCGGGCGCGGTCGAGGGAATGACGTCGAGGTCGAAGTCGTGGTCCACGACCACGACCACGGACGGTATCAAGGCAGCAACGCCCGCTCGACCGCCGCGAAGTCCACCGGCACCGGCGCCTCGAACACGAGCTTCGCCCCCGTCGCGGGGTGCGGGAGCTCGAGCCGCCTCGCGTGCAGCATCACCCGCGGGATCGCGACCTCGCCCACGCGGCGGGGGCCGCCGTAGCGCGCGTCGCCGAGGAGCGGCGCGCCGAGGTGCGCGAGGTGCACGCGGATCTGGTGGGTGCGGCCGGTCTCGGGCCGCGCCTCGACGAGCGCACCGCCCGGGCCCTCGCGGAGCGTCCGGTAGCGCGTCGCGGCGGCGTCGCCGCGCGGGTCCACCCGGCGGAGCCCGGCGCGCGCCGGGTCCTTCCCGAGCGGCGCGTCGATCCGGCCCTCCGGCGGGGTGGGAGCCCGCGCGCACAGCGCGAGGTAGGTCTTCTCCGGCGTCCCGGCACGGAACGCCTCGGAGAGCGCGCCGGCCGCGTCCTTCGTCCTCGCGAGCACGGTCACGCCGGAGGTCTCGCGGTCGAGCCGGTGCACGATCGTCACCGGCGCGCCGAGCAGCGCCGCGACCAGCTCCGGCAGCGCGCCGCGGTCGGAGGTGAGGGTCGGCTGGGCCGGCACGAACGGCGGCTTGTCGACCGCCACCAGGTGCTCGTCGGCGTAGAGGAGCCGCGAGCGCTCCAGCGGGGCGGCCTCGGCCGCGGCGCGTCCCCCCTCCTCCAGGTTCACCACCACCGTCTGGCCGGGGCGGACGATCCGGCTCGCCACCTTGATGCGATGGCCGTCGAGGAAGACGCCGCCTGCGTCGAGCGCGCGCCGCGCCAGGCCGCGGCTCACCCCGCCTTTTTCCGCGATGAAGCGGTCGAGG
>DASWCJ010000160.1:0-4571 GCA_036390155.1 Anaeromyxobacter sp.
GCGGGCCGGCACGCGGCTCGGCGCCTCGCTCGCCGTGAAGGACCGCCGCCTGGTCGAGGCGCGTCTCGCGCTCACCGGCCGCCCGGGCCGGGCCCTCGGCTTCGCGGCCCGCCCGACCTTCGGGACGGTCGGGTGGCCCGATCTCACCGCGCCGGAGCGCCCGCCCGACCTCCGGTTCGTGCGCCCCACCGTGACGGGGCGCGCCGAGGGCGGCTGGCACGAGGCGACGGCGGAGCTCACGTTCCTCGACGCCCCGCGGGAGGAGCTCGCCGACCTCGGGCTGCGGGGCGCGACCGACGCGAGCGCGGGCTGGCTCGGCATCACCATCACCGGCGCGACCGCGGCGTGAGTGCGGCGCCGCTTGTAAAAAGTGGCAAGGACAGGTCGGCGCTCCCCAGATTCAGGGCTTCATGGGCGCGCTGCAGCTCCAGGGTGCGGACAAGGGCGTCCTCATCACCTCTGGCACGATCTCCGGACCCGCACGCGACGCCGCTCGGCAGGCGCGGGGTACCGTGGTGCTCATCGACGGCACGCGCCTCGCGGAGCTGATGATCGAGCACGGCGTCGGGGTCGCGAACGAGGCCCTGCAGATCCCGAAGATCGACACGGACTACTTCGAGGTCGACTGACGAACGCGCAAGGCGCAGCCCGCCGATGTGCGATGCTGCGTGCAGGTGTCCCGCATGTCGCCAGCAGCGCACCGCCGGAAGGGCACTCGCCACTGGCTCGGCCGTCTATCGGACTACCGGGAACCGACCCTCGGTGAGCCTGCAAAGTACCCTCCCGACATCGACGTCGCCGCCATCCCGCTGCTCCCGAAGGCGGGCTGGCGGCTCCACCCCGTGGAGGAGATGCAGATCGGCGGCGCCGCACCGAAGGACTACCTCGTCTTTGGTGGCCTGGACGATCCTCAGGCACCTGCGTACATCGCGAAGAAGCCAGGGAAGTACGGGTATCGCGAATGCGTGACCGAGCAGATGATCTCCCGGATCGGGCAAACACTGCCGCTCAAGCTCGCAGCCTCCGCGCTCGTTCGGCTCCCGACCAGCGGTCGCGAGCCCGATGTCCGATTCCTGTCACGGAGCTTCCTGATCCGGGGGCGGACCCAGCTCAAGCATGGCGTCGAGCTCGTCGCCGACTACGTCGGGGCATCGCAGTCCGAGCTCAACGACGTCTTCAATCTCGGGAACAAGGAAGCCGAGTCCCGGTTCTATACGCTCGAGACCGTGGTCTGCGTGTTGGAGTGGTGGGCCAGGAACGACGAGGAGCGCCGGGGGCTTCTCGAGCGCTTCGGAAGGATGCTCGCCTTCGACGCCATCGTGGGCGCGCCCGACCGGCACGCCGAAAACTGGGGCGTCATCGAGCATCCGGGGTCACCCGACGTGCGGCGGGTCCTCGCGCCCGTGTACGACACCGCGCGCGGCTTGTTCGTCGATCATCGCGAGCACAAGTTCCTTCAGATCGAGGCGCGTGGTCGTCTCGAGGAGCACGTCCAATCCTATGCCGCGAAGTCGCGCCCCGTGTTCGGATGCGCCGACGGCCCAGGGAAGCCGAATCATTTCGACCTGATTCGGTATGCCTTGCGCCGGTATCGCTCGACCCTTAGAGGGCCGGTGTCGCAGATGCTCACCGCCTATCGTTCTGAGAGAATCGAGCCGATGCTCCAGCAGGAGTTCGGGCGTTTGATTTCGCCCCTCCGGAT
The DNA here is from genome assembly GCA_036390155.1 of Anaeromyxobacter sp. Lineage (GTDB taxonomy): Bacteria > Myxococcota > Myxococcia > Myxococcales > Anaeromyxobacteraceae > Anaeromyxobacter. The sequence goes on from DASWCJ010000160.1 coordinate 1,703, forward strand.
GAAGTACGTAACAGCGCTCTTGAGATACCGAGTCGCCACTCTTCGGCGGATATTGGAGGAGATGCGAGCGTCATGAAGCGGATCCGTCAGGCTATCCGAGCGCTCCGGCAGGAGCTCTCCCCTTGGGGGACCGAGCGCCCGCGCGCGCGCGACACGTCGGGTGTTGCCACGGTGATCGTGTTCGTGGAAACGCGCGGCGGACGGCGGACGCTCGGAGCGCTGGCGCGAGAGGGTAAGGAGTTCGTCTTCCGGTACGATCCGTCGTTCGCACGGGACCCGGACGCGAAGCCCATCTCGGCGTTTCCCGACATGACGCGGGAGTATCGGACCGAGGAACTGTGGCCGTTCTTCGCCGTCCGGCTGCCCCCGGTTGATCGGGAGGACGTGCAGGAAGCAATGCGGAGAAGGCACATCCCAGAAAGCGACGTCCTCCGGCTGCTCGCCGAGCTATCCGGGCGGGGAGTCAGCAGCCCGTACCGCTTCTCGATGGCCGGGCGAGGCGCTTAGGACTTCCTGGCGCCGGGCGGCATCTCACAGCTCGCCGCGCGCCTTCACGTCCGCGTAGCGCGCGACCACCGCCGCCGCGAGCTCGCGCGCCGGGACGCTCTCGACCCGCACCCCCGCCGACGCGAGCCGGGCCGCCGCCTGCTCGCGCTCGTCGAGGATCGCCTCCGCCGCGGCCCGCACCAGGGCCTCCTCCGCGTCGCGCGGGCGCGCGCGCGCGGCGTCGGCGATCTCCGAGTCGGCGACGGCGGCGACGAGCACGAGGTGACGCCGGCGGAGCTGGGCGGCTCGCGCGAGGAGGAGGGCGCTCGTGTCGGGATCGGCGAGGTCCGTGAAGATCACGACGAGCGCCCGGCGCCGCTGCCGGGCCTCGAGCGCGTCGAGCGCGGCGGAGTAGTCCGACTCCTCGACCCGCGCCTCCGCGAGGTGGAGCGCCTCCGCGAGCGGCGCGAGCTGCGCACGCCCGGTGCCGGGCGGCACCACCCGCTCGACCTCGGCGCCGAAGAGGACGGCGCCGGCGCGGTCGCCGCGGACCACGGCCGCGCGGGCGAGGGCGAGCGCGGCGTCCACCGCGTGATCGAGCTTCACGCGGCCGTCGGCGAGGCGCGCCGACAGGTGGCGGCCGCAGTCGAGGAGGAGCCAGACCGTCTGGTTCCGCTCCGGCTGCCACTCGCGGACCACCGGCCCGCCACGCCGCGCGGTCGCCTTCCAGTCGATCGACCGGACGTCGTCCCCGGGCGCGTAGGCGCGGAGCGCCGCGAACTCGCGCCCCTCGCGGTGGCCGCACGCGCGGGCGCGGCCCGGCTCCGGGCGCGTGGCGCCGGGCAGCGACGCGAGCGCGCGGAGATCGGGGTAGACCCGCACCTCGCGCGCGAGCGGGACCTTCCACTGCCGCGCGGCGAGGCCGAGCGGCCCGGTGCCGCGCAGGTGGAAGTCGCCGAACGCCGCGCGGCCGCGGGCGCGGGGACGGACCTCGTAGGCGAGCACCGCCTCTCCGCCCGGGGGCAGCGCGAGCGCCGCGCGGTGGCCCCTCGCCTCGAACGAGGCGGGCGGCGCGTCGGCCGCGAGGAGGCGGAGCGGGCGGGGCGAGGACGTCTCGAGCCGGACCTCGACCGCGTTCGGCGCGAACGCGGAGAGCGGCTCGCGCACCGTGCGCACCGCGCGCACCGCGCCGGGGCGGGGGGCGCGCGCGGCGTCGGCGAGGACGAGCAGGACGAGCGCCGCGTCGACGGCGGCGACGAGTGCAGGGACCGCGCCCGTCCCCGACGCGAAGAGCGCGAGGAGCGCACCGAGCGCGAGCAGGAGCGCGGCGCGCGCGGTCGGGAGCGGCACGGGCTACCTCGGGACCTCGACCCCGTCGAGGAGCTCCCGGACGACGTCGTCCGGGGTCGCGCCCTCGAGCTCCGCCTCGGCGCGGAGCACGAGCCGGTGGCGGAGCGCAGCGGGGGCCATCGCCTTGACGTCGTCCGGCGAGAGCCACTCGGCCCCGCGCAGCGCGGCGCGGGCGCGGGACGCGGCGAGGAGCGCCACCCCGGCCCGCGGGCTGGCGCCGAGGCGGACGCGCGGCAGCTCCCGGCTCGCGCGGACGAGCCGCGCGACGTACTCGAGCACCGGCGGCGAGACCGGCAGCGCGCGCGTCCGGCCCCGGAGCGACTCGAGGTCGCCCCGGGAGAGGACCGGGCGGACGCCGGCGGCGTCGAGGTCGTGCCCGTCGAACCCCGCCGCCGCGCGCCGGAGCACCTCGGCCTCGTCCGCCGCCTCGGGGTACCCGACGCGGACCTTGAGCAGGAACCGGTCCGTCTGCGCCTCGGGGAGCGGGTAGGTCCCCTCGTACTCGACCGGGTTCTGCGTCGCGACCACGAAGAAGCCGGGCGGGAGGGGCTCGCGGGCGCCGTCGATCGTGACCTGCCGCTCCTCCATCGCCTCGAGGAGCGCCGCCTGCGTCTTGGGGGGCGTCCGGTTCACCTCGTCGGCGAGGAGGACCTCGGTGAAGATCGGGCCGCGCCGGAGCTCGAACGTCCCCGCCTGCGGGCGGAACACGGACGTTCCGAGGATGTCCGCCGGCATGAGGTCCGGCGTGAACTGGATCCGGCCGAAGCGGAGATCCACCGCGCGGGCGAGCGCCTTGGCGAGCAGCGTCTTCGCGACGCCGGGCACCCCCTCGAGGAGGACGTGGCCGCCCGCGAGGAGTGCGGCGAGGAGCTCCCCCACCGCGGCGCGCTGGCCGACCACCGCCTTGCCGATCTCAGCCTCGAGCCGCGCCGCCGCGTCGGGGAGGGACATGGCGGTACGGTAGCACGGGGTCGGCGCGGTGGGCCGCGCGCGCGCCCCTCACGGTCAGGCCGCGGCGCCCGCCGCGAGGTGC
>DASWCJ010000161.1:0-4807 GCA_036390155.1 Anaeromyxobacter sp.
ACGGTGTGGGTCTTCGACCGGTCGAACCCGCTCTGGTTCGTCGGCGGCAGCGTGAGCTCCCAGGAGCCGCTGCCCACGTCCTTCAGGTCGGCGACCGGGTACGCGCCGGAGGGCGGCTGGTAGGCCGCCTGGAGCTGGGGCGAGGTGGGAGGCGCTACCGTGATGCCCTCCGGCACCGTGTACGCCTTCGGCTGGGCGGTGCTCGCATAGTACGAGCGGTAGTCGTTCCGGTCGTCGCGCTGGGAGAGCGTGAAGCGCGGCACGGTGTTCGGGATGCCGGGCGGGCTCGCGTTCGCCGCCGCGACCTCCTTGCCGAGGTCGAGCGGGTTGCCCGTCGTGGTGTCCACCACGCGGAAGCGGACCACCGGCCGGACCGCGTCGCCCGCGGGCAGCGTCACCGACTCGATCGTCATCTGCAGCGAGCCCTGGCTCGTCGCCGACGGCGGCGCCGCCGCGCCCTCGTTGTTGTTCCCGCACGCGGCAAGCCCGGCCGCCGCGATCGCCCCGACCACCGCCCACGCCCGCCCGAGACCGATGCCCATCGCTCCCTCCCTGGCTCGCCGGCCGATCGCCCGCCGCCGCGTCCGCAGCGGCGTCCCACGCTGCGAACAAGGTGGGCACGGGCTCGCTCTTCGTAAGGAAGAGTGGGCGTCCCGCCCGGGGCTGGGCCGTTTTCGTTGAAGGGCGCGGCTCCGCCCCCCACAATCCGTGCATGGCGGTCGTGTCGTACCGGGAGGCGCTCAACCAGGCGATGCGCGAGGAGATGGCGCGGGACCCGCGGGTCTTCCTCATGGGCGAGGAGGTGGGGCAGTACAACGGCGCGTACAAGGTCACCCAGGGCCTCCTGAAGGAGTTCGGCCCGTGGCGCGTCGTCGACACGCCCATCGCCGAGCTGGGCTTCGCCGGGATCGGGGTCGGCGCGGCGATCGCGGGGCTCCGCCCGGTCGTCGAGGTGATGACCTGGAACTTCGCGCTCCTCGCGATGGACCAGATCGTGAACTCCGCCGCGAAGATCCGGCAGATGTCGGGCGGCCAGCTGACCGCCCCGGTGGTCTTCCGCGGGCCGCAGGGCGCGGCGCACCAGCTCGCGGCGCAGCACTCCCAGGTGTTCGAGTCGATCTACGCGCACGTCCCCGGGCTCAAGGTCGCCGTCCCGGCGACGCCCCGCGACGCGAAGGGGCTCCTCAAGACCGCGATCCGCAGCGACGACCCGGTGATCTTCATGGAGTCCGAGCTCCTCTACGGCGCGAAGGGCGAGGTGGAGGAGGGCGAGGTGCTCGTGCCGTTCGGCGAGGCCGAGATCGTCCGGCCCGGGAACGACGTGACGCTCGTCGCCTGGCAGAAGATGCGCTTCGTGGCGCTCGCCGCGGCGGAAGAGCTCGCGAAGGACGGGATCGACGCGGAGGTGATCGATCCTCGTACCCTCCGCCCGTTCGACCTCGACGCGGTGCTCGCCTCGGTCCGGAAGACGCACCGCTGCGTGATCGTCGAGGAGGGGTGGCCGTGGATGGGGAGCGGCGCGCAGATCGCCGACTCCGTGCAGCGCCACGGCTTCGACGACCTCGACGCCCCGGTCGCGCGCGTCACCGGGCGTGACGTGCCCATGCCCTACGCGAAGCCGCTCGAGAACGTGGTGCTCCCGACCGCCGAGCGCGTGCGCCGCGCGGTGCACGAAGTCGCCTACCGCGCCTAGGGACCCGCCATGGCGACCCCCGTGAAGATGCCGAAGCTCTCGGACCAGATGACCGAGGGCAAGATCGCCGAGTGGATGAAGAAGGAGGGTGACGAGGTCAAGGCCGGAGACGTCCTCGCGCAGGTCGAGACCGAGAAGGCGACGCTCGACGTCGAGGCGTTCGACTCCGGCGTGCTCATCGGCGTGGTGGTGAAGGCGGGCGAGTCCGTGCCCGTCGGCCAGCCCATCGCGTGGCTCGGCGCGCGCGGCGAGAAGGTCCCCGAGGCGAGGGCCGGCGAGACGAGCGAGGCGAAGCCGGCCGCGGCGAAGCCTCCGGCCGTCGAGCCCGAGGCCCCCGGCGGCGAGAGCGAGTACTCGCGCCCGTCCACGCAGGCCGCGCCGCCCGCGACCGCCAAGGCGCCAGTCGCCCCCGTCCCCTCGCCTCGCGACGCGCCGTCCCCGGCGGCCGCCGCCTCGCGCGCGGAGGCGCCCCGCAGCGGCGCGCGCAGCGCGCCGACCGAGGCGTCGCCCCGGGTCGCCGGCGAGCGGGTCGTCGCGTCCCCCGCCGCGCGAAAGCGGGCGCGGGAGGGCGGGATCGACCTCGGCGTCGTGCAGGGCTCGGGCCCTCGGGGCCGCATCGTCCTCGCCGACGTGGAGCACGCCCCGCCGGCCGCGCCCGGCCCCGAGGCGCGCGGCGGCGTCGCGGAGGCGCGTGCGCCCGCACCGGTCACGCCCGCCGCCCGCAAGCGGAAGACGCTCCCGCCGCGGGCCGCGCTCCGCGACGAGACCCTGCCCCTCTCGCCGATGCGCAAGGCGATCGCGCGCAACCTCGCGGCATCGAAGCCGGGCGCGCCGCACTTCTACCTCGAGGCCTCCGTCGACGCGCGGCGGCTCGTGGCGCTCCGCGAGCAGCTCGAGGAGCTCGAGGTGGGGCCCGTCTCGCTCAACGACCTCGTCGTGAAGGCGGTGGCGGAGGCGCTCTCCCGCCACCCCGAGGTGAACGCGGCGTGGGGCGCCGACGCGATCGTGCGGCGTGGGTCGGTGGACGTGGGCGTCGCGGTGGCGCTCGAGGAAGGCCTCGTCACGCCGGTGGTCCGGGGCGCGGACCGCAAGAGCGTCTTCGAGATCGCGGACGAGCTCCGCGACCTCGCCGGGCGCGCCCGCGAGAAGAAGCTCCGCCCGGAGGAGTACCAGGGCGCCTCCTTCACGATCTCGAACCTCGGGATGTTCGGGATCGAGGCGTTCTACGCGGTGATCAACCCCCCCGAGGCGGCGATCCTCGCGGTCGGCGCGGCCCACAAGGTGCCGTGGGTCGACGAGGCGACCGGCGCGATCGTCGCGATGGAGCGGATGCGGCTCGGCCTCTCCTGCGACCACCGCGTCGTCGACGGGGCGACGGGCGCGCGGTTCCTCCAGACGCTCCGGCTCGTGCTCGAGTCGCCCGTCCGGCTCGTCGCGGGCTGATACGCTGCCGGCGCGGGCCGAGCGGCCCGCCGCCCGGAAGGGCGGGGAGGGGAGGACACCCATGCCGAAGCGGAGCGCGCGCCGGACGCGGATCGAGAAGGACACGATGGGCGAGATGCGGGTCCCCGCGTCGGCGCTGTGGGGCGCGCAGACGGCGCGCGCGGTCGAGAACTTCCCGATCTCGCCGCTCCGGGCCCACCCCGCGTACGTGGACGCGACCGTGCGGGTGAAGATCGCGGCGGCGCGGGCGAACGCCCGGCTCGGCCTCCTCCCCCGCAAGAAGGCCCGCGCCATCGAGGCGGCTGCGCGCGAGGTCCTCGCGGGCCGCTGGCGCGACCAGTTCGTGGTGGACGTGTACCAGGCCGGCGCCGGGACCTCGCACCACATGAACGTGAACGAGGTGCTCGCGAACCGCGCCACCGAGCTCCTCGGCGGCCGGCGCGGCGCGGAGCGGCTCGTCGACCCGAACGACGACGTCAACATGGCGCAGTCCACGAACGACGTCGTGCCGACCGCGATCCGGCTCGCCGCGCTCGAGCTCGCTCCCGCGGTGATCGAGGCGCTCTCCGGGCTCGCGCGGACCTTCATGGGGAAGGCGCGCCGCTGGGACGGCATCGTGAAGGCGGGCCGCACGCACCTCATGGACGCGACGCCGCTCCGGCTCGGGCAGGAGGTCTCGGGCTGGGCCGCGGCGCTCGCCAGCGCGGCGGGCCGCGTCCGCGACGCGCTCCCCGAGCTGTCGCTCCTCGGCATCGGCGGGACCGCGGTCGGGACCGGGCTGAACGCGCACCCGCGCTACCGGGCCCTCGTCGTCCGCGAGCTCGAGCGGCTCACCGGCGTGCCGCTCACGCCGGCGCCGAACCCCTTCTACGCGATGCAGTCGCTCGCGCCCTTCGTGGCGCTCTCGGCGGCGCTCCGGACCGCCGCGCTCGAGCTCCTGCGGATCGGCGGCGACGTCCGCCTCCTCGGCAGCGGCCCGAGCACGGGGCTCGGCGAGCTCCGGCTGCCGCCCGTGCAGCCGGGCTCGTCCATCATGCCGGGGAAGGTGAACCCGTCCATGGCGGAGATGCTCGCCATGGTCTCGTACCAGGTGGTGGGGCTCGACGGCGCGATCGCCTGGGCGGCCTCGGGCGGCCAGCTCGAGCTGAACGTGATGATGCCGCTCGTCGCGTTCGACCTCTGCCACGCGCTCGAGATCCTCGCGGCGGCGGTCCGGGCCTTCGATCTGCGCTGCGCCCGCGGGCTCGGGGCGGATCCGGCCCGCGCGCGTCACTTCGCGGAGCGGACCGTGAGCCTCGCCACCGCGCTCGCCCCGCGGCTCGGGTACGCTCGCGCGGCGGAGATCGTGAAGGCCTCGGTCGAGACCGGCCGCTCGATCGTGGAGCTCGCCGCCGAGCGGGGTGGCCTCTCGCCCGCGGAGGCCCGGCGCCTCCTCGATCCCGCGAAGCTCACCCGGCCCGGCCGCGCCTAGGGCCAATGCCGGTCACTTAGCGGCCGGCCGCTTCCGGGGTAGCTCCGCATCTTCAGCTTCGGCGAACGCTCCCGTCGGGCCTCGGGCATGGCCCCCGGTCCTCCTGCGCCGCCGCCAGAGTCGCAACCGGCACCGGACGGTCGAACGGGTCCAGAAACGTGGACGCCGGCGCACGCCCGGGCGCGCCAGCTCCGCGCGAG
>DASWCJ010000162.1:0-16744 GCA_036390155.1 Anaeromyxobacter sp.
GTCGCCCGCGTCGCCCTCGAGCGCCTTGAGCGCGGAGCCCTTGATGATCGGGGTCTCGTTGCCCGGGAACTCGTACTCCGAGAGCAGCTCGCGGACCTCGAGCTCGACGAGGTCGAGCAGCTCCTTGTCGTCCACCATGTCGACCTTGTTCAGGTAGACCACGACGTACGGCACGCCGACCTGGCGGGCGAGGAGGATGTGCTCGCGCGTCTGCGGCATCGGGCCGTCGGCGGCGGAGACCACCAGGATCGCCCCGTCCATCTGGGCGGCGCCGGTGATCATGTTCTTCACGTAGTCGGCGTGCCCCGGGCAGTCGACGTGCGCGTAGTGGCGCTTCTCGGTCGAGTACTCGACGTGGGCGGTCGCGATGGTGATGCCGCGCTCCCGCTCCTCCGGCGCCTTGTCGATCTGGTCGTAGGCCATGAACTGCGCGAGCCCCTTGGTCGCGCAGTACTTGGTGATGGCGGCAGTGAGCGTGGTCTTCCCGTGGTCGACGTGACCGATAGTGCCCACGTTGACGTGGGGCTTGTTGCGCTCGAACTTCTCCTTGCCCATGTGCTTCGCTCCTACGCCGTGATGCTGGAGCCCTCGTCCAGGATTGAACTGGAGACCTCGTCCTTACCAAGGACGCGCTCTACCAACTGAGCTACGAGGGCAATCTTCCTTTTCTTCTTCTTCACCCGGTGGAGCGGGAAACGGGATTCGAACCCGCGACATTCAGCTTGGAAGGCTGACGCTCTACCAGCTGAGCTATTCCCGCAATCTGCTCGCTCCGAGAGACCTCTTTCCTCAAGGCGAAGCCGTCACTTCCAGTGGAGGGGGGTGGATTTGAACCACCGAAGGCGTGTGCCGGCAGATTTACAGTCTGCTCCCTTTGGCCGCTCGGGAACCCCTCCGGAATCTCCTCTCCAACCCTCTCATCCCAACGCTCGACCTTGGAGCTGGCGGTGGGACTCGAACCCGCGACCTGCTGCTTACAAGGCAGCTGCTCTACCAGCTGAGCTACGCCAGCAAGACTTTTCGGAAAAACGCGAGCGGGTGGACGCGCGTGCGCCCACCCTCCAGACCTCGTGGAGCCGCGTCTTGTACGGAATGCCGGGCCCCTTGTCAAGCAGGCAAAAACGTCCTCGGGACCGGCAGCTAGCCGCGACGCTGACGCGCCGCTTCATAGAGCGCGACGGCAGCCGAGGCCGACACCGAGAGGCTGTCCAGATCCCCCATCATGGGGATCTTCGCCGCCAGGTCGCACGTCCTGCGGACGAGCGGGCGGAGCCCCTCCCCTTCGCTGCCGAGCACGAGCGCGGTCGGGCCGCGCAGGTCGAGCGCGGCGAGTGGCCGGTCCCCGTCCGCCGCGAGGGCGACCGACCAGATGCCCGCCTCCTTGAGCCCCTCGAGGCACTGCGCGACGTTCGTCACCCGGGCGAGGGGGATCTTCTCGACCGCGCCCGCCGAGGCCTTCGCGACGGCGGGGGTCACCCCCACCGCCCGATCCTTCGGGATCACGACGCCGTGGGCGCCGAGGGCGAGGGCGGAGCGGATGATGGCGCCGAGGTTGTGCGGGTCCTCGACGCCGTCGAGCACGACGAGGAGCGGGGGGCGCCCGGACGCCTTCGCGGCCTCGAGCAGCTCCTCGAGCTCGGCGTACCGGAAGTCCGCGACCACCGCGACGACGCCCTGGTGCCGGTCGGTGCCCGCGAGCCGGTCGAGCTTCGCCCGCGGCGCGGCCCGGACCTTCGCCTCCGCCCGGCGGGCGAGCCGCTCGAGCTCGGCGAACGCGGCCCCGCGGGTCCCCCCCTCGGCGAGCCAGAGCTCCGAGACCTCCGCGGAGGCCCGCAGGAGCTCGCGGACCGGGTTCAGGCCATAGACGACGCGCATTCGCTACCGGGGGACGTTCAGCGTGCCTGGATCGCGACGGTGACCTCGCGGACCTGCTTCACGCACCACTGGTCGGTGCAGACGAAGAAGTCGAGCTTCGCGCGGGCCTCGTGCTTCCCCTTCGCCTCCGCGACGAAGGGCACCTCGAACCGGCGTCCGGCGGCCTTCGGGTCCACCGGATCGGCCTTGCCGAGCTCGGTCTTCGAGAGCTTCAGCCCCGGCGTCCCCTCGAGCGCGATCTTGAGCGGCGCGCGGGCATCGACGTGGACCGTCTCGACCGGGACGATCGAGAGGACGAGCACCCCCGGCTTGCCGACCTCGACCTCGGCGGTCGTGCCGGCGGTCTCGAGGCGGTAGGTCTTCGCGGCGTCCGCCGCGCCCGCGTCGGCGCGGGCGAGCGAGGCGGCGGCGAGGAGGACGGCGGCGAGGAATGCTCGGGTCATGGGGCGCACGCCCTCTCCATAGCAGGGACGCGCGGGCGGGGTCACGGATTCAGGAGGCTCGGGACCTCGCGGCGGCGAGGCCCCGCCGGGTGGGCGCGGGGCGCGCGCCGCGGGCCACGGCGACCGCCCGCTCGACGATCCGCCCCGCGACGTCCACGCCGCAGGCCGCCTCGGCCTCGCGGATCGACGGCGAGCCGTTCACCTCGAAGACGAGCGGCCGGCCCTTCACGTCGAGCATGTCCACCGCGCAGATCTCGAGGCGGAGCACGCGCGCGGCCTCCACCGCGGCGCGCACGTAGGCCGGCGCGAGCTCGGCCTTCTCGAACTGGGCGCCGCGGCGGAGCGTCCGGGAGAAGCGACCCGCCGCCGCGGTGCGGCGCATCGCGGCCACCACCTCCCCGCCCACCACCACCGCGCGGAGATCGCGCCCCTTGGCGCCGCGGACGTACTGCTGCACCACGATGTTCTGGCCGAGGCCGAGGATCGCCTCGAGCGCGGCCTCGAGCGACTGCATGCTCTCGCAGAGCATGACCCCGGTCTTCTCGTTCGTCGCGAGGAGCTTGAGCAGCACCGGCGGGCCGCCCACGAGCCGGACCATCTCCTTCACCCCGGACGGGTTCGACGCCATGACGGTCCGCGGCACCGCGACCTCGGCCGCGGCGAGGAGCTGCAGGCTCCGCATCTTGTTGCGGCTCGCGCCGATGCCGTAGGCGCCGTTCAGCAGCGGCATGCCGAGCAGCTCGAGCTGGCTCACCACCGCGAGCCCGTACTGGTGGACGGAGAGGCCGATCCGGGGGACGACGACGTCCGCCCCCGGGAACTTCCGGCCCCGCCAGTAGACCTGCGGCTCGTCGCCGAGCCCGAGCCCGAGCTCGACCTCGAGCGGATCGACGACCCGCGCCCGCACCCCGCGCGCCCGCGCCGCCTCGAGGAGGCGGCGCGTCGTGTGGATGGCCGCGGAGCGCGAGAGGACGGTGAGGCGCACGCCTACACCTGCTTGAACTCCGCGTCGACGACGTCGTCCTTCTTCTTCTCGCCGCCGGGCGCCTCGCCCGGAGGAGGTGGCGCGCCGTCGCCGCCCGGCGTGGCGGACTTGTAGAGCTCCTCGGCCGCCTTGTGGCTGGCGCGCTCGAGCCGCTCCATCGCCGCCTTCACCTCGGCGACGCCGCCCTTCTCCCGGATCTTGTGGACCTCCTCGATCGCGTCCTCGATCTCCTTCGCGATCGGCGCGGAGAGCTTCTCCTTGTTGTCCTTGAGGAGCTTCTCCATCTGGTAGGCGAGGTTCTCGGCCCGGTTGCGCTGCTCGATCTCGTCGCGGCGCGCCTTGTCCTCGCTCTCGTGCTCGCGCGCGTCGGTCACCATCTTCTCGACCTCGCCCTTCGAGAGGCCCGAGGAGTGGCTGATGGTGATCTTCGTCTCCTTGCTCGTCCCCTTGTCCTTCGCGAAGACGTTCAGGATGCCATTCGCGTCGATGTCGAAGGTGACCTCGATCTGCGGCAGGCCGCGGGGCGCGGGCGGGATTCCCTCCAGGTGGAAGCGGCCGAGGGTGCGGTTGTCGCGCGCCATCTCACGCTCGCCCTGCAGGACGTGGATCTCCACCGACGTCTGGCTGTCCGACGCGGTCGAGAAGACCTCCGACCGCTTGGCCGGGATGGTGGTGTTCCGCTCGATGAGCTTCGTCATGACGCCGCCGAGGGTCTCGACGCCGAGCGACAGGGGCGTCACGTCGAGGAGGAGGATGTCCTTCACCTCGCCGGAGAGGACGCCCGCCTGCACCGCCGCGCCGACCGCGACGACCTCGTCGGGGTTCACGGTGCGGTTCGGATCCTTCCCGAAGAACTTCTTCACCGTCTCGATGATCCGCGGCATGCGGGTCTGGCCGCCGACGAGCACCACCTCGTCGATCTCCGACGGCTGGAGCTTCGCGTCCGCCAGGCACTTGCGGGTCGGCTCGATGGAGCGCTCGACGAGGTCGTCGACGAGCTGCTCGAGCTTCGCGCGCGAGAGCTTGATCGACAGGTGCTTCGGGCCGGTCTGGTCGGCGGTGAGGAACGGCAGGTTGATCTCGGTCTCCGCCGTCGAGGACAGCTCGATCTTCGCCTTCTCCGCCGCCTCCTTCAGGCGCTGGAGGACCATCTTGTCCTTCGAGACGTCGATGCCCGCGTCCTTCTTGAACTCGGCGATGAGCCAGTCGATGATCCGCTGGTCGATATTGTCGCCGCCGAGGTGGGTGTCGCCGTTCGTCGCGAGCACCTCCACGACGTTCTCGCCGACCTCCAGGATCGAGATGTCGAAGGTGCCGCCGCCGAAGTCGTAGACCGCGATCTTCTCGCTCTTCTTCTTGTCGAGGCCGTACGCGAGGGCGGCCGCGGTCGGCTCGTTCACGATGCGGCGCACGTTCAGCCCGGCGATCTCGCCGGCGTCCTTCGTGGCCTGGCGCTGCGCGTCGTTGAAGTAGGCCGGCACGGTGATGACCGCGTCCGTCACCTTCTCGCCGAGGTAGTTCTCGGCGGCGCGCTTCAGCTTGAGGAGGATCTGCGCGCTGATCTCGGGCGCGCTGTACTTTTTCCCGTCGATGTCGATCCGGGCGTCGCCGCTCGGCCCCTCGACGACGTGGAAGGGGACGCGCTTCATCTCGTCGACGATCTCCCCGAAGCGGCGCCCCATGAACCGCTTGATCGAGTAGACGGTCTTCTCCGGGTTCGTGATCGCCTGGCGCTTCGCCACCTGGCCGACCAGCCGCTCGCCGTCCTTCGTGTAGGCGACGTCGCTCGGGGTGAGGCGCGAGCCCTCCTCGTTCGTGATGACGACCGCGTCCTTCCCCTCCATCACCGCGACCACCGAGTTCGTGGTGCCGAGGTCGATGCCGATGATCTTCGCCATGGTCTCGTGTCCCTCCTAGGACTCGGCGCAACCTAAGTCCGCGTGGAGTCCTGTCAAACGGGAACCGGCCGGGCGGACTCCCGCCAGCCCGGGCGGCCGGGGCGAGCCCCTCGCGGGTGCGTAGGCCATTACGCAGCGCCACCGGCGCGACGCGTCTCTCGAACATCACCCGATGGGCCTCGATCCAGCATAAAGCCGCGGGATCGTTGGTTGATGACTAGGTGACGCGTCGTGGCATCCAGCTTGCTCCTCACCATGGCGTGCCGATCACAGCCACGAATCTGGGACACCGCAACCGCGCCCTCGCGGCCGCCATTCCGCTCAAGGTCGCGCCGCCGCGGTCCCGCGTCGCGGTCCTTTTGAACGCGAACGCGAGGTCCGTGAACGCGCAGGTCCGGCGATCGCTGTCGCTCGTGGTCCCGGACGAGCACCTCTACCTCTCGCGGAACGACGCGGAGGCGAGCGACATCGCCGAGGCGGTGGTGTCGCGCCGCTACTCGACCGTCTTCACGGGCGGCGGGGATGGGACCTTCGTCGACTGGGTGAACCGGATCCTCGAGTCCGCGGAGCGCCGCGGCGCCCGCGCGCCCCGCTTCGGCGTGCTCGCGCTCGGCACCGGCAATGCGGTCGCCGAGATGGTCGGCGCGAGCCCTCGCCGCCACGTCGAGGACCTCGCGCGCTTCGTGCGCGGCGAGGTGGGCACGACCCGCCGCCTCGACCTCGTCACCTGCGAGGGGCGCCGCACGCCGTTCGCCGGCGCCGGCATGGACGCCGCCGTCCTGAACGACTACCGCTGGCTGAAGGAAGCGCTCGCGGGAACTCCCTTCGCGCGGCTCGGGCTCGGGCTCGCCGGCTACGGCCTCGCCATCGCGCTCCGCTCCGCGCCGCGCAAGGTGATGGAGCGCCCGTCCTACTGCGAGATCCAGAACACCGGCGGCCCGGCCTGGCGCCTCGACGCGGCGGGCGTCCGGATCGGCCGCCCCATCGCGCACGGCGAGCTCCTCTACGCCGGCCCCTGCATGCTCGCCGCGGCGAGCACGGTCCCGTACTACGGCCTCGGGCTCAAGGCGTTCCCGTTCGCCGGCACGGAGCCGGGCTCGATGCAGCTCCGGCTCGCGACCGCGATCGGCGTCGGCACGCTCCTCGCGAACCTCCCCTCCGTCTGGGCGGGATCGTTCACGCACCCCGGGCTCGTGGACTTCCACGCCGAGCGGGTGACGCTCCGGTTCGACCGGCCCACGCCGCTCCAGATCGGCGGCGACGCCGAGGGGCTCCGGCGCGAGCTGACCATCGGGATGGCCGCCGATCCGGTCGAGCTCGTGGACTTCGGCGCCCGCGCGGCGGCGTAGCGGCCGCGCCTTCCGTCCGCTCCGTCAGAGGTAGTAGACGACGCGCGCGTCGGCGCGGAGCGCCTCGTACACGGCGCGCCGCTCGGCCTCGGACGCGAGCAGGACCGAGATCGACACCGACTGGTACTTCTTCTCCGAGCTCGACCGCACCTGGACGAGCCTCGCCTCCGGCCCGCCCGCGGCCCGCGCGACGAGCGCCCGGGCATGTTCCGGGAAGTCGGAAGCGGTGAGCCCCATCACCTTGAACACGTAGTCGAGCGGGTACTCGAGGACCGGCGTGGCTGGCTGGCCCTGGCCGTTGGATGTGGGGGTCACATCAGGAACCCTAACGCGCGCAACTGCGGCGGGCCAGGGCCCGCGGCTGCCGCGTCGCGCGGGCGAACGCCGCACGCGGTTCCGAAGGGACGAGCCGACGCGCACGATCGCGCGTCTCCCGCTCTGAGCTTCGCCCGAAGGCGAAGCTCAGAGGAGATTGGCCGCGAGCTCCGCGAGCGGCGACCGTTCGCCCTTCGAGAGGGTGATGTGCCCGGCCAGCCGCTCGCCCCTGAAGCGGTTCACCACGTGGATGAGGCCGTTGTTGGTCTGGTCCACGTAGGGGTTGTCGATCTGGTAGGGGTCGCCCGTGAGGACGATCTTCGTGTTGTCGCCGACGCGGGTGATGATCGTCTTCACCTCGTGCGGCGTCAGGTTCTGCGCCTCGTCCACGATGATGTACTGGTTCGGGATCGAGCGGCCGCGGATGTAGGTGAGCGGCTCGATCGCCAGGATCCCGAGGTCGAGGAGCTCGTGGTACCCGCGCCCGGACTTCTTCTCCGACCGCGACAGGTTCATGAGGTACTCGACGTTGTCGAAGATCGGCTGCATCCAGGGGTTGAGCTTCTCCTCGAGGGAGCCGGGCAGGAAGCCGATGTCGCGGCCGAGCGGGAAGATCGGGCGGGAGACGAGCAGCTTCTGGTAGACGCTCTCCTCCATCGTCTTCTGGAGTCCGGCGGCGATGGCGAGGAGCGTCTTGCCGGTGCCGGCCTTGCCGACGATGGTGACGAGCCGCACCTCGTCGTTGAGGAGCAGGTCCATCGCGAAGGACTGCTCCTTGTTGCGCGGCCGGATCCCCCAGGTGCCCTCCTTCGGCGTCTGGATGAGCTTCACGAACGCCTGCTTGGCCGCGGAGTACTTGCCCACCGCGGTGTGCTGCGGATTCGTGCGGTCGCGCAGCACCATGAACGCGTTGGGCGGCGGCGGCTCGCGCTCGACCAGGCCGGCCTGCGGGAGCGCCCCGCTCGCGTAGAAGTCGTTCACCTGCTCCGCCGAGACGTCGAGCGTGGAGACGCCGCTCCACAGCTCGTCGATCGCGGAGAGCCCCTCGATGTCGTAGTCCTCTGCGTGGAGCCCGAGCGCGTCGGCGCGGATGCGGAGGTTCGTGTCCTTCGTGACGAAGACGGTGGGCTTCCCCCGGTCTCGGCCGAGGAGGTCCAGGGCGACCGCGAGGATCTTGTCGTCGGTGGTGTGGCCGTCCCCCGCGCCGGGCGGGAGCTTCCGGTCCGCGATGAGGACGAAGAGCTTCCCCTTGTCGGGGCCGATCGGCACGCCCTCGCCGAGCTTCCCCTGGATCCGGAACTCGTCGAGGTAGCGGGAGACCTGGCGGGCGTTGCGGCCCAGGGTCGAGAGATCGCGCTTGAAGTTGTCGATCTCCTCGATGACGTAGATCGGGATGACCACGTCGTTGTCCGCGAACCCGAACATGCTGCGCGGATCGTGGAGGAGGACGTTCGTGTCGAGGACGAAGTTCTTTTTCACGATCCGTTGGACTCCGGTGTCGAGGGCCGCTTCACTTCGCGCCCCCGAGTCTAGCAGGGGCCGGCGCGGCCAGCGAGGACGCCGACACCGTCCGATCGCGCCCGCTCCGCTTCGCGTGGTACAGGCAGGCATCGGCGCGCTCGACGAGCTGGGCCTTCGCGTCCGCGTCGTCGGGCACCGCCGCGATCCCGAGCGAGAGCGTGACCTGCAGGGGGCCCGCGGCGGTCGCGAAGCGGAGCGCCTTCACCCGCTCGCGGATGCGCTCGGCGATCACCGCCGCGCCCGCCGCGTCGGTCTCGGGCATCACCACCGCGAACTCCTCGCCGCCGTAGCGCGCGACGACGTCGGTCGTGCGCGCCTCCTTCTGCAGCGTGCGCGCGACCCCCTTCAGCACCACGTCGCCCATCGGGTGCCCGTGGGTGTCGTTCACCGACTTGAAGTGGTCGATGTCGCAGAGGATGAGGGAGAGCCGCTTCCCGTAGCGCGCCGCCTGCGCGAGCTGCTCGTCGAGCCGCACCTGGAACGTCCGGTGGTTCGTGAGGCCGGTGAGGCCGTCGGTCGTGGCGAGCCGCTCGGTCTTCTCGAAGAGCCGGGCGCGGTAGATCGACTCCGCCGCCTGCATCGCGACGACCTCGAGCTGGCGCACCACGTCGTCGTCGAACGCGTCGGCGGCGCGGGCCCCGAGCACCACCGTGCCGAGCACCTCCTGCGCGGCCCGGAGCGGGATCACCTTGAGCGAGCCGATCCCCTTGAGGCGCGTGCCGGCGTCGAGCACCTGGACGCGGCTCGCGTCGACGCCGCGGGCCGGCAGCGCCGAGCCGAGCCGGAGGACCGACGCGGCGATCCCCTTGTCGTCGGGGAGCTCGAGCCCGTCGAGCGCCGGGATGGCCTTCGCCGCCTCGTCCTTGCGCACGCGCGCGATCCGGTGGACCGCGCGCCCGTCCACCTCGTCCACGACCGTGACCGCGCCGAACGCGAGCGGGACGAGGTCGTCGGCGACCTCGAGCACCGTGTCGAACACCTGGGCGGGCTTCGTGACGCGGTTCAGCCGCTCGAGGGCGTCGAAGAAGCGCGCCTTCTCGTCCCGCGCGCGCTTCATGTCGATCATGAGCTTCTCGGCCGCGGTCGCGCGGAGCACCTCCGCCGCGAGGGTCACGAGGAGCCGCTCGTCGGCGTCGTCGAAGGGGCGATCCTCGAGCCGGTCGGCGACGAGCACGCCGCGGACGTGGCCGCCGCGCCGCTCCACGAGCGGCACCGCGAGGAGCGCGCGGGGCGCGGTGCCGTCGCGGTAGTAGCTCACCGGGCGCGGATCGCCGTGGAGCCGCACCGGCGCCCGGCGCTTCACCGCGCCGCCGAGGGCCCCCTCGCCGGCGGGGAAGGGCTCGCGGGTGAGGGCGTCGCTCGCCGAGCGCCAGTCGCGGAGCCGGAGCTCGCGGTCGTCCGGCGAGAGCAGGAGCACGGCGACGGTGTGGCTCCGGAGGGAGACCTCGGCGATCTCGAGCGCGCTGCGCACCGCCGCCTCGATCTCGACCACCGCGGACTCGGTCCAGCGCCGCTCGCGCTCGCCGTCGTCCGGCGCCCCCGCGGCCGCGTTCGGCGACAGGAGCCGGAGCTCCCGCGCCCGCTCGGCGATCTCGCGGAGCCGGCGGTCGATCGCGGCGGTCTCTGCGCGGCCGACGGAGGCGATCCGGGCCGCGAGCACCGCGTGGTAGAGGAGCGCGAAGAGCGCGACGAAGGCGGCGTGCACGAGGGTGGCCGGCAGCTCCCAGGAGGCGCCGCCCCGCGCCCCCCACCCGAGCGCCTCGAGCAGGATGGCGAGCCCGACGAGCGCGAGCCCGGCGCCGCGCGCGAGGAAGGCGACGAGGAACGCCATGATCAGGTACACGACCGGCTGGAAGGGCGACTCGCCGTCGACCCCCGCGCCGGTCCGGGCCACCGTGTACGCCGCGACGACGAGCAGCGAGCCCAGCTCGAGCTGCTCGCGCCAGGTGGCGGGCTCCCCCGCCCCTGCGCGCAGGACCCGGCGTACCCCCGTCCCGGCGAGCGCGGCGACGAGCGCGAGGAGCGCGGCCGCTTGACCCCAGCCGAGCGCGAACCCGTCGAACACCCCCAGCACCACGAGCGTCGCGGTGGCGACCGCCGCCGCGGGGGGGAGCGACCGGACGAGGAAGCGGCGCCCGCGCCGGCGCGCGATGGGTCCGAGAATGCCGGCGTCGGCGAAGAGGAAGGCCCAGAGCCGGACCAGGACCGGACGGCTCCGCTGCAGCGCGAGGCGGGCGTGGACGTCGGCGACGCGGCCGACGGCGGCCCGCTCCGGCATCGGCAGCGCCCGCATCACGGCGCGCCCCCTTCCCCGCCGAGCCAGTAGACGCGCTCGCCGGGGCGGACGAAGCGGAGCTCCTCGCGGGCGGCGCGCTCGAGGGCGGCGGGATCGCCGCGGAGGCCGCGGGCCTCGCGGGCGAACGCGACGTTCTCGGCGGCGAGCTGGGCGTTCTCGGCCTGCATGCGCCGGACCTCCGCGCGCAGCCGGACATCCCTACGGAAGCCGTCCGGATCCCAGGCGGCGGCGCCGGCGGCGAGCGCCACGGCGCCGACGAACCCCCACCTCGCCCATCGCCCTCGGAACGCCGCCATCGCTCGGCCAGCCGCCAACGTAGCAGCGGCGGGGGGGGCGTCCAGAAATCGGATGGAATCGCTGGCGGTCGATGTGCGCTACACCAACCCGCTCACTCCTTCTCCTTGATCTGCTCCGCGAGGTAGGCGGCGGCGCCGACCTGATCGACGAGCGTGAGCTGCGCTTCGAGCCAGTTCGCGTGCTCCTCTTCGCCTTCCAGGATGTCCTCGAGGAGCTCGGCCGAGCCGTTGTCGCCGGCCTTCCTGCACTGCTCGATGCCGCGGTTCAGCACGTCGATCGCGTTCCGCTCGACGTCGAGGTCGAGCTTGAGCATCTCCGGCACGTTCTCGCCGACGTTGATATTCCCGAGCCGCTGGAGGTTCGGGAGCCCCTCCAGATACAGGATTCGCTCGATGAGCTCGTCCGCGTCCTTCATCTCGTCCATCGACTCGTGGCGGAACTTCTCGTAGAGCCGCTGGTAGCCCCAGTTCTCCACGATGCGTGCGTGGAGAAAGTACTGGTTCACGGCGGTCAGCTCGTTCGTCAGCACCTCGTTCAGGAGGTCGATGATCTTCGCGTCGCCTTTCATGCGGGCTCCTCCGGCGGGGGTTCGGGCGGACGTACCGTATGCGCCCTCGCCGAGATCGCCAACCGGGAACGGCGCCGGGCCCCTCCCGGGCCCCGGCGGAACGCCTTCACGCGGCCAGGCTCGCCCGGGGACAGCCGGCGCACGGCGGCGAGGCGCAGGGGCTCGTCGTGGCGAGCTGCTCGATCGTCTCGTGGCAGCAGCCGCAGTCGCTCCCCGCGCCGGTCTCCGCCGCGATCTCGTCGAGGCTCCCGGCGCCGCGCTCGACCGCGGCGGTGATGGCGGAGTCGCTGACCCGCCGGCAGACACAGACGATCACCGTGCACCTCCTGCGTTGCTTAGCTGGCCCGCGCGTCCACGGGCTTCACGTAGATCTCACCCGCGATCTCGGGATCGAGGGCGATGGTGGTCTCGCCCACCTCGATGACGTACGAGGGGGAGCGCTGGTGGAGCCGGATCGTGCTGCCCGGGATCACCCCGAGCGCGGCGAGCCGATCCATGCGGTCGTGGAACTTCGGGGCGATGAAGACGATCCGCCCGGTCGCGCCCACGTCGAAGGTGAGCAGCCCGGTGACGAGCGGCCGGAGCGTGCGCTGGAACGCGCCGCAGCAGTCGCCCGGCGGGATCGGCTTCCCGTGGGGGCAGGTGGGCGGGTGGCCGAGCAGCGTGCAGACCGAGTCCGTCGCCTCTCGCGAGAGGATGTGCTCGAACTCGCAGGCCTGGTCCTCCATCGTCCTCCCGCCGAGGTCGAGGAGGTCGTGGAAGAGCCGCTCGGTGAGCCGGTGGCGGCGCACCACGTCGCGCGCCCGCGCCTCGCCCTCCGGCGCGAGGAGCACGCGATCGCCCTCCAGCCGGACTTGCCCGGCCGCGGCGAGCGCGGCGAGGTCGCCCGCGTGGACGTCCGGCCCGTGCTCCGAGGCGGCGGCCGACGCGGCGAGGACCCCTGCGGCGGAGTCGCGTCCCTCCTCGCGCTCCGTGAACACGTGCTCCAGGATCTCCTCCTGCCTGCGGGCGTCGGGGGTCACGGTGCGGTCCTCTCCTTGTCCTTCTTCAGTCGGTCGAGCAGCCGGCGCAGCCCGCCGGCGAGCCCCGTCTCCTGCGGGAACGTGTACCCGCAGGCGGGACAGCAGATCACCGCGCAGCCCTTGGACATCGGGCAGCTCGGACTGCATCCCTGCCCCGCCGCGTCGAACACGGCCCCGCAGAGCGGGCAGGTCTCCTGGCGCGGAATGGTGGCGGGCACGGGGGTCACCCTCAGCGGACGAGCCGCATGAGCTGGTTCACCGCGCCGCCGACGGCGAAGGAGAACGGGAGGATGAAGGCGAGCATCGCGACGCCGGTCTTCCAGCCTCGCTCCTTCAGGATCATGAAGAAGTTCGCGATGCAGGGGATGAAGAGCGTGACCGTCACGAGCGCGACGGTGACCTGGACCTCCATCTCCCAGGTCATCGTCCCCGCGTCCATGGCCGGCTTGAACATGTCGAAGAGCCCGGCCGCGGCGTAGTCGCGGCGCAGGAAGCCGAGGATGAAGCCCGCGGCGGCCTCCTTCGGCAGCCCGAGCAGCCCGACCACGATCGGCGACGCGGCGCGCTCGAGCACCGCGAGGCCGCCGATCCGGTCGAGCGTCCAGAGGATGAGCGTCCCGACGACGAACAGGGGGAGGGCCTCGCGGAGGTACCACTCGATCCGCGCGAGGGTCTTCACCGCGATGTTGCCGGCCTGGGGCACCCGGAGCGGCGGCAGCTCGAGCATGAAGTCGGAGCCCCGGCCCGGGAGCACCTTCGCGGCGAGCCAGCCGACGAGGAACACGACGGCCACGATCGTCCCGAGGAACCAGAGCTGCGCCGCGAGCGAGAGGCCGGCGGACATCGCGAGGATGACCGCGATCTGCGCGCTGCACGGCACCGCGAGGGCGAGGAGGAGGGTCACGATCACCCGCTCCTTCCGCGTCTCCATGATCCGCGCGGTCATGGTGGCCATGGTGTCGCAGCCGAGACCGAGCACCATCGGGAGGACCGCCTTCCCGTTCAGCCCCATCTTCTTGAAGAGCTTGTTCACCATCACCGCGAGTCGCGGCAGGTAGCCCGAGTCCTCGAGCACGCTGAAGGCGATGAAGAAGGTCGTGACGATGGGGAGCACGATCGCCATGCCGTAGGCGAGCCCCATCGAGAGGAGCCCGTACTTCCCGATGAGGAAGCCCGCGTGCTCCTTGTACGGCACGCCGGCGGGCCCGACGAGGAACCGGACCACCCCGTCCCACGGGAGCGCGAAGCGCACCGCGCGCTCGGCGAACGGCACGATCCACTCGGCGAAGACCGTGTTCTCCATGAAGTCGACGAGGGTCTTCGCGCCGAGCACGCCCACGAACTCGTAGGCGGCGACGAGGACCGCCGCGAGCACCGGCAACCCCCAGATCCGATGGGTGGCCCAGCCGGCGAGCTTGCGCCCGAAGCCGCTCGCGATCGACGCGCCGCCGGTGCGGGTGACGACCTGGTCGTGGAGGCGATCGACGGCCGCGAGCCGCTGCCGGGCGACGACGTACCGGACCGACTCGGGGTAGCGCGCGGCGAGCGCCCGCCGCGCCTCGTCGATCCGGGCGAGGTCCGCCGCGGAGAGATGGGCGGCGATCCGCGGGCGGAGCGACTCGTCGCCGGCGAGGGCCATCACCGCGAGTGCGCGGGGGCCGATGCCGCCGGACGGCATGAGCGGCTCGACCTCGGCGATCGCCGCCTCGATGTGCGCGTCGTAGCGGACGCGGACCGGAGAGCTGCGGGCCGAGGCGAGGCGCGACTGGAGCGCCGGGACCCCCTGCCGCAGCACCGCCACGGTCGGGACGACGTCGACGCCGAGCTCCCCGGAGAGCCGCTCCGCGTCGATGGCGAGCCCTCGGCTCGCCGCCTCGTCCGCCATGTTGAGCGCGAGCGCGAACGGGATCCCCGCCTCGGCGAGCTGCAGGGAGACGAGGAGGCCGCGCCGGAGGTTCTTCGCGTCGCAGACCTGGAGCGCGACGTAGCCGCGCTCCGACAGGAGGATGTCGCGCGTGACCTGCTCGTCCTCGGACATCGGGAGGAGGTTGTTCGTCCCCGGGGTGTCCATCACGTGCCAGGGGTGGCCGTCGATGGTGGCCGAGCCGCGGGTCACCTCCACGGTCGTGCCGGGGTAGTTCGAGACTGTGACGTAGCGGCCGGTGAGCGCGCCGAAGAGCACGCTCTTCCCGACGTTCGGGTTCCCGACGAGGATCACGGTGCGCGCGGCGGCGACGACCTGCTTGCGATCGCCGACCTCCGCGCCGGCGCGCGCGGCGCTCGAGGCGGGAGGGGTCACGGCTTCTCCTCCGCCGCGCGGCGGCACCGGGCGCAGCGACCGTACAG
Source organism: Anaeromyxobacter sp. (assembly GCA_036390155.1). Taxonomy (GTDB): domain Bacteria; phylum Myxococcota; class Myxococcia; order Myxococcales; family Anaeromyxobacteraceae; genus Anaeromyxobacter. The sequence continues at coordinate 14,916 of DASWCJ010000162.1, forward strand.
CTCGAGCCGGTGGCTCTCGACCTCGAAGCCGTGCTGCTTCGCGACGCGCTCCTGGAGGAGCTCGATCCGCTCGTTCGCGAACTCCACGATCTCCCCGCAGCGCGTGCAGATGAGGTGGTCGTGGTGGGGGCGTCCGGCGGCCGCCTCCCAGCGGGTCTGGCCCTCGCCCCCGAACTGGCGCTGGATGGCGAGGCCGCAGTCGGCGAGGAGCTTCATCGTCCGGTAGACCGTCGCCACCGAGACGCGCGGGTCCTCGCGGCGGACGCGCGCGACCACGTCCTCCACGCTCACGTGGCCGGCCATGCCGAGGAAGGCGTGGGCGATCTGGTCGCGCTGGCGGGAGTGCTTGAGCCCGCGCTCGGCGATGTACGCGCCGAGGCGCGTGACGGCGCCGGCGGACGGCGCGGGGGCCCTGCGGTGGAGGGGATCGCGGGCGGGATCGTGAAGTCGAATCATGATAACGATTATCGCTATCACGCCAGCCCGGGGCGCAGCAAGCCCTACCCCGCCCGGATCCTCCGCCCCCAGGTACCCCCCACGCGGGAAATGCCCGGAGAGACGGGCCCTTCAGCGCGCCGGCTGCGCCTCGCGGACCCAGGCGCGCCAGCGCTTCGGCGCGCCGGCGCCCTCCCCGCCGAGGTCGGACCCGGCGAGGGCGACGAGCGCGAGGTGCGCCTGCCGACGCACCTCGGGCGCAGGATCGTCGAGGAGCTCCACGAGCCGTCCGGCGACCGCGAGCCCCTGCTCGCGCGGCCGGTGGATCGCGAGCTCCGCCCCGAGCGCGCGGACGAACGGGTCGGTGGACCCGAGCGCCCGCTGCAGGGAGGCGGGACCCGCACCCGAGCCGAGGACCGGGTCGAGCGGACGGAGCGCGACGCCCGCGACGAGGCCGAGCACGAGGAGCATCACCGCGACGCGTACGATCGCCTTGCCCGCAGGATATCGCCCCTCGCGCACGAGCTCGTACCGATACGCGGCATAGCCGACGATGAAGAGACCGAGGAGCAGCGGCGGGATCGCGAGGATGGCGCGCGGCAACCTCCCCGCCGCGACCGCCTCCTGCAGCTCCGGGAGGCCGGCGACCGTCGAGATCGCCGAGACGAAGAGGAGGGCCCAGAGCACCCACCGCGCCACGCGGACGATCTTCGGCGTCCGCGGCCGCGCCGCGACTCCCCTCGCTGCGGTTCCGCCCTCCGCCATGTCCGGAGTGAAGCACGCACCCCCGCGCGCGGCAACCGGGACCGAGGGGGCTCGCCGCGCCACTCGCTCCTTGACGCGGCGACGCCCGTCGGCGCAGGTTGCGCGCCATGGCCGACCTCGACGCGGAGCTCCTCGAGCGCGCAGTGCGCTGGTGCGCCGAGGCGGGGCGGACGGCGACGCCCGCGACGCTCCGGCGGGCCCTCTCCGGGCTCGGCTGGGAGGAGCTCCTCACGGTCCGGGCGCTGCTCGCCGACCCACCCCCTGTGCGCCCGCTCGGCCCGTTCGCCCTCGCGGACCTCGCGCGGGGAGCTCCCGCAGACGTCGCGGCCGAGCGCGAGCGGGGGGGCCGGTATCCGTCGGAGCGGGGGGACCCTCGCTTCGGGGAGCCTTCCGCCCTCGAAGCTCGGTCCCCCCCGAGCCCCCCGCTCGTGTCCAAACGAAAGGGCGCGCGCCGCGGCAAGGGGCCAGGGATGGTCATCCGACGCGCGCGCGACGCCGCCCCGGCGACCCCGGCGGCCTTGCCTGCCCCGCCGCTCGTCGAGGAGCTGCTCCTCGCGGAGGGGCGCACCGTGCTCGAGCGGCTCCTCCGAGAGCACGGCGCCCGGCGGAAGGCGCTCGTGGACGCGCTC
>DASWCJ010000163.1:0-5020 GCA_036390155.1 Anaeromyxobacter sp.
GACTTCGCGATGGAGAGCCTGGGCATCTCGGACGCGGAGCTCCGCCAGCGGCTCATGGGGCTCTACGAGCGGCTCGGCGCCTACCCCGAGGTGCGCCCGGCGCTCGAGGCGCTCCGCGCGGCCGGGCTCAAGATCGCGATCCTGTCGAACGGCACGCCCCGCATGCTGGCCGCGGCGGCGGAGGCCTCCGGGATCGCCTCGCTCATCGACGAGGTGATCTCGGTCGAGCCGGTCGGCATCTACAAGCCGAGCCCGGCCGTCTACCGGCACGCCCTCGACCAGCTGCGGATGTGGCCGAACGAGATCGTCTTCGTCTCGGCGAACGGCTGGGACGCCTACGCGGCGAAGTACTGCGGGCTCCGGGTCGCGTGGTGCAACCGCGCCGGCCAACCCGGAGAGCGCATCCCCGAGAAGCCGGACGTCGTGATCCGGACGCTCGCGGAGCTGCCGGCGCTGGTGGGGGCGTAGCGGGCTTCTCGAGCCTCGCGTGGGTCGGCTTGATCTCGCGCAAGGTCCGGCGCGTGGATCGCTGGGACGATGAGTGAACCGATCCCACACCGGAGAAATGCCATGCGCCGACTCGCCTCGCTCGTCGTCCTCACCCTCCTCGCCAGCGCCTGCGCGTCCGTGCCCCAGGCGACGCCCGAGGCAGATCGCTTCGCGAAGGAGCTCCGGACCACGCCGGGCAAGACGAACCTGTACGTCTTCCGCGACGAGAGCTTCGGCGGCGCGGTGAAGATGAGCGTCGTCCTCGACGGGCGGATGCTCGGGGACACCGCCGCGAAGACGTTCCTCCTCGCCTCCGTGGACCCCGGCTCGCACGCGCTCGTCTCGAAGACGGAAAACGACGCGCGGCTCGAGTTCGTCGCCGAGGCCGGCAAGAACGTGTACGTCTGGCAGGAGGTCAAGATGGGGCTCTGGGCCGCGCGCAGCGAGCTCCAGCTCGTGGACGAGGCGAACGCGCGGGCGCGCATCGAGCAGTGCTCGCTCGCCCTCGGCGAGCTGATGCCACCGCTGCCGCAGGCCTCGGCGCCGGCGCCGACGCCCGCGAAGGTGCCCGCAGCCATCCCCGGAACCTGAGCGGCGGCAGGCGCGACCCACCGGGACGATCCGCGCTCGAGCCTCGTCCGCCGCTGCAGCGAGGCGCGCTCGTGGTGCGGGCCGCTCAACGCGCGCGGCCGACCGCCTCCACGGCGCGGCGCTACTTCAGCTCGATCAGTCGTAGATTTCGCCGAGCCGTCGCGAACGAGGGTGCGAGACGGAGCGCCTCCCGATACTCGCGCGTGGCCTCGTCGAGCCGGCCCGCGCGCTCGTAGGCGGAACCGAGGTTGTTGTGCGCCGCCGCGAGCTCGGGTGCGAGCCGGACCGCCTCGAGCTGCTCGCGGATCGCCTCGTCCACCCTGCCCATGAGCAGGTAGCAGACGCCGAGGTTCGTGTGCGGGTCGGCGGACCCCGGGTCGAGCCGGATGACCTCGCGGAGCTCCCGGACCGCATCGTCGAGCTGCCCCTTCGCCTGGTGCAGCACGCCGAGATTGTTGTGGGGGCGCGCGTATGCAGGATCCAACAGGATCGCCTCGCGGTACTCGGCGATCGCGTCGTCGAGCTGGCCCTTCGCTTCGTGGACCAGGCCGAGATCGTAGTGGGCCTCCGGCACCTCCGGACCGAGCCGAATCGTCTCGCGGTATTCGTGTATCGCGTCCTCGAGCCGACCACTCCTCCAGTACGCCATGCCGAGATTCAAGTGAGGCCGCGCCTTCGAGGGGCTGCGGGCCACGACGTCGCTCCACAGCGTCACCTCGTCCCTCCACACGAAGTTCCGCGCATACGTCGCGAGGCCGAGCGGACCCGCGGTGAGGAGCAGCGCGGCGGCGCACTGGACTTCCAGCGACGTGCGCAGGTGCATTCGCTCGACCGCCCAGAGGACGAGCGTTCCCAGCGCGATCGCGGCGCCCGCGCTCGGCAGGTACATCCGGTGCTCGAAGATGACGTCACGGAGGGGGATGACGGAGGACTCGACGGAGAGGGTGACGAAGAACCAGCCGAGGCCGAAGAAGACGAGCACCCCCGCAGCGCGGTTACTCCTCCGAGCCCGGACGAGGAGAGCCACCGCCGACGCGGCGACCGCGAGGAGGATCGCGAGCGCGAGGAGGACGCCGGGCTCGGCCGGCGACCGCGAGAGGGGAAAGTCGTAGTCGAGGTTCTGCCCGACCGGCAGGACGAGGAGCCGGAGATACGTCACCACCACCCGCGACTGGGTGAGGAGGTACACGGACGTCGGGACCTCGCCCGTCTCGGAGGCGAGACGGGTCGCCTGGCCCAGCGCCTCGGGGATGCTCCCGGCCTCGGGGGCGACGGCGAGGGGGACGAGCAGCGCCGCCGCCGCGAGCGGCGCGACGAGGAGCCATCGCCACCTCGGCCTGCGGAAGAACAGGAGCTCGTAGCCGGCCGCCACGAACGGCAGGGTGAAGCTGATCTCCTTCGTCTTCATGGCCGCCGCAGCGGCCAGGAACGAGAGGCCGAAGAACAAGGCGGCGCGGACTCTCGGCGGGCCGTCTTCCTCCAGCGCGAGCCTCCCCTTCACGTACAGCACGAGCGACCCCACGAAGAAGAGGGTCGCGAGGGAGGCGAACCGCTGGACGATGTAGGTGACCGCCTGGGTCTGGACCGGATGCAGCGAGAAGAGCAGCGCCGCGGCGAGCGGGAGATGGCGACGCAGGAGCGAACCCGCGTCGGCGCGGCTCAGGACCGGGGTCCGGAGCGTGAGTGTCGCGAGAGAGAAGACGAAGAGGCCGTTGCAGACGTGGATGAGGAGGTTCGCGAGGTGATAGCCGAACACGTCCAGGCCGTGCAGACGGTAGTCGAGCGCGAACGAGAGCTCGCCCAGGTAGCGCGGGCTCGACGGCGAGGGGCCGGAGAGGTCGTGCACGCCCTCGTTGTTGACGATGCTCGAGGCGTCGTCGAAATGGAACGAGGCGTCGAACGTGTTCGAGTAGACGAGCACGGTCGCGACCACGATCACGAGCAGCGCGACGACGGTGCCGCGTCTCCGCCCGGGTTCCGGCGAGCCGAGCGCCAGGCTCGCGGGGAGCGCAGTCATGCCTACGCCCGCAACAGCTCGTCCGCGATCCCGCTCGTGAGCTTCTCGCCGCCGCTCGCCGTCACGACGAAGGTGTTCTCGATCCCGACCGCGCCCTTGCCGGGGAACACGAACTTCGGCTCGATCGCGACGGTCATTCCCTCGCGGAGCAGCGTCTTGAAGCCGGGCGCGAGCACCGGCAGCTCGTCGAGCTCGAGCCCGACGCCGTGGCCGACGAAGCGGGCCTGGTCCCCGGGCGGGCCCATGAAGACGTCCCCGAGCTTCGCCTGCTCGGCCATCGCCTTCGCCTTGTCCCACAGGTCGACGCAGGGCACGCCGGGGCGGAGCCCGCGCGCGAGCTCGTCCTGGATTCCCCGCGCCACCTCGAACGCGCGCACGAGGTCGGGCGCGAGCTCGCCCACGACCGCGATGCGCGTCATGTCCATCACGTAGCCGCCGTGCACGGAGGTGAAGTCGATGATCACCGGCTCGCCGGCTTTCACGATCCGCTCGGACGCGCCGCCGGCGTACGCCGGGGAGAGGCCCGCGCCGACGACCGGGCCGTCGAACGCGCCGGGCGCCGCCGCGCCGTCGCCCGCGACGGCGAGGCCGACGAAGAACTGGGAGTTGAACGCGCGCAGCCGGGGCGAGCCCTCGTTCCCGGCCTTGCGGAGCCGGTACTCGATCTCCGCGGAGAGGTCGAGCTCGCGCATCCCCGCGCGCAGGAAGGACGGGACCTCGGAGAAGACCCGGCACATCCGCGCCGCGCCCTCGCGCATCGTCGCGAGCTCGGCGGGCGACTTCACCTGCCGCTGCTCGCGCAGGATCGGCCCGCCGTCGACGAGCTCCGCCGCTGGGAGGCTCCGCCGCCAGAAGTCGAGCGTGCCCTGCGGCACGAGCTCGTAGGCGACGCCGATCTTCCCGGATGCGCCGAGCGTCGCGGCGAGCTCCTTCGACGACGGGAAGGGGCGCACGTCGGCGACGCCGCTCTCCGCCTTCGCGCGCGCGAAGCTCTTGCGGACGAGGAGGATCGGGGCGCCCGACGCCGGCACGAAGAGCGCGCCGTTCTGGCCGGTGCCCGCGAGGTAGAAGACGTCCACCGCGTTGAGGAGGAGGGCGCCGGCGAGGCCGCGCTCGGCGAGCGCCTGCTGATAACGGGCGATGCGGGTCGGGTGCTCGGTCACGGGGACCTCCGGGCCGTGAAAGAGGGTGGCCGAAATGTAGAACGGGTCCGCCGCAGTCTACACGCAATGCCGGTCACTTAGCGGCCGGCCGCTTCCGGGGTAGCTGCTCATCTGCGAGGGTGGACGTCCGAGTTCTGGCTTCGGCGAACGCTCCCGTAGGGCCTCGGGCATGGCCCCGGTCCTCCTGCGCCGCCGCCAGGGTCGCAACCGGCACCGGACGGTCGAGCGGGTCCAGAAACGTAGACGCCGGCGCACGCCCGGGCGCGCCAGCTCCGCGCGAGAGCGTTCCCGTACGGTGGCGGGCATGGCGAGCACCATGGGGCGCGGCCCCGAACAGTCACCGGATCTGACGCGCGAAGCTGTCACGCCGCGTGCACGCCGGCTTGCGTACTGTCGACCGAATCCGATCGCAGCGACGGCGGCGTGCTCGTCGGAGGGGTCCAGCCCAGGCCCGGGTACGCTTCCGAAGGGGCTGCGGCAATGCCCCGGCGATGGGGCGCATGGAGCGCTGCGCACGATTCGTTCGTAGCCACTTCGGCAGCCGCCACCAAGGGCTGGGGAGGCGTCTCCGACGAGCACGCCGCCGTCGCTGCGGTCGGACCGCGCCGATCGACGGAGCCGGCGTGCACGCGGCGTGACAGCGGCACACGCCGGACCCGCTCGTCCTCGGTGGCGCCCTCAATGGTTTCGCCGCGCCGGTCGCAGTCCGGTTCCGGTGCCGTGGGCCGCTGGCGCGCCCGGGCGTGCGCCGGCGTCTGCG
>DASWCJ010000164.1:0-5455 GCA_036390155.1 Anaeromyxobacter sp.
GAGGCGATCGGGATGCGCTCCACCCGGATCCGGACGCTCGACCGGACCGTGGTGACGTTCCCGAACGGCCGGCTCGCCGACCTCAAGGCGGAGTCGTTCGCGCCCCGGGACCGGCTGCGGATCTTCGCGAACCTCGGCCTCACCTACGGCACGACTGCGACGCAGCTCCGCGCCGTGCTCGCCGGGATCGAGCAGGCCCTCCGGGAGCACCCGCGGATCTGGCCGGACGGGGTCTCGGTCCGCTTCACCGAGTTCCGGGACTCCACCCTCAACGTCGAGGTGGTGGCGTCGCTGCAGCTCACCGACTGGAACGAGTTCACGCTGGCGCGGCAGGAGCTGTTCCTGCGCATCATCGCAGTGGTGGAGGGCGCGGGAGCCTCGTTCGCGTTCCCCACGAGGACCGTGGTCCTCCAGGACGGGCGGGGCGGGAAGAGCGGGGGCCGAAAAGGCGACGGGCCCGGCGAACCGGGCCCGTCGTGAGAAATGGTGGAGCTGTGGGGGATCGAACCCCAGACCTCTAGAGTGCGATTCTAGCGCTCTCCCAGCTGAGCTACAGCCCCAAGGTGATGCAGGAGGAAGTCGAGGGACGCTTCCTTAACGGTTCGGGCCCGGGAGTGTCAAGAGCCGTTTGACTCACCAGGGCCCCCTTGCTAGACCGGACCCGCCCACATGCCGACTCGCGCGAAGCCGCCGACCGCCCAGGAAGTCTCCGCCCTCGAGCACGCGTTCGCGGCCGACCCTTCGTCGGACGCGTACCGTCCGTTGACCGAGGCCTACCTCGCCATGGGCCGGTTCATGGAGGCGATGGTCGTCTGCAAGAAGGGCGTGAAGGCGCACCCGGACGATCCGTCGGCGAGGGTGCTCCTCGCGCGCGTCTTCGCGGACCAGGGGAAGGATCGCAAGGCGCTCGACGAGCTCGCCGCGATCCTCGCCGCCTACCCGACCTTCGCCGCGGCGAACCGGATGGCGGGCGAGCTGCACTACCGGCTCGGCGAGAAGGAGCAGGGGGAGGCGGCCCTGCGCCGCGCCGCGGACGCCGCGCCGGAGGACCCGGAGGTGAAGGCGGCGCTCGCGAAGCACGGCGTCTCGGCCGTGCCCCGGCACGCCCCCGCGCCCGTCGCGCCGCGCGTGGCGGCCCCGCCGATGGCGCCGCGCGTCGGCGTCCCCTCCGCGACTCGCAGCGCGGTCGTCGCGGCGGCCGCGGCGGCGGTCGCGCCCGCCGGCGACCACACCGGGATCACGGGCGAGCTGGAGATCACGGAGTCCGCGCCGGTCCCGACGCCGGTGCCGCGCCGGCGCAACGTCGCCTACGCCGAGCAGCTCGCCGACAAGTACGCGACGCGCGAGTACACGCTCTCGACGCCCCAGGGGAAGGCCCAGCGCAAGGGGAAGGGACGGATGCTCCTCGCGACCCTCGGGCTCGCCGGGGCCCTCGTGGTCGTCCTCGGCGGCTGGCTCGTCTGGAGCCGCGCGCACAAGGCCACCGTCGAGGGCATCGACCGGCTCCTCAAGGAGACGGTGCCGCTCGTCGACAAGGACAGCTACCCGACCTACGTCGCGGCGGCCGGCAAGTGCAAGGAGATCCTCGGGCTCGACGACGCCTCGGTGGCGGGCCACGCCTACCTCGCCTACGTCGACGCGATCCGGGCCACCGAGCACGGCGACGGAGACGCGGTGAAGGCGGAGTCGGTGCAGCACGTCGAGGCCGCGCGGAAGCAGGGCCAGCGCCACTCGCACCTCGTCGCGGCCGAGGCGTACCTCAAGCTCGGCGCGGGGGACGCGGCCGGCGCGAAGGAGACGATCAAGGCCGTGATCGGCGGCGAGGACGGCGCGCAGAGCCCGTTCCTGCATGGCGCGCTCGGCGCGGTCCTGCTCCGGGAGGGCGACCTCGACGGCGCGCGTGACATCCTCGCGAAGGCCCAGAAGGCCAGCGCCGGCGACGTCCGGCTCGCGTGGCTCCTCGCCGAGCAGTTCCGGCGCCGGGGTGAGGGGTACGAGGCGCAGGCGATCGCGTTCTACGACTACGCGCTCCGGATCCAGAAGGACCACGTCGGCTCGATCCTGGGCAAGGCGCTCGTCCTCCTCGCCCGCGGCCAGGTGGAGCCCGCCGGCAACGCCGCGCAAGCGGTCCTCGCGCCCGCGGCGGGGGCGTCGAAGCCCCAGCTCGCGCTCGCGAACGCGATCCGCGGCGGGGTGCTCGCGGTCCAGGGGAAGCCGGAGGAGGCCGCGGCCGCGGAGGCCGAGGCGTCGAAGCTCGACCCGTCGAACGCGGACATCCCGGCGCTCGTGGGCCAGCGCAAGCTCCGCGGCGGCGACGCGGCCGGCGCGGTGGAGGCGCTGCAGCGCGCAGTCGCGATCGACTCCCGTCGCGTCTCCCTGTACGCCGACCTCGTGCGCGCAATGCTCGCAAAGGAGGGCGGCGCGAAGCTCGCGATCGAGACCGTGAAGCGCGCCACCTCGCGCCTGGGCGAGAGCCCCCGCCTCGCGCTCCTGCTCGGCGACGCCTACCGCGCGGCGGGGGACGGCGACCTCGCCCAGGGCCAGTACGAAAAGGCGGTGAAGCTCGGGAACCCGTTCCCCGACGCGCGCGTCGCGCTCGCCCGGCTCTACCGCGCGAAGAACAACCTCCCGGGGGCCCTCACCGAGATCGAGCAGGCGATCACCGAGTACGGCCAGGCGGCCGGCGGCGGCCTCGCCACCGCGTACGTCGAGAAGGCCGAGGCGAACCGCGCGCGCGGCGCGAAGCCGGACGACGTGCGGGCGCTCTACGTCGAGGCGCTCAAGGCCGATCCGGTGAACTGCGACGCGCTCTTCGGCGCCTCCAAGATCGACGTCGACCAGCACAAGCTCGGCGACGACGGCAAGCGCCGGCTCGAGACCTTCATGAAGCTGTGTGGGCGCGACCCGCGCGCGGCCGAGGCGGCGCGACTCGGGAAGTGATTCGCCCACCGAGGGGACCGCCCCCTCGCCGCGGCGCGCACCACGCGGGAGGGCGGCGGCCGGACTTGTGACTCGAGGTGGTCATCGAGGTCACGGCGAACCTCCGATGCCCGTGGCGAGGGACGCGAACGGGTGGCGGGGTCCGTCATGGAGCGCGGGCCCGGTCATGCGAACACCTCTTCCAGGCGGCTCCGGTACTCGGTCCGAGAGTTCCTGACCGCTTCCAGGTGTCCCATCCCCGCGAACTCGATCAGCCGTTGCTGCCCGAGAGCGGACTGGAGCGCGACGCGCTGCGACTCGCTGGCATGGGGATCGGCAGAGCCATATGCGAAATACAGCGGCGTCCTCGCGATCCGAGGGATGCTCGACGTGATGGGCGCCGTGCCGCAGGCCTCGGCCCAACGCGTCCTGTTCACGAATCGGACGCCGAGCGCCGGTAGCCCGCTGTGGAAGTACGTCTCGGCCTCGACCGGGACCGAGTCGAAGAAGGCCTTGTTGACGCAACCGTCAACGCGCGGCAGCGCGTGCACGGCGTGGTACCCGCCGAACGAGTAGCCCGCGAGGTAAACGGGCGTCGCGGGGAAGAGCGACCGCCGCGCGGCCATGATGGCCCCCACGACGTCGTCGGCGTAGGACGCCCCCCGCATCTCGCTCTTCCCGAATCCCTTCATGTTGAAGAGAAGCGCGTGGAATCCCATGGAAGCGAACAGGTCGACGATCCCCGCCCGAACGAAGTAGTGGCAGCCATGGCGTGTGAACGGGTGGCACAGGATGACCGCCCCACGTGCCGGTGCGGTCGCCGTGGAGATGGCCGCTTCCAGGATGCTGCCGTCCGCGCTCGTGATGCGGCACGGGTCGAGGTCGGAGCGAAACGTCTGCGCGAATCCGTGTACGCGTCGGAACATGATCTGGGCTGCGGCACGAAGTGCGGCGCGGGCTGCCCAAGACGACCCGGGGGCGTCGTCGCCGCCGACGGGCCCGCGTTCGGATGTTGACGCTGTTCTCATGGCGGCGGATGAGTAGCACGTCCATTTCACTCCGAGCGCGTATCCGTTGGGGCTCCTCTTAGGAGGGCGGAGCGTCGACGCGCCGGCGCACCGCGGGCCCTCACCTTCGAGATGCGACCTTGCCACGCGCGGGAGGCGTGGAGGATCGGCGAGAGGGCGTGCCGTCGCTGCGCAGACCGAGGTAGAGCGTCTCGATCAACGACCTCGCGGTCCGGCGGACTGCGTTCCTCGTCTTCACCCCGGAGAGCCTGTTGTCGATCAGGAGCGAGGCCACCCCGTGTGCGATCGACCAGGCGGCGATCGCGAGGTCCGCGGGTTCGCGCGCACGCACGAGGCCAACGTGCTGGCAGGCCGCGATCGTTTCCGGTACGAGTGAGAACGCCTCGCGCGCGACCGTCGCGAGGGAGGGATACTCGGACTTGTCCCGAATCTCCGGTCCGAACATGACCCGGAAACGCGAAGGATAATCGACGGCAAAGAGGACGTAGCTCAGTCCCAGTGCGTACAGGCGCTCGAGCGGATCGTGCGCTGCGGCCCGCAACGCCCGCCGCATGCGGTCACGCAACTCCTCGAACCCCTCCTCGGCGACGGCGGCGAGCAGCGCCTCCTTGGTCCTGAAATGCCGATACGGGGCGGTCTGGCTCACTCCGATCACGCGAGCGGCTTCTCGCAGCGTGAACCCGCCGGGCCCGCGTTCGGTCACGAGGCGGAGCGCCACGTCCGTCAACGCGCGCCGGAGATCTCCGTGGTGGTACGGGAGCCGCCCCCGCGCTCGAAACGATGTGCCCCTCATGCTCGCGATCTACGGGCGATCCCGGGCGCGGTCAAATCGCGGTGCGTCGTCGACGCGCGGGCCGGGCGCATCCCGCGGCGCCGTACACGCATTGACCTGAGGGAAGGCGGGACTGAGCGTGGCGCGGGTGCCCAGGCTCGCTCGGGCGCGCAGCTGTGAACGGCGGCTTCGGAACGTAGGAATCTGACGGTCGAGTTGGCCAGGCGCTCAGGCCTGCCGCGCCAGATCTCGTAGGGGAGGCGGCGGTAGTCCAGGCCGGCGAGCAGATCGGCGCGCCGGTGCGCTCCAGCTCGGCCACCGTCCTCCTTTAACGTGAGCCGGCCACGCGGCTGGCGAGTCCACGCATCGTGAATGACTCGAAGCGGCGAACCCAAGGGATCGAGGGCGGATCGCGGCCGTCCCTTGACACGGTTCTCGCCGAAGCCCGCTCCCGCGGCGAGGGCGTGCAGGGAAGGCCCGCCTGGACGCGCCGCGCGGCCGCTCAGGGCCGCCCCGAGGCATCGAGGGGGCGACCCGCCCCGGGCCTCCATCCGCGCTTCACCGCCCGTCCTCGTGCGTTTCCGGAGGGCTCGAAGACCCGTGCGACACTCTCCGTCATGATCACGAACGCACGAGCGCTCTCCGCCCGCCTCGCCGACCTGCTCCGCGCCGAGCAGGTGGCGATGGCCGACTTCCTCCTCGCGCTCGCCGACTTCGACCGCAGGCGCCTATGGGT
>DASWCJ010000165.1:0-5897 GCA_036390155.1 Anaeromyxobacter sp.
CCTCCTCTACGCTCCCGGGGATGGACCTCGTCTCCCTGCTGCGCTCGCTCGTCGCGATCGACTCGACCTCGACGCGCTCGAACCTGCCCGTCCTCGACCTCCTCGAGGACGCCGCGCGGGGGCTCGGCTTCGAGACGCGACGCGTGACCTGGGTGGACGAGCGCGGGGTGGACAAGGGGAACCTCGTCTGCCGGCGCGGTCCGGACCACCCCGGCGGGCTCGCCCTGGTCGGCCACACCGACTGCGTGCCCTTCGACCCGGAGTGGAACGAGGCGCTCGCCGGCGCGGAGCGCGAGGGGAAGATCTTCGGGCGCGGCGCCGCCGACACGAAGGGCTTCCTCGCCGCGGCGCTCGTCGCCGCCTCGAACGCTGGCGCGAAGAAGCACCCGCTCGCGCTCCTCTTCACCGCCGACGAGGAGGTCGGCTGCCTCGGCGCGAAGCGGCTCCTCGCGGAGGGGCGCGTCCACCCGCGCCACGCGATCGTGGGCGAACCCACCTCGCTCGTGCCGGTCCGCGCGCACAAGGGGTACTGCGCGGTCGAGGTGATCCTCACCGGCGTGGAGGGGCACAGCGCCTACCCGGACGTCGGCGCGTCCGCGATCCACGCGATGGGCCGGCTCTGGCGCGACGTCGAGGCGATCGGCGAGGAGCTCCGCCGCGAGGCGGACGCCGCCTTCTCCCCACCCCACACCACCTGGAACGTCGGCGTGGTCCAGGGGGGGAAGGCCCGCAACATCATCGCGGGCGAGTGCCGGTTCTCGTACGAATGGCGGCCGCTGCCCGGCCAGGACCCGCGCCGCGCCCTGCGGCTCCTCGAGGAGGCCTGCGAGCGGCTCGAGGCCCAGAGCGGCGGGAAGCTCGAGGTGGAGATCTCTCCGCTCCGCACCGACCCGGCCGCGGTCACTTCGCCCGAAGCGGACGTGGTCCGGTTCCTCGAGGCGGAGAGCGGGAACCGCGCGACCGCGGTCCCCTTCGGCACGGAGCTGCCGGAGGTGATCGGGATGGGCGCGGAGGCGTGCGTGTTCGGCCCGGGCGACATCCGGGTCGCGCACCGGACCGGCGAGCACGTGCAGATCGCGGAGCTCGAGCGGGCCGCCGCGATCCTGGCCCGCGCCATCGAGCGGTTCTGCGGATGAGCTCGAACGAACTGCCGTCCACGTCCACGTGAACGATCGGGGGCCGCGCTACGGAACCACCAGCGCGACCGCGTCGAGCTCGAGCCGGGTCCGCCCGATCGACTTCTCGATCACCTCGCGGTGCTGCCGGAGCACGCCGAGCGCGCCCTCGACCCGATTGCGCGGGGCGCCGCCCTGGAGCGTGGCCTCGACGAGCCGCTCCTCCTCGCCGTCCGAGTGCGCGACGAGCAGCGCCCGCGCCTCCTCCACGCGGCGGGCGAGGATCACGCCCGCCTCCTGCTCGGCGGCGGCGCGCGCGGCCTCGAGGATCGCCGGCGGCGCCCCCCCGACCCGGGCGCCCTCCACCTCGTCGAGCTCCTCCTCGAGCCGGGCGGCGGCGCCGCTCACGGCGCGCGCGCTCTCGAGGTCCACGAGGACCGAGATGGGCGCGAGGTCGAGGTAGCGCGACGCCTGCCGGGAGGCGACCCGCGCGCCCGGCGCGAGGTCGGCGGAGCTCGCGAGGGTCGGCAGGAAGCGGACGTAGAGCCCGCCGCGGCGAGGCGCCCACTCGCGCCGCGCTACCGTGGCGCGGCCGGCGTCGCCGTCGCGGACGAGCGCGACGAGCGCCTCGACGAGCCGGTGGCCGGTCGCGAACCAGTGGAGCTCGTCATGGGCGACGGCGGTCTCGCGCCAGAAGGACCCGAGGAGGGTCGCGGCGTCCTCCGGGATCTCCATGCCGGGGAGCGCCTCGATCTTCAGCCCCGCGCCGAGCGTGAAGGCGGTCTCGAAGGGGTGGACGTTCTGGTCGGTGTCGACCTCCATCCCCACCCGCCGCCCGATCTCGACCGCGACGTCCTCGAGCTCCTCCTCGAGCCAGCGGGAGAGCGTGACGAGCGCCTCCGCGATCGCCTCGGCGGCGGCCTCGGGGCCCGCCGCGTCGATCCCGTCGGGCGGCTCCTCGCCGAGCCGGTCGAACGCGCCGCGGACGAGGCGCGCCAGCTCGGGGAGGGATGCGGAGCGGATGTCGAGGAGCGGGTCGCCCTCGTGCTGCGCCTTGCGGGCCGCCGACACCCGCGCCGCGAGGTCGGCGCGGAATGCGTCCCGCGTCCGCTGGGACCGCTTGCGCCGGAGCGTGGCGAGCTCGTCGGGGAGCGAGGCGAGCACGGCGTCGAGGCCGCCCACCGGCTCGTCGAAGATCCCGATCTCCTTCTCGTAGAGGTCGGCGAGGAACGCCTCGTCGCCCTCCTCGACGACGAGGTGGATCTCGACGGGGCGCGTCTGGCCGAGCCGGTCGAGTCGCCCGATCCGCTGCTCGAGGACGAGCGGCGACTCCGGGAGGTCGGCGCAGACGAGGTGGTGCGCGAACTGGAAGTTGCGCCCCTCGCCGCCGGACTCGCCGGAGAGGAGGACCGACGGTCCCTCCGGATCGCGGAAGCGCGCGACGAGCCGGTCGCGCGCCTCGATCGAGGGCGCGTCGTCGTAGAGCAGCGCCTCGCGCCCGGCCACCGCGATCCCGCCCTGCAGCTCGCGCAGCGCCTCGAGGTCGTGGCCGAAGACGAGCACCTTCTCGCCCTCGCCGGCGAGCCGGGCGCACAGCTCGACGAGCGCCTTCCGCTTGCCGTCGGCGGGGACGTCGGTTCGGCGCAGCCGCCGCGCGGTGAACGCGCCCACCTTCACGCGCCGGTTCCGCACGAGCCGGCCGGAGAGGCTGTAGCGATCGGCGAGGTGCGCGAGGAGCGCGAGCCGGTGCGGGAGCGGCTCGGCGCGCGAGAAGAACTCGTCCTCGGGCGAGAGCTTGCGGAGGAGGTCGAGCGCCTGCGCGACCGAGGCGCCGGCGAGGAGCTTGCGCGCGATCTCCGCGTAGGCGTCGTGCCGGTCGAGCCGCTCGAGGAACTCCTTCTCGGAGGTGGAGGGGACCGGCTCGACGAGCGCGAGCAGCCGCCAGTACTCGCGCGGATCGAGCCGCACCGGGGTCGCGGTGAGGAGGAGCACGCCGAACGCCGCCCGGCAGATGGGCGCGACCGCGTCGTGCAGGTCGTCCTCCGCGAGGTGGTGCGCCTCGTCGACCACGACGAGGTCGAGCGGCGCGGCCGCCACCGCCGCCGCGAGCGCCTCGTCCGAGCGGAGCGCCTCGAACGAGACGATCGCGTGGGGCGAGCGCGCGAGGGCGGCCTCCGGCCCGCCGAGCGCCGCGATCCGCTCCGGCGAGAGCAGCGTGAAGAGCGCGTTGAACTTGTGGAAGAGCTCGGCGAGCCACTGGAAGGCGAGGTGCTCCGGGACGGCGACGAGCACGCGCTCCGCGATCCCGAGCTGGCGCAGGCCCGAGAAGACGAGCCCGGCCTCGACCGTCTTCCCGAGCCCGACCTCGTCGGCGAGGACGAAGCGCGGCATCCGGTCCGAGAGGATCCGGCCCGCGGCGCCGACCTGGTGCGGGAGGACGTGGACCCGGGAGGAGAGGAGCGCGCCGAGCGAATCCGCGCGCCGGAGCGCCTCGAGCCGCATCACCCGCGTGCGCAGCGCAAACGCCGCGACCGGGCCCGCGTCGCCCGCGGCGACCGCGTCGAGGGGGCCGCCGACCGCGCGCTCGAGCGGCGTCTCCGGCGGGACCTCCACGAGCGCCGCGTCGCGGCCGGAGACGACCGTGACGCCGTCGCGGCCCGCGAAGCGGATCGCGACGCGCCGCCCTTCCTCCGCGACCTGCACGACGACGCCGACGCCCCAGCTCTGCTGGGCGCGATGGACGACCTTCATCCCGGGCTTCCAGAGCGGCGGCATGCGGGAGGCACTTAACCATCCCGACCGATCCAAGGTAAAGCGAAGCATTTCCGCGAGAGGACAGGCGTTTGTGCGGAGGGGCGCCGGGCTCCCGCGCCGTTGACAGGCGCCGCGCGCCAAGCTAGAAACCCCAGGCTTTCGCGAGCGCCTTGGGCGGATAGCTCAGGGGTAGAGCGTCGCCCTTACAAGGCGAGGGTCCCAGGTTCGAAGCCTGGTCCGCCCACTAGACCTGGGGTGTTAGTTAAGCTGGTTATAACGCCGGCCTGTCACGCCGGAGGCCAGGGGTTCAAGTCCCCTACACCCCGCCAGTAAAGAGGCCGGAATCGTTCCCGAATCGGGAGTGGTTCCGGCCTCTCTCTTTGGCGAGTCGGGCGGGTGTACCAGGGATGTACCAAGCCGGTCGCCTTCAACTCCCTCTCCCTCCGCGGAGCGGGGGGAGAGGGTCGGGGCGCATCGAGTCGCTCGAACGCTTCCCTCAGGTAACGGTCGGGCGCTTCCGGCGGGCCCCAACTGTCCTCGACCCTGGCCACCGCGATGATGCGCGCCGGCAACCCTGTGCGAGCGTATGCCTCGAGCCTGTGATGGCCGTTCAGGACGGCGAGGTACAGGAAGCGCTCGGGCCAGCGGGCTTCGACCTCTCTTTCGTCGAGCCACGCGCAGGCGACCACGGGCGATCTCTCTCCTGCCGTGATCCGCATGCAGAACTCGTCGACGGCTTGGCTGTCCAGGGCCTCCGGGTTGCTCAGCGGCAGCACCACGGGATACGTCGGCGGAGAGTCCGCGCGCTCGCCCTGGTAATGCGTCATTGCTGGCCAGGAGAAGTCGGCCTCCTCAAGCGCCGCTGAGCCGCCGCCGTCGTCCTCGTCATCGACGCGCAATTCATGCCGCCTGACAAACCAGGAGTCCCGCATCCGAGCGGAGTCGACCCGCTCGACCCGGAACGAGAGCTCCGCAGCAAGGTAGCGCCCGCCCCGCATCTCGCAGAGTAGCGGCTCCCAGGACTCCACCCACTGACCTAAGCTCAGCGCCCCGCGACGGTCCTCGAGAACATTCGCCAGCGCGGACACGTCCTGCGCTGGCCACGAGACGAACCGAAGGAGCGACTCGCAGGTACTGCACGTCGACCCGAGGTCCACGACCCGCTGCCCGCGAACGAGCAAGGATCGTCCCCACCGCGGCCACGTCGCCCCAGCTACGGGCGGGTCAAAGTCGATCCGTACGCTTCCGCGTCCGAAGAGGACATCGAAGGTCACGAGCCCCTTCGCGTCGCTCCGCACGTTCGCTACACGGGCCGGCGGCACGGTCGCGAGCATGTCTTTCGCCGCAGCGTCCAACCAGGCTTTCCGCAGCCCCTCCGGAGCGGCCTTCGGCTCAACGGCAACATCGGCACCGGAGATGACCGCCAGGGCGTGAGCAAGCTCCCAGACCTGGTCGCTCGCCGCAGTCCGAAGCGCGCTGACGACGACCGGAAGGACGGTGCGGGCGCGCATCATCTCGAGGGCGGCCACCAGCGCCTGGAGGACGCGCCCCTTCTCCTTCGAGAGGCGTGCGGCCATCGCCGGCGCGAACTCGGGCGCGCCGAGGTGCCCCAGCGTGATCGCTGCCTGCATCCGCTCCTCGTCCGAGGATGCGTCCAGGCTGACAGCGACAGCTCCCGCGAGAGAGCGATCGCGAGCGTGGCCCGACGCGACGACCGCCGCGAGGCGGATGGAATGGTCTTCGTGGGGAATGAAGGTCGCCAGCATCGGGCCATCGACCGGCGACAGATACGGCGCCAGCGCTCGCAGGGTGGCCGCAACGGTATCTGGGTCACGCGACGACAGAAAAGTCCGGAGCGCTGCCTCTGCGTCCGGCCCGCGCAGACGGGAGACCCGAGTTTGACGAGTTTCGGGGCCACCGAGATACTCGTCTGAACGATTTCGGCTACTTGGCGACGCCGAAGCCGAAATATCCTAGGCACACGACCTGATCCAGGAACCTTGATCGCCCGTGCCTAGGCGGGTATCC
>DASWCJ010000166.1:0-1551 GCA_036390155.1 Anaeromyxobacter sp.
ATGGGGTTCATGTAGCGCGACGGCGCGCGGGCCGGCGCCGCAGCGCCGCCGCGAGCAGCGCGAGCGCGAGCCCACCCGGCCCCGAGCCTGCACCGCACCCGCAGCCTGGCGGCTTCACGGTGGCGACCTCGCCCTGCGCCGTGGGCGTGACCGGCCAGCCGCCCGAGGACCGCGCGGCGACCGCCGACCCGCCGGGCCGGCCGGTCCCCCGGACCGGGACCGAGATCGTGACCGAGGTGCTCCCGGGCGGGAGCGCGTCGAGGAGGACCTCCGCGCCGTCCGGCGTCGCCCATCCGATCGCGCCGTCCACCGTGGGCGGCCCCGCGGCGACGAGCCCCTGGAGCGAGTCCCGCACGCGGACCCACGGGAGCGCGACGGACACCCGGCTCCGGAGCCGCGACCGCAGCACGGCGAGCTCGCCGTCCGCGAGCGCCGCCCGGTCCGACTCCTGCGTCACCTCGACGAGCCCTGAGCCGTCGAGCACGAGCCTTAGCGTCGCCACCGGCTGGGCCGCCCCGGGATCGGTCGTCGCGAGCGAGACCGCGAGCTCGGGCTCCGCGAGGAGCTCGGGATAGGCGCCCTCGGGCAGGACCACGGTGCGACGGATCCAGGTCGGCCCGGACGCGTCGGCGATCGTCGCCGCCGCGGGCCAGCTCCCGCCAAAGCTCGTGGCCCCGCAGCCGGTCGCCGCCACGCCGTCGAAGATCGCGGTCGTGCCGCCCGGCGGCAGCACCAGGAGCCCGGGCGTCGAGGCGCCGCGGAGCTGCACGGACGGGTCGAGGGTGGCGAGCGGAAGCGTCGCGGCGAGCTCGTCGAACTGCCCGGTGTCGTCGGTGGCCCGCACCAGCACCGCGAGCGGGGGCGGCGGCATCGAGCAGTCGGGTCCGAAGACGTGGCTGAGCCCGGTGCCGACCGGCGCGCTCGTCGGCGCGCCCTCGATCCACTCCACCTCCACTGTCACGCTCGCCGAGCCGCCCGGATCGAGCAGGACCCCCATCGCCTGCGGGACGCCGCGCGCAGGCGTGCCCGGGCTCCCCGCCGCCCAGGCGAGCTCCGGCGCCGGGAAGCCGAGGTCGGCGTAGACGAGGACGACGCCGGGCGCGATCCCCTCGTCCATGACGACGACGAGGTCCTGCGCCGGCGAGCCGACGAGGTCCGCGAGCCGGATGTCCTTCGCGAACCGGCCCGGCGCGGGCGCGCGCCAGACGTCGAGGCGCCCCTCGGGACGGTTCGCGGTGACGACGAGGAGCTCCTGGAGCGCGCGATCCCAGATCGCGACCGCGGGCTGCCCGCCGACGCGGAGCGGCCGCACCGTCATCGGGTCGGGGAGCTGGAGCAGGAGCCCGAGGTCGTTCCAGGTCGAGACGAGCGGGTTCGCGAGGTCGGCGGGGATCCCGGTCCCCTTCACCCACACGAGCGAGCCCGCGGCGGCGTACCGGGGGGACGACATCGCGAACACGAGGTCCGGCTCGCCGTCGAGGTCCACGTCGAGCGACGCGACGCCGTGCACCTCGCCGAAGCGCAGGATGGTCGGCGGCAGCCACCCGGGCA
>DASWCJ010000167.1:0-5771 GCA_036390155.1 Anaeromyxobacter sp.
AACCCCGCGGGATCCGGGACCTGGCCTCCGGCACGGAACGCGCTCTCCGCCCCGCTCGTAGTCCCCTCGACGGTCACGAAAGGACCCCCATGGTCTCGAACGTCACGACCTGCCACGCCGCCGCGCCGGAGCCCCCGCTCCCGGCGGCCCTCGCGCAGCGGTACGCGCTCGCGGTCTCCGCGAGCGCCGCCGACACCCTCCTCGCGAGCCACCCCTCCGGCGCCGCCGTCGCGCTCGCGGCGGGCGCCACCTCGGCGAAGAAGGCCGCGAGCCCGAAGAAACCGTCGAGCACCGGGATCGGCTACGCGGGCGGCGCGGCGTCGGCCTCGTCGAAGACGACGCCCGCGAAGACCGCCGCGAAGTCCTCCACGCCGGCCGCGCTCGCGTTCCTCGACGACAAGAACCTCTCGGTCGAGGACAAGCTCCTGAAGCTCCTCGCGTACCTGGACAAGAAGTGGGAGAGCGACATCGACAAGAAGATGAAGGAGGTCGCGGACATCACGAAGTCGAGCGGCAGCGGCTCGAGCAGCTCGTCGGGCGGCGGGGCTTCGGGCCTTTTCGGCTCGGTGGTCGGGATGGCGAAGAGCTTCGTCGGTCCGGCGCTCGCGGCGGGTGTGACGGCGCTCGGCATGCCCGCGCTCGCGCCGGTCGCGCTGCAGCTCGGGCCGGCGATCGTGGACGCGGGGAGCCGGGCCCTGAGCGCGTCGGGGGTCGCCGGCGCAGCCCCGTCCACGACCGCGTCGTCCGGGGACACGAAGACCGAGGGCTCGGACCGCGAGGCGCAGCTCAAGCTCATGGAGATCCAGCGGATCATCGATCAGCAGAAGGAGATGTTCTCGCTCGTCTCGAACCTCCTCCGCTCGAGCCACGAGCTGCGCATGGGCGTCATCGAGAACACGAAGTGAAGGAGAGCCACATGGACACGACGAACCTGGTGGACGCGCTCGATGACGCCCGGACGCTCGCGGAGGTCCAGGGGATCACCCGGGAGATGGGGGACGCGATCGCGGCGCTCGCGGAGGCGGAGCTGGACGAGGGCCGGCCGGAGATCGCCCGGGCGATCCTGGAGGGGCTCGTGGTCACGAACCACCTCGACGCGGGGGCGTGGAGCCTCCTCTCCCGCGCGCACCGGCGGCTCGAGCTGCCGCTCGCGGCGCGCTTCTGCGCGGAGGTGGCGGTCCGGCTCGCCCCCGAGGACGGCTTCGCTCGGCTCGCCCGCGCCGAGAGCCTGCTCGCCTCCGCCACCGATCGCGCGGAGGGCCGGGCGGAGCTCGTGCGGCTCGCGGCGGATCCGCTCACGGCGGACCGGGCGGCGGCGCTCCTCGCCGCGCTCGGTGGGTGAGCCGAGCCGCGGCCGGCGAGCACGACGCACTTCTCACCGCCCGTGCGCCCAATTCCACCGTCTCTCGCTTGACCGATAAAGCGGGTTTCGGGGAAAGTGAAGCGATGGCGCCGCCGCGCACGCGAAAGCTCTGGCTCGACTGGCAGCGCGGCCTCGCGGTGCTGTTCATGGTCGAGGTGCACACCCTCGACGCGTGGCTCGCGCCGGGCGCCGTCTCGACGCCGTGGCCGTTCGGGATCCTCGCCGGCAGCTGGGTGACTCCGTACGCGGTGCTCCAGATGATCGGCGGGCTCGCCGCGCCCGGCTTCCTCTACATGGCCGGCCTCTCGCAGGCGCTCGGAGACGCCGCGCAGGAGCGCAAGGGCGTCCCCGGCCCCGACCGCCGGCGGCAGGCCCTCGGGCGCGCGCTCTGGCTCCTCGGCGTGGCGTACGGGTTCCGGGTGGCCGAGTTCGTGCTCGGCGGCGCGTGGTCGCGCCCGGGCGGCTGGGCCGACATCGTGAAGGTGGACGTGCTCAACATCATCGCCGTCGGGCTCGCCCTCGCCGCGGTGCTCTCCGTGGGCCGCTCGCGCAGGCTCGGGGCGGCGCTCGCCGGCGCCGCCGCGCTCACCATCGCCCTCGCGACGCCGGTCGTCGCCGACGCGCTCCGCCACTACGACCTCCCGCAGGCGGGCGCTGCCGCCCATCCCGCCGCGCGCGCGGCGCCGAATGCGGTCGTGGACGTGCTCTCCGCCTACCTGTGGGCGAGCTGGCCGCGCGCGAACTTCCACGTCTTCAACTGGGCCGCATTCCTGCTCGCCGGCGCGGCCCTCGCGCCCCTCGCGCTCGGCAAGCGCCGTCCGCTCGCGTGGCTCGGGCTCGCGGCCGGGCTCTACGCGCTCTGCTGGTGGGCCGACCGGTGGCCCGCGGTGTACGCGTACCAGAGCTTCTGGCGGACCTCGCCCTCCTGGTTCGGCATGCGCCTCGCGATCTGCATGGCGCTCACCGGCCTCCTGCAGCTCGTCCCCGACGCCGCCGAGCGGCCGCTCGCGTGGCTCTCGCTCCTCGGGCGCCAGTCGCTCGTCGGCTACATCGCGTCGGTCGAGCTCACCTACGGAGCGACCCTCGAGCTTCTCTCCTGGTGGACGCGCGGCGCGCCCCTCCAGAAGACGCTCTCGTTCGGCACGATGGCGGCCGGGATCGTCGTCATGGTCGGCGTGACCTGGGCGATCTCCCGCGGCTGGGAGCGCGGCCAGGCCTGGCGCAAGGCGCGGGCCTCCGCCGGGGCGGCGCGGGCATGAGGCGGTCCACGCCAGCCGGGCGGCCCCCCGGCAGGGTCGCCCCGGCGCGAGCAGGACGGGGAGCGGGAATCCGGCCCCAGGGCTGTTAACATCCGGAGCGGATGGGGTACCTCGGTCCCAGCCTGCGCCGGACGAAGCGCGTCGAGCGGCCGCTCCGGCGCGTCGCGGTCGCCGCCGTTGCGTCGCTCGCCCTCAACGCCGCGATCTTCCTCGGCCTCGGCGCCCTCGGCGCCTTCCAGGTCCCGGGCGCCGCGAGGCAGACCCGGGTCGCGATGGCGCCGCTCTCCGCCGCGCAGTGGGACGCGAACCGCGCCGTCTCGCGGCCGCCCGGGGCCGTCGCCCCGCCCGCCGCGCAGCCGCCGCCGAAGTCGAGGTTCCTCACCGACCGGAACACCCAGGTCGAGAAGGAGACGGTCTCCCGATTCGCCGGGAACTACCCGCGCCTCGCGCCGAAGCCGGAGGCAGGCTCCGACGGGAAGGTCCAGCCGCAGCCGCAGCCGCAGCGACGCGCCTCCCCGGACGTGAAGCCGGGCGGGAAGGACGAGGGGCTGAAGGGGAAGGAGGGCGCGCCCGGTGATCGGGTGGCGCTCGCGCAGCCCGACGGGATCCGCCCGCTGCGCCTGCCGCAGCTCGGGGAGAGCGGCGAGCGCGGGCGCCCCGGCCAGTCCGGCCCGGATCTCTCGGTCTCCCCCGAGGCCCTCGCGCGGATCGCCGGCGGCCCGAACATGGACGGGGCGCACGAGGGGCTCCCCGAGGGCGACGAGACCGGGCTCAACGCGCGCGAGTTCAAGTACGCGACCTTCATGAACAGGATGCGCGCGGGCATCGCGGCGCACTGGTACCCGGCCGTCCGCGACGCGACGAAGGCGCGCGATCCCGACGGCTCGGTCTACTTCTACCGAGAGCGGACCGTAGTCCTCGCGCTCGTGCTCGATCCGACCGGGAACGTGAAGGACCTCTCGGTGAAGCAGTCCTCGAACGTGGACTTCTTCGACCGGATCGCGGTGAGCTCGGTCCGCGCCGCGTCGCCGTTCCCGAACCCGCCGAGCGGGATGTTTCACGGAGAGGAGCAGGTGAGCCTCCCGTTCTCGTTCACGATGTATCCCGGGGATCACCGCGGGCTCCTGTTCTGGCGGCCCCCCACGGAGTGACGGCGTTCGTTCGCGCGCTGGTTTCTGCCCCGGGGCGTCGGCTATCCTCGCGCGCTCGATGGGACCGCCAACTCCACCCGAGCTGCTCGCCGCCGCGCACCCGTGGCTCGTGCGGCTCCTCTGGGCGGCCGCGGCGGGCTACGGGCTCGCCTTCATCGCGACGATCGTCCGCCCGCGCGCGGTGCGTGCGCTCCTCGCCCTCGGCGCGGCGTTCCACCTCGCCGCGACGGTGGGCCGCGGGCTCGCGATCGAGTTCTTCCCGCTCACGAACAAGATGGAGTCCTTCAGCGCCGCGGCGCTCGCGGTGGCCGTCGTCGGGATCGTCGCGTTCCGTCCGTCCCGGGCCTACCTCGTCCCGCTCCTCGCCGTGCTCGCGGGGTACATGGCCGCGGCGCTCGCCTTCCCGGGCGACCTCCGCTGGCCGCCGCCGCTCATGCGGACGATCTGGTACCCGCTCCACGTCCCGCTCTCGTTCCTCGCCTACGCGTCCTGGGCCGCCTCGGCCGCCGCGGCCGTCGCCTGGCTCGTGCGCGAGGACGACGCCTGGCTCGCGCTCCTCGACCGGCTCGCGCTCTGGGGGCTCGTCCTCTGGTCGCTCGCGATGGTGACCGGCGGGATCTGGGGGGTCGTGGCATGGGGCGCCTACTTCATGTGGGACCCCAAGGTCCTCTGGTCGGTCCTCCTCTGGTTCCACTACGCCGCGTTCGTCCACGTGAAGCTCACGCCGTCGCTCCTCGATCGCCCCTGGGCGCGCCCCGCGCTCTCGCTCGCCGGGTTCTTCTTCGTCCTCGTCGCGTACGTCGGGACCTCCTTCTTCTTCCGCGGGTCGTCGCATGCCTTCGGGTAGGTTCCGCTGGCTGCGCTCGCAGGGGCTCGGGCTCGTCTGCGGCTTCGCGACGGTGCTGCTCCTCGCGATCGGCTCCGTCGTGCTCACCGCGACGCGCGACGGGGCCTCCGCCTCGGTCGGCCTCGACGACCTGCACGGCTTCTTCGCGCCGCCGCGCCTCGCGCACGTCTGGCTGTACCTGCTCTTCCCGGTCGCGGCGCTCTACGCGCTCAACACGATCCTCGCCACCTGGGACACGGTCGGCCGCAAGTGGCGGGCGGGGCTCCGCGCGCCCACCGCCTACGCCGCCTCGATCGTGCACGTCGGGTTCCTGCTCGCCCTCGCGGGCCACGGCGTGGGCAGCTTCCTGGGCGGGGACGGCCCCGCGGTCCTCGTCGCCTCGGGCTGGCAGGAGGTGCCCGGCTTCGGCGAGGCGCGGCTCGTCTCGCTCGACGTCACGACCCTCCCCGGCGGCATGCCGCGCGAGGCGTGGGCGAGGCTCGAGGTGCGGGGGGAGGGCGGGGCCGTCGCCGAGCGGACCGTCGGCTACAACGTCCCGCTCTCGTCGGGCGCCGGGGCGCGCCTCGCGCTCCTCTCCGACCAGGGCCGCGCCTGGGTCGCGCACCTCGCCTCGTCGGCCGGCGAGACGTGCGCGCTCGCCGAGGGCCAGGCCTGCGCGCTCGGCGGCGAGCGGGTCGAGCTGGTGCGGCTCGTGGACTCCCCGCGTGGACCCGCGGCGATCGTCCGCGCGCGGGACCCGGGGGGCCTCGAGCTGGCCCGGGCGCTCGTCCCCGGGGGCGAGCTCCCGCTCGCGAGCGGGAAGGTCGTGCAGCTCGCGTCCGTCGCGTCCGAGCCCGCGATCGTGCTCCGGACGCGGGCGACGCCCGGGAACCCCTGGGCGCTCGCCGCGTCGGTGGTGATCGCGATCGGGATCGCGCTGCTCTGGCCGAAGCTGTTGCGGGGGAGGGCGGGGCCGTAGCTCGGCGCCGCGGTTTTCCCGGTCACGTCCCTGCCGCCAGCGCGGGGGCAGCGCCCCCGCGAGTCGTCACTCGACCTTCATCCCCGGCTTCCAGCGGAGCACGGGCTTGCGGGCCGCGCGGGTCTCGTCGAGCCGGGCGCGGAAGGTCCGGGTGGGCGCGGCGTGGAGCGCGTCGGGATCCGTCTTCGCCTCC
>DASWCJ010000168.1:0-10038 GCA_036390155.1 Anaeromyxobacter sp.
TCGCAGTCCGGTTCCGGTGCCGTGGGCCGCTGGCGCGCCCGGGCGTGCGCCGGCGTCTGCGTTTCCGGGCCCTCTCGTCAGTCCGGCGCCGGTCGCGACTCTGGCGGCGGCGCAGGAGGACGGCGCCTTCCCCGGCCCGCCTCGGCGGCGTTCGGTCCGGGCGACGAGATCGGCGAGATGGAGCCGCACCACGATGTGCGCGACCTTGAGAGGCCGGCACCGCTAACTGACCGGCATTGGCGCTAGGCGCGCGGCTCGTCGTCGCCGCTCGGGCCTACCGGCGCGCCGCGCTCGCGGCAGCGCGAACGGCGGAGATCGCCTGGCGGTAGTCCTTCTGGCCGAACACCGCCGTCCCCGCGACGAGGACGTTCGCGCCGGCCGCCGCCACGATCGCGGCGGTGTCGGGCTTCACGCCTCCGTCGACCTCGATCTCGAGCGCCGGGTTCCGCTCGTCGGCGAGCGCGCGCAGGTCCCGGATCTTCCGGGTGCAGGCGTCGATGTACTTCTGCCCGCCGAGGCCGGGGTTCACGGTCATGACGAGCACCATCTCGACGTCGCCGAGGACCCACTCGATGGACGAGAGCGGCGTGGAGGGGTTGAGCGCCACCGCCGGCCGCGCGCCCGCCGCACGGATCGCCTGCAGCGTCCGATGCAGGTGGGGCGAGACCTCGGCGTGGACGGAGACGAGGTCGGCGCCCGCCTTGGCGAACGCCTCCACGTAGCGCTCCGGCTCGACGATCATGAGGTGGGCGTCGATGGGGAGCTTCGTCACCTTGCGGACGGCCTCGACCACGAGCGGGCCGATGGTGATGTTCGGCACGAAGCGTCCGTCCATCACGTCGACGTGCACGACGTCGGCGCCCGCCGCCT
The DNA here is from genome assembly GCA_036390155.1 of Anaeromyxobacter sp. GTDB lineage: Bacteria > Myxococcota > Myxococcia > Myxococcales > Anaeromyxobacteraceae > Anaeromyxobacter. The sequence continues at coordinate 871 of DASWCJ010000168.1, forward strand.
CGATCGCTCGCACCTCTTCGGCGAGCCGGCCGAAGTCGGCGGAGAGGATGGACGGCGCGATCCGGATCGGGTGTGTCATGGCGCCGGTAGTCTAACGGAAACGTGTCGCCGGGAACGTGGACGTGGACGTGGACGTGAACGTGGACTTGGACGTGGACTTGGACCTCGAACCAGAGCAGTCCAGCTCCAGGGTCACCTCGTAATCTTGAACGCGAAGAACCCGTCCGTTCCGTGGCGGCTCGGCAAGGTGAGGAGATCGCCCTCGGGCGTGAGCGCGTCAGCCGGGAAGCCATGGGGCGCGGGGGCGCGCCGCCAGCCCGCCTCGAGCATCCGCCGGGCGAGGTCCGGCCCCTCCGAGCGCGACAGCGAGCAGATCGAGTAGGTCACCGGCGCGCCGGGGCGCGCGTAGCGGGCCACCGCGGCGAGGATCTCGTGCTGCAGCGCCGCCATCCGCGGGAGGTCCTTCGCCTCGCGGCGGAGCTTCAGCTCGGGATGGCGCCGGAGCGTGCCGAGCCCGGCGCAGGGCGCGTCCACGAGCACCGCGTCGAAGCTGCCCTCCTCGAGCCCGGGGATCGCCTTCGCCGCGTCCGCGCAGACGACGCGCACCGCGAGCCCGCGGCGCCCCGCCTCCTTCGCGAGCTCGTCCGCCTTCCGCGGGTGCAGCTCCACCGCGACCACCTCGGAGCCGGGCGCGAGCAGCTCGGCGAGGTGGAAGGCCTTGCCGCCGGGCGCGGCGCACGCGTCGAGCACCCGCGCCCGCTGGCCGGCGAGCTCGCCCGCCGCGAAGCGCGTCACGAGCTGCGCCGCCTCGTCCTGCACCTGGAAGGCGAGCCCGCCCGCGGCGCGCGCGACCTGCCCCGCGGAGCCCCCCGCGAGGACGATCCCCTCGGGTGAGCGCGGCGCCGGCGAGGCGGCGAGCCCGGCCTCGCGGAGCCGGCCGAGGAGCGCGGCGGGATCCCGCGCGCGCAGGCAGAGCGGGGCGGGGCCGTTCATCGCGCGGGCGAGGGCGAGCGCCTCGTCCGGCCCGAGCCACGCGACCCACTCCTCCGCGATCCAGCGCGGGAGCGCCTCCGCGGCGGCGACGTGGCCGGCGGGGTCGGCCGCGAGCGGCGGCGGGGCGGGGGGCGCGGGCGCGCGGGCGAGGGCGCGGAGGACGGCGTTCACGTAGCCGGCGGCGCGGCCGTGCTCGACTCCCTTCGCGAGCGCGACGGTCTCGCCGACGGCGGCGTGCGCGGGCGTGCCGAGGTGGAGGAGCTGGTAGGCGCCGAGCCGGAGCGCGACGCGCGCCGCCGGGTCGAGCTCCGCGAACGGGCGCCGGGAGTGCGGCGCGAGCGCCGCGTCGAGCGCGAGGGCCCGCCGGAGCGTCCCGTAGACGAGCTCGGTCGCGAGCCCGGCCTCGCGGGGATCGAGCGCGCCCGCCTGCGCGAGCGCCGCGTCGAGCGCGCGGGAGGCGTAGGCGCCCCCGGCCTCGACCCGGAGCAGCACCTCGAAGGCGATCTTCCGGCCGGGGGTCGCGCTCATGTGCCGAGGGCGAGCTGCTTCCGGCGGAGCCCGTTCGCGAAGTCGGTCGCCGCCTGCGCCGCCTTCCCTTCGAGCTGGACGCGCCGGACGAGCAGGACGGTGGGGTACGCGCACTGGACGGCGAGCCCCCGGCCGGCGACGGCGAACGCGCTCCCGGGCGCCCAGCCCTCCCGGTCGGCCCGCGCGTCCTCGTGCGTCGCCTCGAGCACCTTCAGGACCTTGCCCTCGAGCGTGGTCCAGGCGCCGGGCCACGGCGTGAAGCCGCGGAGCCGGTCGTGGAGCTCCTTCGCAGGTCGCGCCCAGTCGAGCTTCCCGTGCTCGCGCTCGAGGATGGGCGCGAGGGTCGCGCGGGTCGCGGCCTGCGGCACCGGCACGAGGGTGCCCTCCGCGAGCCCGGCGAGCGCTTCGGCGAGCGCCTCGCCGCCGAGCGCGGCGAGCCGCGGCGCGAGGGACTCCGCGGTGTCCGCCGGCGCGATGGCGAGCACGCGCTGCAGCAGCACGTCTCCGGTGTCGAGCCCCTCGTCCATCTGCATGATGGAGACGCCGGTCTCGGTCTCGCCGCGCGCGATCGCCCACTGGATCGGGGCCGCGCCCCGGTACTTCGGCAGGAGCGACCCGTGGACGTTCAGCGCGCCGTGCGGCGCGAGCGCGAGGAGGTCCTTCCCGATGATCCGCCCGTAGGCGGCGACGCAGAGGACGTCGGGCCGGAGCGCGGCGAGCCCCGCGGCGAGCGTCCCGTCGCGAACCTTCTCCGGCTGGAGCACCGGGACGCTGCGCTCGCGGGCCCACGCCTTGGTGGCCGGCTCGCGGAGGGCGTGCCCGCGCCCGGCCGGACGATCGGGCTGCGCCACCAGCGCGAGCAGCTCGTGCCCGGCGCGGACGAGCGCGTCGAGCGAGGGGACCGCGAAGGCGGGCGTGCCGAGGAAGACGACGCGCATCGGGCTCTCTATAGCGCGACCGCAGGCCCCTGCGGGGAGCGCGTTGCGGGCGCCCCCTCGGGCGACCGCAGCGCGCGCACGGGCGGCGCCCGGCCCGGGGTTCGGCGGAGCCCCCCTTGCCCGACGGACCCGGATCCGCCCGGATGCCTTTCCGTCCCGGCGTCCCCGGCGCTACAATCCTCGCCCGGAAAGGGGAGCACTGCATGAGCGACGCGCCCGGCGAAGCGGTGGCCCCTGCCGCCCAGCGCCGCCAGTACCTCGTCGACCGGGGGTTCCAGGTCAAGTACGCGCTGCTCATGGCAGTCGCGGGGCTCGTGGTGGCGGCCGTGTTCGGGCTCTGGATCCACCAGGCCCATGCGCAGGCGACCGCGCTCCTCGCGCCGGACGCGGAGACCCGCGCCCTCGTCGAGCGGAGCGACCGGCTGCTCCTCGGCGCCTTCGTCGCGATCGCCGTGCTCCTCGCCGCGGCGCTCGGCCTTCTCGGGGTCGTCATCACGCACCGCGTGGCCGGGCCGGTCTTCGTGATGGGCCACTACCTGCGCGTCCTCGCCGACGGGCGGTTCCCGCGGATGCGGACGCTCCGGCGGAGCGACGAGCTCAAGACCTTCTTCCGCGCCTTCCTCGACGCGATCGACGCGATGAAGGTGCGCGAGGCGCGCCACACCGCCGTCCTCGAGGACGCGGTCCGCCGGATGCGCGTCGCCGCCCCGGACGCGCCCGACCTCGTGCCGGCCATCGAGGGGCTCGAGCGGGCCGCGCGGGAGCGACGCGCCGCGCTCGCGCAGGACGATCTCGAGCTCACGCCTATCGCGGTGCCTGCGCCGCGGCACCAGACCGGAACCCGCTAGGAGGACCCATGCGCCACGCCGCGACCGCCGCAGCCTGCCTGCTCCTCGCCGCCTGCGGGAACCCCACCGACCCCGCCGGATGGGCGAAGCGCGCCGAGAGCCGCAGTCGCCTCGACGAGAAGCTCCAGGCCCTCGCGGAGGTCCGCAAGGCGCCCGGCGACCGGAAGGCCGCCGTCCCGGCCCTGGTGGACGTCCTGAAGCAGGCGCCGCGCGCCCGCGCCCAGGCGGCCCTCGCCCTGGGCGAGATCGGCGACCCGTCCGCGGTGAAGCCGCTCCTCGAGGCGGTCGATCTCCAGAATCGCGACCGCGACGTGCTCGAGGCGAATCGCTACATCGCGGACGCGCTCGGCGCCCTCCGCGCCCGGGAGGCCGTGCCGCGGCTCAAGGACCTCCTCTCCTCGCCGGACGCCTACGTGCAGGTGGCGGCGGTGGACGCGCTCGGCCGGGTCGGCGATCCCGCCGCGGTGGAGACGCTCGTCGGGATCGTCTCGAACGCGCAGATCGAGCCGTTCATCGTGAAGAAGGCGCTGCTCGCGCTCGGCCGGATCGGCGACCCCAAGGCCGCGCCCGCGGTCCTCAAGATGCTGTTCGAGGAGCGGCCCGGCGTGTCGTTCTACCCGGAGGCCGCCTTCGCCGCGTCGCAGATCGGCCGCCCGACGGCATCCCGCCTCCTCGCGATCCTGGAGGGGAAGGACGCGGACCTCGCCACCTGGGCGAAGGGGCGCGGCGTGGTGCCCGGCGCGCTCTACGCGAAGAGCGCCCAGCTCCTCGGCGACGTCGGCGGGCCGGAGGCGATCCCCGCGCTCGTCGCGAAGCTCGCGTACCGCGACGCCGAGCCCGGCGTCGAGCTCTACGTCCGGGTGATCGCGGCCGAGTCGCTCGGGCGCCTCCGCGCGAAGGAGGCGGTGCGGGCGCTCGGGGAGCAGCTCGCGCGCGAAAAGGATCCGAACGTGCGCGACCGGCTCTGCGACGCGCTCGTGCGGATCGGGGACCCGGCCGCGCTGCCGGCGCTCCGGGCCGCTGCGGGCGCGGGCTCGTGGGACCTGCGCGAGGGGCCGCTCTCGGCGGTGTCGCGGATCGGCGGCGCCTCGGACCGGACGCTCGTCGAGACCGCGCAGCAGGGCGACTGCGCCAAGGGCTGCACGCCGGCGGTCCAGTCCGCCTACGCCGGGATGCTCGCGCGACTCGACGCCGCGAAGGTGTGCGGGGACGCCGCCTGCTGGACGGGGAGGCTCGCGGACGCGAGCGCGGCCGTCCGCGACCGCGCCGCGCTGGAGCTCGGACGCGGCGGCGGCGCCTCGAGCGCCGTGGCGCTCGGCGACGCGATCGTGAAGCCGGTGAACGATCCCACGGAGCTCGCGGCCCGCTACCACGCGGTCCTCGCGCTCGGCTGGATCGCGGCGCGCGAGAAGGTCGGGGCCGCCGGCGAGCCCATCGCCGCGAAGATCGACGCGATGATCGCCGCGGACCGCGGCCGCACGCTCACCGCCGGGGTCAATGAGGACGCCTTGCGGCTCGCGACGCGCCTGCGGCGCGACGCGGGCAAGTAGCCTCGCGGCGCGCCGGGATCGCGCGCGGGCGACGCTACGGCTTCGAGGGGGGCTTCTCGCTGCCGGGCGAGCGGTCCCACGCGCCCGGCAGGACGTTGAAGGGCAGGAGCTTCGCGAGGAGCGGCAGGAGCAGCATCCCCCCGGGCGCCGCGAAGATGGCGAGCGCCGGGAGCGCCTTCGCGAGGTCGAGGAGCTGCGCGCGGATCTTCCGCTTCTCCTCCGCGCCGAGCTTCGCCCCCGACGCGGCGCGCGCGAGCAGCTCCGCGAGCTCGCCGGTCTCCCGGAGCTCCGTCATCATCGCGCCGAAGTTGAAGGAGACCTCCGCCGAGACCCGCTCCACCACCGCGTCCGCCGCGTCCTCCCACCCGGCCGCGATCGCCTGGAGGTCGATCACGCCCTCGTCGAGCGCCTCGAACCAGACCTGGTGGTCCCCGTGCTGCGCGGCCGCCTCGACGCCGGCGGAGGCGACGGTCGGCCCGTCGAGCTCGGTCGCGGCGACGAACGCGTCGATCCAGCGCGCTGCGCCGTCCCCTGCGAGCCGGGCGCGCAGCCGCGCGAGCAGGAGCTGCTCGACGAGGAACGGGCGGACGGCGGCCGTCGCGGCGACGGCGAGCTGGGCCGCGGTCCGCGACGCGGCGAGGGCGGTCCGCGCCTCTCGGGCGGCGGTGCGGGGCAGCGCGAGCCGCGCCACCTGCCGCAGCCGGACCGCACGGGCGCGCTCGTCGGGCGGCTCGTCCGCCGCGAGGAGTCCCGCGATCGCCGCGACGAGGAGCACCGTCTCGCGCGCGGCGTAGCCGCCATGCCGCGCGAGCGCGCCGGGGTCGAGGCCGCGGTCGCGGTGGAAGCCGATCGCCACGCGGGCGAGCCGCCGCCGGAAGACGGCGAGCAGGCCCGGGTGGAGGGGGAGCCCCAGCAGCGGGTAGCCGGGGGGGTGGAAGCGCGCGACGAGGGCGCGCTCCGCCCGGTGGAGCGCCCCCTGCACGTCGCGCTCGTCCGCGGGACCGCCGGGGGGCGGCAGCGCGTCGAGCGCGGTCTCGACCTCGCCGACCGCGGCGGCGAGGAACGCCGCGAGCTCGGCGCGGCGGCGCGCGCGGTCGAAGGGAACCCCGCTCAGCACCGCCAGGTCGAGGAGCAGCGCGAGGTGGCGGCGGACCTCGTCCAGGAACGCCGCGATCGGGTCGGCCGGGACCGCGTCGAGCCGGTGCAGCCGCAGAGACCGGGCGACGAGGAGCTTCATCGCGGGCGCGAGGTCCGCGCGCGACCCGATCGCGAGGGCGTCGGCCGGCATCCGCGCGAGGGCGGCGGCGGGGTCGTGCCGGTCGAGCTCGGCCAAGACGAGCGCGTCGAGCCAGCCTCTCTCGATGGGGATCCGGTCGGTCACGAGGGCGGGGGAGTCTATCGCGGAATGCGGGCCGTTCGCCGGGAGGCCGGGCCGCCGCGCGCACCGCGAACGAATGCCGGCCCCTCTCGGGAGCCGTGCCCTGGAGCTCACGGGGCCGCGACGCGGCCGCGTGGAACCTTTGCGCCTACTTGGCCGCCTTGACCCGGCCCTTCTTCTCCTCGGGCTCCTCGGGCGCGGCGGCCGGGTCGGGGACCGGGACGGGGCCGCGGCGGATTCCGTACTTCTCGAGCAGCTTGCCCTCCACCTGCTGGAGGATCTCGGGGTGCTCGCGCAGGAACGCCTTCGCCTGCTCGCGCCCCTGCCCGATCCGCTCGCCGCCGTAGCTGAACCAGGCGCCGCTCTTCTCGATGATGTCGTCGTTCGAGGCGAGGTCGAGGACGTCGCCCTCGCGGCTGATCCCGTGGCCGTACATGATGTCGAACTCGACCTCCTTGAAGGGAGGCGCGACCTTGTTCTTCACCACCTTCACGCGGGTGCGGTTGCCGATCACCGCGTCTCCGTCCTTGATCGCGCCGATGCGGCGGATGTCGAGCCGCTGCGTGGCGTAGAACTTGAGCGCGTTGCCGCCGGTGGTGGTCTCCGGGTTCCCGAACATCACGCCGATCTTCATCCGGATCTGGTTGATGAAGATGACGATGGTGGCGGACTTGGAGATGGTCCCGGTGAGCTTGCGGAGCGCCTGGCTCATGAGCCGGGCCTGCAGGCCCATGTGCGCGTCGCCCATCTCGCCCTCGAGCTCGGCCTTCGGGACGAGGGCGGCGACCGAGTCGATGACGAGGACGTCGATCGCGCCGGAGCGCACCAGCGTCTCGGTGATCTCGAGCGCCTGCTCGCCCGTGTCCGGCTGCGAGATGAGGAGGTCGTCGGTGCGGACGCCGAGCTTGCGCGCGTAGCCGACGTCGAGCGCGTGCTCCGCGTCGATGAACGCCGCGATGCCGCCCTTCTTCTGGGCCTCCGCGATGGCATGGAGGGCGAGGGTGGTCTTGCCGGACGACTCCGGGCCGTAGATCTCGATGATGCGCCCGCGGGGCAGGCCGCCGACGCCGAGCGCGATGTCGAGCGAGACGGAGCCGGTGGACACCGCCTGCACGTCCTTCACGAGCGCGTCCTCGTTGCCGAGGCGCATGATCGAGCCCTTGCCGAAGGCCTTCTCGATGGACGAGACGGCCAGCTCGATCGCCTTCTCCTTCTCCGGACCCACGGCCATCGCTTTCTCTCCTTGCGGGGCCGCTCCTGGCGTGCCCCGGCGTCGTTCGTGCGCGGAGCCCTACCTACCAGCGACCCCTGACAACCATCTGAACGGATGGCATACTGAACGGATGAGCGGTCGTCAAGCTTTGGGGCCCCCGGGCTGATGCGGTCGGGGGAGGCGGAAGGAAGCACCCGGGTCTCGCACTTGCGGTGAGCGACGGCCCGGGTTCTCATCGGATGGCCGGCACGGCCGGCGTCGTCCTCGACGGGGGATCCTTCGCATGAGAACGCTCGCCACGCTCCTCTTCGCCGCCCTGGTCCTGCCGGTGCACGCCCGCGCCGCCGTGCCGAAGGACCCCGTCGCGGAGGCGGCCGCGGCCTACGCCGCGCTGGAGAAGGCCGACATCGAGACGCTCTCGGCGGAGCTCGACCAGCTCATCGCCGATCCCGCGCTGGTCGAGCCGTTCGCCGCGCGCGACCGCGCGAAGCTCCTCGCGGCCGCGCGGCCGAAGTTCGACAAGCTCAAGGCCGAGAAGATGATCACCCACTGGTACTTCATCGAGCCGGAGCCCTCGCAGAGGTGCTTCGTGCGCGTCCACGCCCCCGAGCTGGCGGGAGATCGGATCACCCGTCCCACGCTCGTACGGGCGATCGCGACGAAGAAGGTCGGCGCCGGCAAGGAGCTCGGCCAGACCGCGTTCGCGCTCCGGGTGGTGAAGCCGGTCCGCGCGAAGGGCCAGCTCGTCGGCTACATGGAGCTCGGCGAGGAGATCGGCCAGTTCCTCACCCGCATGAAGAAGCAGACCGGCGACGACTACGCGCTCCTCGCGGACAAGGAGCGCGTCGACCGCGCCGCGCTCGCGTCGGTCCGCAAGGAGGACCGCTGGGACGAGCGGCCCGACGTCGTCCTCATCGACAGCACGGTGTGGAACGAGGCGACGGTGACCCTCGGCGCGTCGCTCGCGAAGCTGCCCGAGATGGGCACCCGCCTCCCGGCGTGGGTGGACGGGGACGTCCGCTACGTCGGCGGCGCCTTCCCGCTCCGGGACTCGTCGAACGACGTCGTCGGCGCGCTGTTCGTGCGGCGCGCGGCGCCGGCGAAGTAGGCGTGGCGCGAGTCGTTGGCGCTAAGCTTTCGCGCCACCGCCGCCGACGAGGAACTCGCCCGGCTCGAGCCCGAGGCGGCGCACCGCCTCGGTCCAGCGCCGCTCGAGCGGCACGTCGAAGAGGAGATCGCTCGCGACCGCCATCGGCACCCAGGCGCCCTGGGCGATCTCGTTCTCCGCCTGCATGGGCGCCCACCCGGCGTAGCCGAGGAGGAGGAGGAAGGCCGTCCCGGCCCGGCGCACGAGCGACTCGAGCAGCTCGCGCGAGGTCCCGAGCGCCAGGTCCTCGCCGACCGCCACCGCGCCCGCGAGGTCCGAGCCGGGGACGCGCCGGAAGAGGATCCAGAGCCGCTCCGGCTGCACCGGGCCGCCCACGAGCACCGTGCCGCCCGCGTGCCCCGCCGCCTCGGCGGCGCGACGCAGCCCCTCGTCCAGGCTGCCGAGGACGTCCGCCACCGAGATCGGCGCGGGGCGGTTCACGACGAAGCCGAGCGCGCCCTCGCCGTGGTGCTCGGCCATGAGCACGAGCGACCCCGCGAAGTTCGGGTCGCCGAGGGCGGGGGCCGCGACGAGGAAGCCCGGCGCGAGGCCGGCGGGCGGCGGAGGCACCAT
>DASWCJ010000169.1:0-6740 GCA_036390155.1 Anaeromyxobacter sp.
AAGGAGCTCGCTCGCCCCGGCCTCGAGCGCCTCGTTCCTGCGCTCCTGGAGCGAGAGGGAGCCGAGGTGCAGCACCGGAAGGAACGCGCCGTCGGGACGGATCGCGCGGATCGCGCGGCACGTCTCGATGGCGCTCATTCCGCGCGGGGCGGGCCGGCGTCGCGACGCCGGCGTGAGGGCGTAGAGGAGGACGAGATCGACCGGGCCGCGCTCGACCGCCGTCACCGCCTCCGGCCCGGTGGCGGCCTCCCGCACGTCGTAGCGGTCCCGGAACAACTCACGGAGCGCCGCACGACGATCCGCGTCGTCATCGACGACGAGAACGACCGCGCCCACCCCGGGTCGATCCCCCAGCGGCATGAATCCCCCTTCATGACGCTAACGGATTCCCACTCCCGGTCAAAGCGCGGAGGCCGGCGCTCATGGGTTACCTCAACCGCACCCTCGTCGACGCCCGAATGGGATGGCCGCTCACCTTCCCGCTCTCCTCGCCGACCCGAACGAGAACGCGGGCGGCGCCCCGTCGACGAAGACGATCGGCCCACGGGGGCGCCCCGCCGCGATGCGGACCGACGGGGAGGCCGCGGCCCCGCCAGGGACGGACGGATCGGTGGACGCCCGCACCGAGACCGGTACCGAGCGCACGACGATCGCCGTCACGGAGAAGGTCCCGGACGCCTGTCCGCCCGCGGCAGAGGACGGAGGGACCGTCGCGACGACTGCGACGAGCGCGAGGGAACGGATTCGACGCATGGCTCGCTCCTCACGGACTCAGCGTGTTCGACGCCGTGAGCTCGACCCCGTTGACGCTGACCCGGACGAGCACCTCCCTCGCGCCCGCAGCGGGCGCGAGCGCGACGTCGTAGACCCGCGAACCTCCCGGCAGCACCCACCAGGCCTCGAGGTCGACCTGCGACGTGGGGCCAGCACCCGCGCCGGCGCCGACCTCGAAGATCACCCGGGTGGGCCGAAGCTGGACGTTTCCGGTGTTCTCGAGGACGACGTGGCAGCGGTCTCGCGCCGGACAGTCCACGTGGACCGCCGCGCTCTCGACCGGCGGCTCCGCGACGACGAACGCGGGGATCAGCGCGGTCACCTCCTCGCCGGTCGGGAGCTCGCGGAGCTGGAGGCAGACCCGGTACGCGCCGGACCGGACCGGCCGTCGCTCGACGACCGTGAGCCGCAGCTTGCGCTCGTCGCCGGGCGGGAGCTCGACGCGGGTCGGGTACATCGACACCGCGTCCGTGGGGGCGAGCGTCACGCGCGCCCGTTCGTCCTGGGTCCAGGCCAGGGCGACCGCCTGGATCTCGAGCGGAGCGTCCGCGAGGTTCCGCACCCTCACGTCCGCGAACGGCCGGTCGGGAGAGATCACGACGACCGGTGGCGTGATCACCACCTCGTCGCGCGAGGGAGCACCCTGGAGCATCGACGCGAGCAGGAGGCACCCGAGCATGGCGACCCTCGTCCGTCATGCGACGTTCGAGCGAGGCCCCTTCGCGAGCGCCTCGCTCCGGTCCCACTCCCGGCGACGCTCGAGGGCGGCCTCCACCGCGGCGACCACCGCGGCTGGACCGGCCTCCTTCCCGACGATCCCGTCGGCCCCGCTCGCCTCGAGCCGGCGCGCGAGCTCCGGGCCCGGATCCGCCGTGACCGCGATCACCACCAGGCTCTTCTCGCCTCCCGCCTCGCGCACCCGGGAGACGAGCGCCTCTCCCGACAGGCCCGGCATGACGACGTCGGTCACGACGGCGTCGAGCGCAAACAGCTCGTCGATGATCGCGTGGAGCCCCGCGTCCCCGTTCGTCGCGGTCACGCACTCGAACCCTCGCTCGTGGAACGCGTCCTCGAGGACCTTCCGGGCGAACGCGTCGTCGTCCACGACGAGGACGCGCCGCGGCCGGCCGGTGAGCGAGGCAAGCGCCGGGGCGAGCGCCGCCTCGACTTCGTCCGCCGGATCGAACTTCAGGCCGAGCCCCTGGGCCCCGCGGTGGGCGACGGTCGCGGGGATGACGAGCTCGCGCCCCGGCGGAAGACGCAGGTGCAGGTCGACGCGCTCCCCGACCGTCCGGAGGCGAGACGTCCGCACCAGCGCGCCCCCGTGAGAGAGGTTGGTCATGTAGTCGCGCTGGAGCTCGGCGGAGGACGAATGTCGAAGGTCCTCGCCGGGGTCGGCGATCCTCGCGCCCCCGACCACCGGGTATCGCGGCGCTGCGCGGGAGTCCGAGCCCTCCCAGGCCCGCGAACATCGGACGGAGAGGATCGTCTCGGCGTCCGGCGAGCCTGCGTCGAGCGCGAGCGTGAACCCCGCCGGCATCGAAGGCGACGCCTCGGCGGGCCGGATGATCCCGACGACGGTCGCGCGCGCCATGCAGCTCTCGCCCGGCGCGCCCGCCGGAGTGAGCGCGACGTGGAGCACGTCTCCGGCCGGGGGCGCGAGGACGCTCGGGACGTGCAGCAGGCGGGTGGCCGGATCGAAGGTGATCCCTTGCCATCCCTCTCCGCCGACGTGGAGGCGAAGCTCGGGGATCGCGGCGCTCTCGGGCGGCGCGCTGCAGCCCGCCGCCGAGAATACGCGGCGGACGGACTCGGCCCAGTGCGCAGGGGTGATGTCGTGGAGCGCGAGCTCGCAGCTCGAGAACGTCCGCTGGAAGCGCTCCACCTCGTCGGGGGCCATCGCCTCGAGGGCGCGGGCCCAGCCGCCTTCCCGCGCGACCCAGAACGCGACGCGCTGGCGGATCCGAGCGCTGCGGACCAGCTCCTCCGAGGTGACCTCGAGGGCGAGATAGGACAGCCGCGAGCGATACGCGATGCAGGCGGACTCGAGCGTACCTTCGGTGAGCGAGGGGAGCAGGAGGAGCAGGCTCTCCGCTGCGGGGAGCCGGAGCCCGGACATCGCGCTCAGGACGATTGCCGTGTGGCGGACGTTGGAGCTCGCGCTCATCCCCCCTCCCAATCCGTTGCAGGGTTTGGATACGCAAGGCCCAGACCAGGATCTTGGGCTTGAAATGTCTGATGAATCTGGCCGCCGAGTTCGGCTTGACCCGCGCGCGCCAGTCGATTTACCCAGCGGTCCGAAGGGGGGGGCCCAGAGAGGCGCGGGGCCGCATTCAGGGCCTCGTCAGGATTTGCCCTCCCGCCGTCGGGGGGTATCTACGGGCGCGGAAGTTCGCGCAGAGTAGATGGCGACCCAGGGTCCTGGAGCTCGAAAAGTGCTCGCAGGTCCGGAGCTTGCGCTTTCAGGGGCTCCGCAGCAGCTCGACGAGCTCCCCGAGCGCGACCGCCTTCTCCTCCCGGGTCTTCACGTCCTTCAGCTTCCCCTGCCCGCTCCGGACCTCCTCGCCGCCGAGGACGAGGGCCCACCTGGCGCCGACCCGCTCCGCCTGCTTGAACTGCGCCTTCATCTTCCCGCCGCGCGGGTCGAGGTCGCAGGCGACGCCGGCCTTGCGGAGCTCCGCCGCCCGGCGGAGCGCCTCCATCGCGCCCTCGGCGTCGGCGGAGACGAAGAACACGGCCGGGCCGGTCGCGGGGGGCACCCTCCCCGCCTTCTCGAGGATCATCGCGAGCCGTTCCTCGCCGAGCGCGAAGCCGATGCCGGGCGTGGGCGGGCCGCCGAGGGTCTCGACGAGCCGATCGTACCTGCCGCCGCCCGCGACCGCCGACTGCGAGCCGAGCGCGTCGCTCGTGAACTCGTAGGCGGTGCGCACGTAGTAGTCGAGGCCGCGCACCAGGCGGCCGTCGACCCGGTACGCGACGCCGAGCGCGTCGAGCCCCGCCTTCACCTGGTCGAGGTGCGCCCGGCAGCCGTCGCACAGCTCCTCGAGGAGCTTCGGGGCGGCGTTCAGCACCGGCTGGCAAGCCTCGACCTTGCAGTCGAGGACGCGGAGCGGGTTCCGCTCGATCCGCTCGTTGCAGTCCGGGCAGAGCTCGGCCTTGCGGCCGACGAGGTAGGCCTTCAGCTTCGCGAGGTAGGCCGGGCGGCAGCTCGCGTCGCCGACCGAGTTGAGCTTCAGCGTCGCGACGACGCCGAGCCGCGCGAAGTAGTCGGCGAGGAGCGCGATCTGCTCGGCGTCGAGGAACGGCTCGGCGATGCCGAACGCCTCGCAGCCGATCTGGTGGAACTGCCGGTAACGACCCTTCTGCGGCCGCTCGCGGCGGAACATGGGCCCCAGGTAGAACCACTTCTGCGGCCCCTCGACGTAGGCGCCGTGCTCGATGAACGCGCGGACCGTGCCGGCGGTCCCCTCGGGCCGCAGGGCGAGCAGCTCCTCGCCCTTGTCCTCGAAGACGTACATCTCCTTGTTGACGATGTCCGTCGCCTCGCCGACGCCGCGCGCGAAGAGCTGCGCGGGCTCCACCACGGGCGTGCGCACCTCGCGGTAGCCGTAGAGCGCGAAGACCTCGCGCGCGACCCGCTCCATCTCCTGCCAGCGCGCGACCTCCGCCGGCAGGACGTCGTTCATCCCCTTGACGCCCGCGATCTTCATGGCGGCGGGGTTCTACCAGAGACCCCGCGCCTTCGCACGATCGGCCCCGCGCCCGGACGACCGGTCACTCCTGCGAGAGGATGGTGAACTCGACGCGCCGGTTCCGCGCGCGCCCCTCCTCGGAGTCGTTCGTCGCGACGGGTCGAGCGGGACCGTAGCCCTGCGACTCGAGCCGCGCCGGGTCGACGCCTCGCTTCACGAGGAACTCGCGCACGCTGCGCGCGCGCCTCCTCGAGAGATCGAGGTTCTGGGACCCGGAACCCTTGCTGTCGGTGTGGCCCTCGACCCGAAGGCGCCCGATCCCAGGGTTCTCGACGACGACCTTTCCGACCTGCTCGAGGATCGGGAACGAGTCCGGGAGGATGACGTCGCGGCCCGTCGCGAAGTGGACCTGCTCGAGGATGACGATCCGGTCCTTCTTCACGACGACCTTCTCTGCCATCGGGGGCGGCGCTGCGGGCGGCGGGGGCGCCTCGACGGCCGCAGGCGCAGGCGCCGCCACGGCGACGACCGCAGGGACTGCGGGCATCGGAGCTGCTGCGGGAGGGGGTGGTGCGGGCGCCGCAGGTGCGGGCTCGGCGACGGCGACGACCGGCGCGGGCGGGGGCGGCGCCAAGGCCTGCTCCGCGGCTTCCGACCTCCCGAGCAGCACCGACCCCAGCTCCACCGCGGCGACGATCCGGTACTGCGGCGTGCCGTATCCGTGCGAGAGCCCCGGCCCGCCGCCGAAGGTCACGTTGACGCCGCGCGGCCCGAGCCAGCGCGCCGCGAGCAGGACCTCGGCAGGACTCTCCACCCACCCGCTGCCGACCTCCCCCGACACCGTCGCGAGGCCGGCGAAGCGCTGTCCTCCGACCCGGAACGGCACCTCGCCGCCGGCGCCGTACGCGAAGGCCGTCCCCTGCTCGAGATTGAGGAGCGTCCGCGCCGAGCGGAAGACCGGCCCCGCCCCTGCGATCGCGCGCCAGCCGCCCGGAAGGGCGTACTCGCCGATCGCGCGGAGCGAGGCGGTGGCGCCCTGCTGGCTCAGGTAGGCGGCGCTTCCGGTCGGGAGCGTCACCGGAAGCGCGAACCCGAGGTGCCACGGGCCGTGCGAGAGCGCGGCGATCTTCGCCGTGAGCCGCAGGTCGCCGAGCCCCGTGCCGGGGACCTTCGAAGGCAGGCCCGGCGCGGCGGACGCCGCCGGGTCACCCTGGCTCGCGAGCACGACCGGCAACGCGGCGGAGAGCTCGAGGAAGTCGAGGAGCCCGAGCCCCGCGCCGAGCGTGAGGTTGGTCTGGCTGTCGACGAGCGCGAGGGCCGAGCCGCTTCCGTCGGCGGACACGAGCCGGAGCGGCTGCGACGCGTAGTCGAGGAAAGCCCCGGCCGCGAGCTCGAGGTTCCCGGCGACGCGCGCCGACGGTACGGCGAGGAGATCGTGCACCCCGCCGAGCGGCTGGAAGCGCTGGACGTCGACCGCGGTCGTCTGCGCGCGTGTGAACGCCGGGAAGGCGACGAGCGCCACGGCGAGCAGCGCCGCCGAGACGGCCCGCCGGCGGCGGCGGAGCGCCGCGAGGACGAGCGCCAGCGGCGCGAGCGAGCCCGCCCCGCCGGAGGAGCAGCCGCCCGAGCCGGTGACCTTCCAGCTCGCGACCGAGCCCGGACCGGCGGAGCCGGAGGCGACACAGGCGCCGGCGCCGCACGCCATGCTCGCGCCGCAGGCGGTCTCCGCCCCCGGATAGCCGCAGGCGGTCCGGTTCGCGCCGTCGCACGCGCCCCCACAGGCGGATCCGTCGGAGGCGCACGCGGTCCGGGCACCGCCGTGGGGCGCCCCGGCGACCGAGGTGCAGGTGCCGGCGTGGCCGGCGACGTCGCAGGCCTCGCACTGGCCGTCGCACGCCGCGTCGCAGCAGACCCCGTCCACGCAGTGAGCGGCCGCGCACTGGCCGTCCCGGCCGCAGCTCTGGCCGGCGGCGCGCGTCGCGTTGCAGACGCCGCCCGAGCACCAGCTCCCGGCCGCGCAGTCGCCGTCGCCGGCGCAGTCCCCGGCGCAGGCGGTCGCGCCGCACAGGTACGGCGCGCAGGTCTGCTGCTGGGCGGAGGGACAGCTTCCCGCGGCGTCGCACGCCGCCGCGAGCGTCGCGACGCCGCTCGCGCAGACGGCCGCGCGACACGACACCGAGCCGTCGGGGAAGGCGCAGGCGGTGGTGCCGACGCCGTCGCAAGACCCGCCGCAGAGCGAGCCATCGGAAGCGCACGGGGGACGCCCGCCCGCGG
>DASWCJ010000170.1:0-7487 GCA_036390155.1 Anaeromyxobacter sp.
GTGCCCTTCCGGACGGACGCGCCGGACTCGAACGCGATGTCGGTGACGCGCCCGGGCAGCTCGGCGGTGAGCGTGACCCCGCGGGCGGCCACGAGCGTCGCGACCGCGCCCCGCGTCGGCGCCCACTCCGCGACCTGGGCGGTCGCCGACGACACCGCCATGGGCGGCGGCTTCTGCTGCTCCGCGCCGCGGACCATCGTGACGATCTGCAGGGTCTTCACGCCGACGAGGACGGCCACCACGAGGACGAGGCCCGCGATCACCGACACCCAGAGCTTCCGGCTGGTCTTCATCCACGTCCCCCGCGACCGCGAACGGTCGAGCGGGAGGCTTAATCGGAAGCCACCCCGGCGCGCAGCGCCGCGCGCCGCTTACGCCCCAGCCGGAGGCGGGACGGCTGCCGTCCGAGAGGGCGGACGCGGCACGCGCAACCGTTGGAGCTGCGGTTAGACATCGAGCACGTAGTCGTGGGCGGCGAGGGCCGCCTCGGGCAGCGTCCCGGCCTTCACGCGCTTCAGGACCTCCTCGCGCGGAAGCTCGAAGATCGCGTCCAGGATCGCGCCGCGGTCCTTCGCGGCCGCGACCGCGACGACGAAGAGCACGCGCGCGGAGTGCTGGACCCACCGGGGCGAGAGGAGCTGCTTGCGGAGCAGCGCCATGATCACGTCCGCCTTGGAGCGGTCGAACCGCGCCGGGTCCCCGCGCCGGTCCTGCTCGGCGAAGAACGCCTTCGTCCACTCATCGTGATAGGTCCAGACCTTGTCGAAGAGGGCCGGGTCGAAGCGGGTCCCCTTCTTCACGGGCTCGGCGTCCTTGCCGATGACGACCCCGTCCTCGGTGAGCACCTGCCGCTGGAGGTGGCCGTCCTTCGTGATCGGCGCCTGGTGGCGGGCGAGCGACCAGAGCCAGGACACGTAGATCCGGTAGGTGGCGAGGTCGTTCATGAACCGGAGCTTCAGCTCGTAGTCGTCGATCGCCGCGGCGAAGTTCCCGTTCAGGATCTGGAAGCCGTAGTTCGCCGCCATGTAGAAGGAGTGCTGGACGTGCTCGATCGTCACGTCGCCCTGGGGCGGCAGGTAGATCGCGTCCCACCGCTCCTTCGACAGGAGCTTCTCCGGCGCGTCGACGGACTCGCGGGTCACCACCCAGGGCGTGATCTTGCCGGTGGCGTCGAGGAGGTCGCGCGCCCGCAGGAGCTCGCGCTCGGCGTCGGTGAGGCCGCTCGCGACCGCCGGCACCGCCTTTCCCTTCACGTCCACGGTCTGGCTCGGGGCGTCCACCATCGCCTGGAGCCCCGTGATCGGCGCGCGCAGCGGCGCGTTGCCGGCGGCGACGTACTCGGTCTCGGGGCTCGCCACCCACGACTGCCGGTAGGTGTCGTAGAGCTTCCCCTTCGCCCGGCCGGTGAGGACGTCCTCGAGGGTGGGCCGGGCGCCCGCGGGGAGTGGCGCGTCCGGGACGAGGACGAGCCCGAGGAGCCGCTCCCGGAGCTTGTCCATGTGGATCGCGCGGAGCGCGAGCGGGTTGTACTTCGAGCGGCCGTAGGGATCGGCGCCCTGGTAGATCATCACCGCCGCCATGCCGCCGATGGGCCCGCCGTTCGCGAGCTCGCCGTCCTTCATCCCCGCCATCAGCATGAGGAGCGCGTTCCAGCGCTGGTAGGCGATCATGTTCGGGACCGCCATCCCGACCGACTGCGGATCGGGGAAGACGGCGGCCGGATCGTCCTTCCAGATCTCGATGAGGCTGCCGAGGTAGTCCCAGCGGCCGACGTTCGTGCCGAGGAGCCGGCGCCGGAGCGTCCAGACGATCGCGGGGAGCTGCCGCCCGGCGTTTCCCTCCTCGTAGAGCATCTTCATCTTGTAGGTGCCGACCGGGACCCCGACGAGCTCCTCCAGCCGGGAGAGGAGCCGCTCCACGACGAGCGCCTCGCGCGGCGTCTGGAGCTTCGGGATGTAGAAGTAGACGCCGCTCCCGGACTTCACGAGCGCGTCGTGGTTCGCGAGCGCCCAGAGGGTCGCCATCACCACGAGGCCGGGGGCGGGGCGGCCGTCCACGGTGACGTGGTCGTAGACGATGTGGAGGCTCGGCGGGCGGGCGAGGCGCGTCGGCCAGCGCGGCTGCGGCGTCGTGATCCGGTACGCGCGCTTCTTCCCCTTCTTCTCGACCTCGTAGGGCTTCTCGTTCCAGCGCCCCTCGTGCAGCTCCTTCGCGTTCTGCATCGCCGCGAAGATGCCGAGCGGCTGGGTCGCGGGCGTGCCCTCCGGCGTGAAGTGCGACGGCGCGGCGTCCTCGAAGTCCGGCATGTTCATCGGAGCCGCGCTGTTGAGCGCGTTCATCGCCATGTCGAGCGGGGCCCATGGACCGGTGAGCTCGAGGCCGGGGTTCCGGGTCGGGTGGACGTGCTCGGGGATCGGCACCTCGTCGTTGAGCCGCCAGCGCCAGGGGGTCTCGCGCCCGAGGAAGTTGTCGACGAGCCCCTGCACGACCTGGCGGAAGGTAAAGCGCTTCCCCGAGACGGGATCGTCGAGCTGCTCGTCCAACGAGGCCCACCCGTACTTCTCGCGGACGCCCGCCGGGGAGGCGAGGAGCTCGCGGCGCGTGGCGAGCGCCTGGGCGATCGCCGGGCGGAGCTCGCGGGTGAGCGTCGAGATCACCTCGTCGGCGTCCAGCTCGCGCCCGTTCACGCGCTTCTTGCCGAAGAGGTCGGGAAACTGCCGCAGGATGTCCGCACGGATCATGTCGGGGGGCCCTCGCGCTCGCGTCACCGGTGGTGACGGGCGATCCGTACCGCGGAGTGGGCGTTCGGGCACGGAATATCAAGGGGGCGGGCCCCTCGCGGGACGCCGGCGTCAGCGTGCCGCGGCCCTGCGCCGGAACCCGCGCGGGGTCTCTCCCGTCCACGCCTTGAACGCCCGCGCGAAGGCCTTCTCGTCGGCGAACCCCACCGCGCGCGCGACCTGCTTCACGGGGTGATCGGTCCGGACGAGGAGCGCCTCGGCCCGCTCGCGGCGCGCCTCGTCCTTGAGCCGCTGCAGCGAGGCCCCCTCGTCGCGGAGGTGGCGGTGGAGCGAGCGGGTCGAGAGGTGGAGCTGCCGGGCGACCTTGTCGGCGTCGTGCGCCTCGCCGGGGTGCTCGGAGAGGAACCGGCGGACGCGCGCCACGAGCAGCCGGTCGCGCCGGTACTGGAGCACCGTGAGCGGGAGCGCGTGCTCTAGCATCGCCCGGAGCGCGGCGTCGTCGCGCCGCTGCGGGAGGGCGAGGTAGCGGGCGTCGAAGGTGAGGTGCGCGTCGCCCGCCTCGAAGGCGACCGGGCCCGGGAAGAGCAGCGGGAAGACCGCCCCGTGCCGCGGCCGGGGGAAGGGGAACCCGGCCTCGTGGAGCGAGATGCGGGAGTCCACCGCCCAGCAGGCGTAGCCGTGGACGTAGCGGAGGAGCGACAGGAGGCAGAACTCGCGCATCGCGCCGAGGTCGCGGTGCTCGCGGACGGAGAGGGTCGCGCGCCCGCGGGCGCGGTCCACCTCGAGCGCGAGCGTCACGTCGTCGACGAGGAGGCGGTGGTGGCGGCACCAGCGCCGGAGCGCCACCTCGAGGTTCGGCGAGGGGAGGGAGGCCCGGCAGAGCATCCCGAGGGTCCCCCAGGGGAGCTTCCGCGAGAACCACCCGAGCGCCTCGTCGTCGAGCTGGCGCATCGCGCCCTCGGACACGATCTCCATCTGCCGCGCGGTGATCCGGGTGTCCGGCTCGCGGAGCATGGCTGGCGTGATCTGCGCCTCGCGGAGGACCTCCGCGGGGCTCGCCCGGTAGCGCTCGAACGCCAGCAAGATCGCTCGTACGAACGCGATGGGCGTCGCGGCGACCTCTCCCGGTCGCCGGCGGGGGGTGGGTAGGGGTGGCGCTCTCGCGTCGGGGCGTGGCACGATCTGCAACCATTCTGGCGGGTTCCGCCTCTCCGCGCCAGCTAGCGTCCGGGCATGGCCATCGGGCTCCCGTTCGACCTCGGCGAAGACGTGGACGCGCTCCGCGACGCGGTGCGCGCGTTCGCGAAGGAGGAGATCGCGCCTCGCGCGGCGGAGATCGACCGCGTGAACGAGTTCCCGAAGGACCTGTGGAGGAAGCTCGGCGAGCTCGGGGTCCTCGGGATCACCGTGGCCGAGGAGTACGGCGGGTCGGCCCTCGGGTACCTCTCGCACATGGTCGCGATGGAGGAGATCTCGCGAGCGTCCGCGTCGGTTGGCCTCTCCTACGGCGCCCACTCGAACCTCTGCGTGAACCAGCTCCACCGGAACGGGACCGAGGCGCAGAAGCGCCGCTGGCTCCCGAAGCTCGTCTCGGGCGAGTGGGTCGGCGCGCTCGCGATGAGCGAGCCGAACGCGGGCTCGGACGTGCTCGGGATGAAGACGCGCGCGGTGCGGAAGGGCGACCGCTACGTCCTGAACGGCGCGAAGATGTGGATCACGAACGGCGGGGACGCGAACGTGCAGGTGGTCTACGCCTACACCGATCCCTCCGCCGGCCCGCGCGGCCTCACCGCCTTCGTGGTGGAGAAGGGGACCCCCGGCCTCTCCGCCGGCACACACCTCGACAAGCTCGGGATGCGCGGCTCGAACACCTACCCGGTCTTCTTCGAGGACTGCGAGGTGCCGGAGGAGAACGTCCTCGGCGGCGTCGGGAACGGGACCCGCGTCCTCATGTCCGGCCTCGACTACGAGCGCGCGGTGCTCGCCGGCGGGCCGCTCGGGATCATGGCGGCGTGCATGGACGTCGTCCTGCCCTACGTCCACGAGCGCAAGCAGTTCGGGACGCCCATCGGCGAGTTCGAGCTCATGCAGGGGAAGCTCGCCGACATGTACGCGGCGTGGCAGGCGAGCCGCGCGCTCGTGTACGCGGTCGGAAAGGCGTGCGACCGCGCCGACCACGCGCGCTCGCTCCGCAAGGACGCCGCGGCGGCGATCCTCTTCGCGGCCGAGCACGCGACCTGGATGGCGAACGAGTCGATCCAGGTCCTTGGCGGGAACGGGTACATCAACGAATATCCGACCGGCCGGCTGTGGCGCGACGCGAAGCTGTACGAGATCGGCGCGGGGACCTCGGAGATCCGCCGCATGCTGATCGGCCGGGAGCTGTTCGCCGAGACCACCGGATGAACGTCCTCGAGACCCAGATCCAGCCGCGCTCGCCGGAGTTCCGGGCCAACGCGGAGGCGATGCGCGCGGTCGTGGAGGATCTGCGCGCGCAGGCGCGCCGCGTGGCGGAGGGCGGCGGCGCCGCGGCGCGCGAGAAGCACGTCGGGCGCGGCAAGCTCCTCCCGCGCGAGCGGGTGGACCGGCTCCTCGACCCAGGCACCCCGTTCCTCGAGGTCGGGCAGCTCGCCGCGCTCGGCATGTACGAGGACCAGGCGCCGGCCGCGGGCCTCATCGTCGGGATCGGGCGGATCGAGGGGGTCGAGTGCGTGGTCGTCGCGAACGACGCGACGGTGAAGGGCGGGACCTACTACCCGATCACGGTGAAGAAGCACCTCCGCGCCCAGGAGATCGCGCTCGAGAACCGGCTTCCCTGCGTCTACCTCGTGGACTCCGGCGGCGCGTTCCTGCCCCGGCAGGACGAGGTCTTCCCCGACCGCGACCACTTCGGCCGGATCTTCTTCAACCAGGCGAACCTCTCGGCGCAGGGCATCCCGCAGATCTCGGTGGTGATGGGCTCCTGCACCGCGGGCGGCGCCTACGTCCCGGCGATGAGCGACGAGGCGGTGATCGTCCGGGACCAGGGGACGATCTTCCTCGGCGGCCCACCGCTCGTGAAGGCGGCGACCGGCGAGGTGGTGAGCGCCGAGGACCTCGGCGGCGGCGACGTCCACACCCGCCTCTCCGGCGTCGCCGACCACCTCGCGGAGGACGACGCGCACGCGCTCGGGATCGCGCGCCGGATCGTCTCGCACCTGAACCGGGCGCGCCCGGTCCGCCCGCCCGCGGCGGCGGCGGAGGAGCCGCGCTACGGCCCGGAGGAGCTGTACGGCGTCGTCCCGCAGGACACCCGCAAGCCCTACGACGTCCGCGAGATCGTCGCGCGCGTGGTGGACGGCTCGCGCTTCGACGAGTTCAAGGCGCGGTACGGGCCGACCCTCGTGACCGGCTTCGCCCGGCTCTACGGCGTGGACGTCGGGATCGTCGCGAACAACGGGATCCTCTTCTCCGAGTCGGCGCTGAAGGGCGCGCACTTCATCGAGCTGTGCGCCCAGCGCGGCATCCCGCTCGTCTTCCTCCAGAACATCACCGGGTTCATGGTGGGGCGGAAGTACGAGAACGCCGGCATCGCGAAGGACGGCGCGAAGATGGTCACCGCCGTCGCGACCGCGGCGGTGCCGAAGCTCACCGTCCTCGTCGGCGGCTCCTTCGGCGCCGGGAACTACGCGATGTGCGGCCGCGCCTACTCGCCCCGCTTCCTCTGGACCTGGCCGAACAGCCGGATCTCGGTGATGGGCGGCGAGCAGGCGGCGAGCGTCCTCGCCACGGTGCGCCGCGACGGCATCGAGGCGGGCGGCGGGAAGTGGAGCCGCGAGGAGGAGGAGGCGTTCAAGGCCCCCATCCGCGCGCAGTACGAGGCGCAGGGGCACCCGTACTACGCGACGGCGCGGCTCTGGGACGACGGCCTCGTCGATCCCGCCCAGACCCGGCGCGTGCTCGGCCTCTCGCTCTCCGCCACCCTGAACGCCCCCATCCCCGAGACGCGCTTCGGCGTCTTCCGGATGTGACCGGAGCCCCCTTGTTCGACAAGCTCCTCATCGCGAACCGAGGCGAGATCGCGTGCCGCGTGATCCGGACCGCCCGGCGGCTCGGGATCCGCACGGTGGCGGTGCACTCGGCCGCCGACGCGGACGCCCGCCACGTCCGGCTCGCCGACGAGGCGGTCGCGATCGGCCCGGCGCCCGCGCGGGAGAGCTACCTCGTCGGCGCGCGGATCCTGGAGGCGGCGCGCGCGACCGGCGCGCAGGCGATCCACCCCGGCTACGGGTTCCTCTCCGAGAACGCGGAGTTCGCCGCGGCCTGCGAGGCCGCGGGCCTCGTCTTCGTCGGCCCGCCCGCGTCGGCGATCCGCGCGATGGGCTCGAAGTCGGCGGCGAAGACGCTCATGCAGGCGGCGGAGATCCCCCTCATCCCCGGCTACCACGGCGAGTCGCAGGACCCCGCCCTCCTCGCCCGGGAGGCGCGCCGCATCGGCTACCCCGTGCTCGTCAAGGCGAGCGCGGGCGGCGGGGGGCGGGGGATGCGCCGCGTCGACGCGCCCGAGGACTTCGAGGCCGCGCTCGCCGCCTGCCGCCGCGAGGCGGCGCAGGCGTTCGGCGACGACCGGGTCCTCCTCGAGCGCTACGTCCTCCGGCCGCGCCACGTCGAGCTCCAGGTGTTCGCCGACCGGCAGGGGAACGTGGTGCACCTCTTCGAGCGCGACTGCTCGGTGCAGCGCCGGCACCAGAAGGTCCTCGAGGAGGC
>DASWCJ010000171.1:0-2266 GCA_036390155.1 Anaeromyxobacter sp.
CGGCGTGCACGCGGCGTGACAGCGGCACACGCCGGACCCGCTCGTCCTCGGTGGCGCCCTCAATGGTTTCGCCGCGCCGGTCGCAGTCCGGTTCCGGTGCCGTGGGCCGCTGGCGCGCCCGGGCGTGCGCCGGCGTCTGCGCTTCGGGGCCCTCACGTCAGTCCGGCGCCGGTCGCGACTCTGGCGGCGGCGCAGGAGGACGGCGCCTTCCCCGGCCCGCCACGGCGGCGTTCGGTCCGGGCGACTCGAGAGGCCGACACCGCTAAGTGACGGCATTGAGTCTACACGGCAGGGAGATCGGAGCGGGGGGACACTCGCTCCGCATCCGCGGAGCTCGCGCCCCCCCGATCCCCCCGCTCGCTGCGGGGCAGGCTCATCCGCCTGCCCCTGCGCTCGACCCGGCGCCTAAAACAGGAACTCGTCGCCCTGCGCGCGGAGCGCGGTGATGGCGGCGAGGTTCACGATGGACTGCACGCTCGTACCCATCTGGAGCACGTTCACCGGCTTGTGCATCCCGAGGAGGACCGGGCCGATGACCTCGGCGCCGCCCATCGCCTCGAGCAGCTGGTACGCGATGTTGGCCGCGTCGAGGTTCGGGAACACGAACACGTTCGCGTTCTCCTTCAGCCGCGAGAACGGGAACTCCGGCACGCGGATCTCCTCGTTGAGCGAGGGCGTCGCCTGGATCTCGCCGTCGATCTCGAGCTCGGGCCGCCGCTGGCGGGCGATCTCCGTCGCCTCGCGCACCTTCTGCGGCGAGGCCCCCTCGGCGGAGCCGAAGGAGGAGTAGGAGAGCATCGCCACGTGCGGCGTCACGTCGAAGTAGCGGGCGAGGTCGGCGGTGGTGAGCGCGATCTCCGCCATCTCCTCCGCGGTCGGGTCGATGTTCACCGTGCAGTCGGCGAAGAACTTGAAGTCGTTCTTCGTGACCACGATGTAGACGCCGGCGGCGCGCTTGCCGGCGCGGGTGTGGATCACCTCGAGCGCTGGGCGGACCGCGTCGGCGTAGCCGGTGGTGAGGCCGGTGACGAGGCCGTCCACCGCGCCCTGATCCAGCATCACGGCGGCGAAGTAGGCGCGCAGCCGCATCCGGCGCCGCGCCTCCTCGTAGGTGACGCCGCGCCGCTGCCGGAGCTCCCAGTACCGCGCGACGTAGCGCGGGTAGTCCGGGCTCTCCTCGGGGTTGATGATCGTGACGCCGTCGAGCTCCTCGAGCCGCTGCTGCTGGATCGACTCGCGGATGACGTCCACCGGCCCGAGCAGCACCGGCTCGCAGATCCCCTCCTCGCGGAGGATCTCGGCGGCCTGCTGGATCTTCGGCTGGTGCCCCTCGGGGAAGACGATCTTCACGAGCTTCTTCTTGGTCTTCGTGAAGATCGACCCCATCACCTGGTGCGAGCGGCTCTGCATCTTCCGCAGCCGATCGCGATACTCGTTCATGTCGAGCTGCACCCGCGCGACGCCGTCGTCGATCGCGGCCTTCGCGACCGCCGGCGCGACCGCGATGAGGACCCGCGGGTCGAGCGGCTTCGGGATGATGTACTCGCGGCCGTACCGGAACCTCTCGCCGCCGTAGGCGCGCGAGACGGAGTCGGGGACGTCCTCCTTCGCGAGCTCGGCGAGCGCCTTCGCGGCTGCCATCTTCATCGGCTCGGTGATCGCCTTCGCGCGGACGTCGAGGGCGCCGCGGAAGATGTACGGGAACCCGAGGACGTTGTTCACCTGGTTCGGGTAGTCCGACCGCCCCGTCGCCATGATGAGGTCCTCGCGCGCCTCCTTCGCCTCGGGGTAGCTGATCTCCGGGTCGGGGTTCGCGAGGGCGAAGACGATGGGATCCTTCGCCATCGAGCGGACCATGTCCTGCGTGAACATGCCCTTCACCGAGCACCCGAGGAGCACGTCCGCGCCCTTCGCGGCCTCGACGAGGGTGCGGGCCTTCGTGTCCGAGGCGAACTCCTGCTTCCAGGGGTTCATCCCCTCCGTGCGCCCCTTGAAGACGACCCCCTTCGTGTCGACCATCACGACGTTCTCTCGCCGGACGCCGAGCGCCAGGTAGAACTTCGTGCAGGCGATGGCGGAGGCGCCGGCGCCGGAGACGACGACCTTCACCTCGCCGATCTTCTTGCCGGCGAGCTCGAGCGCGTTGAGGAGCGCCGCCCCGGAGATGATCGCGGTCCCGTGCTGATCGTCGTGGAAGACCGGGATCTGCATCTCCTTCTTGAGCCGCTCCTCGATGATGAAGCACTCGGGGGCCTTGATGTCCTCG
>DASWCJ010000172.1:0-18149 GCA_036390155.1 Anaeromyxobacter sp.
CGGTCGTCGTAGATGCCCCAGGCGATGCCCGCGACGAGATCGCCCGGGCGGCCGCCCTTGTAGACGTACTGCTTGTCGGAGCCGACCGGGAAGAGCTGGGCGCAAGCGCCGCCGCATGAGGCGCCGTTCACGTCGATGCCCGGCGTTTCGATGTTCCAGCTCCCGGTCCCGGCGCTCGGGTTCCCGTAGACCGTGCCGTACCACCAGCTCGTCTCGTCCCCGAGCACGTACGGCATCTCGGCGTGGATCTCGAGGTCGTGCCAGACGCCGACGGCGATCCGTGGGACGACCGCGTTGGTCGTCCGCTGGTAGTCGAGCCGCTCCGCCTCGCCGACGAGGCCGCCCGGGACGCCGGCAGCCGGGGTCCCGGACTCGTGCGAGATGGTCGCGCGCTCCTGGGTGCGGTCCCAGCGGACCGACAGGTCGAGCTCGAACGGGTTCCCCAGCTCTCCGCCGGTCTTCAGGCGAGTGAGATCCGCCGCGCCCACCGGGGTCGCGAGCCCGGTCAGGGCGATGGCGGTGAGGACGCCGTGGAGCCGCCGCATGAACTCCTCCAGAGGAGCTGCAACCGCGCGAAACGCACGGCGAATACCCGAATCGACGCTAGCAGCGGCCCCCGGGCGGGTCAAGCGAGCGGCCGGTTGGCGGCCTCGGGCTTCGCGCTACTCGTCGCCGTCCGCGGTGCCGCGCAGCCCGAGCTCCTTCATCTTCACCTGGAGCGACTTTCGGCTGATCTGGAGCCGCTTCGCGGAGCGCGTGACGTTCCCGCCGGTCTCCTCGAGCGCGCGGGTGATGAGCTCGCGCTCGAGCTCCGCCTGCGCCTGCCGGACGATCTCCTTCATCGACGCGCCCGACGGGGCGGCGATGGCGCCGAGCGGCCCCATCGCCGCGATCGGCATCGTCGGCTGGGCGCCGCGCTCCCGGAGGGAGTCGGGGAGTGCGCTCGCGAGGATGAGCGGGCCGTCGGCGAACAGCACCGAGCGCTCCATGAGGTTCTCGAGCTCCCGGATGTTTCCGGGCCACGCGTAGCCGAGGAGCAGCTGCAGCGCCTCGTCCTCGATCCCCTCGACGCGCTTGCCGAGCCGGTCGTCGTACTTCGAGATGAAGTGCCGGACGAGGGCCGGGATGTCCTCCCGGCGGTCGCGGAGGGGCGGCAGCTCCATCGGGACCACCGCGAGCCGGTAGTAGAGGTCCTCGCGGAACCTGCCGTCCGCAATGAGCGACTTGAGATCCCGGTTCGTCGCCGCGATGAGGCGGACGTCCACCCGGAGCGTCTTGATGCCGCCGACGCGCTCGAACTCGGACTCCTGCAGGGCGCGGAGCAGCTTCACCTGCATCTCGACCGGCACCTCGCCGATCTCGTCGAGGAAGAGGGTCCCGCCGTCGGCGAGCTCGAAGCGGCCGGGCTTGGAGCCGACCGCACCCGTGAAGGCGCCGCGCTCGTAGCCGAAGAGCTCGCTCTCGACGAGGTCCTTCGGGATGGCGGCGCAGTTCACCTTGATGAGCGGCTTGTCCCGGCGCGGCGACCCGCGGTGCAGCGCCTTCGCGATGAGCTCCTTGCCCGTGCCGCTCTCGCCTGTGACGAGCACGGTCGAGGGCGAGTCCGCGACCTTCGCGACCATGTCGTAGATCGCCTTCATCGCCGGGGAGTCGCCCACGAGCGGCGGCCGGTCGCCGTCGCCGAAGTTGGCGTGGACGTTCTGGCGCTCGAGATCGTGCGCGCGCGCGGCCTTGGCGATGACCTTCTTCAGCTCCTCCTGCTCGAACGGCTTGGTGATGTAGTCGAACGCGCCCGCCTTCAGGGCGGCGACCGCGCTGTCGACCGAGCCGTGGGCGGTGATGACGATGACGGGCACGTCGGGGAGGTCGGCCGCGACGCGCCGGAGGAGCTCCATCCCGCCGAGCCGGGGCATGACGAGGTCCGTCACGACCACGTGCACCGGCGTCTTCTGCAGGACCGCGAGGGCCTGCTCGCCGTCGGCGGCGGTCGTGACCTCGTACCCCTCGCGCTTGAGCATCGCGGCGAGGACTCGCCGGATGTTCACCTCGTCGTCGACGATGAGGACGTGGGCCACGGGGAACTCGTCTAGCACGAAGCGGGGTGGATTGGCCTCATCGCGAGGTCAGGCCTGCTGCCGCTTCCGGCGGCGCCGCCGGCGGAGCCGGTCCTCGGCGCGGGCGCGGCGCTCGGCGCGAGCCAGGGCCCGTTCGTCCGCGGGCGGCTCGATCTTCGCCTCGGGCGGCCGCTCCTCGCGGAGGCCGGGGAGGGTGACGAGCAGCTCGGCCCCCTCCCCGGGAGGCGAGCGGGCGACGATGGAGCCCTGGTGCGCCTTCACGATGCGCTGGCAGATCGCGAGGCCGAGGCCGGTGCCCTTCTCCTTGGTGGTGAAGAACGGGAGGAAGACGTTCTCGCGGGCCTCGTCGGGGATGCCGGGGCCGGTGTCGCGGAAGCGGATCTCGACGAGGTCGGCGCGCCGCGAGCCCTCGCGCCAGAAGGCGAGCTCGTCGCGCGCGACCCGCGTCGACACGTGGAGCCGGCCGCCGCCGCCCGACATCGCCTGGAACGCGTTCAGGGCGAGATTCAGGAACACCTGCTTCAGCTGCTCCGCGTCCGCCTGCACGCGGGGGACCCAGTCGGCGAGCTCGAGCTCGACCGCGATGTTCGGCGGGAACTGCGCCGCGAGGAGCTTGAAGGTGCGCTCGAGGACCTCGTGGACGTTCGTCGGCGCGAGCGAGGACTTGAGCGGCCGCGAGTAGTCGAGGAACTGGGTGACGACGCCGTCGAGGCGGTTCACCTCCTCGACCACGATGTCGAGGAACTCGCGATCCTCCGCGGGCAGGCGGCTCGGGTCGAGGTACTGGGCCGCGCCCTTGATCGCGGCGAGGGGGTTGCGGATCTCGTGCGCGAGGCCGGCCGACATCTCGCCGAGCGCGGCGAGGCGGTCGCGCTCCTTCATCTGCTGGTAGAGCTTCGAGTTCTCGATCACGAGCGCGCAGCGGTCCGCGAGCTCGAGCAGCGCCGCGATCTCGTCCGACGCGAACGCCTCGGAGACCCGCTCGTCCCAGCACGCGAGGAAGCCCACCACCCGGTCGCCGGCGAGCAGCGGCATGCAGATGCCCGCCTTCATCGCGCCCATCACCGTGCGCGCGTCGGAGAGCCGCTTCAGGTCCTCGGCGATGGCGGCCGGCGCGCCGCGCCCGCTGCGCGTCTCGTCCTCCGCCGGGCTCGGGGGGAGCAGGCCGCGGAGCTCCGCGACGCGGCGGTCGATGTTCTCGAGGAGGATCGCCTTCTGTCCGGAGGAGGCGGCGCCGAGCAGGGCGCGCGCGGTGGCGGGCTCGAGGAAGGCCGCCGGCGGCGGGCCGCGGAAGTCGAGGAGCCGGTACCCGGGCCGGTCGTCGGCGACGAGCCAGAGCGAGCAGTGGGTGACGCGCCGGGTCTCGATGAGCCCGTCGAGCACCACCTGCGCGAGGCCGGCCGGGTCGATGAGGTTCGCCGTCCGGTCCCGGAGCCGCTCGAGCGCCTGCACGAGCTCGTACCGTTCGTGGAAGAGGGTCGCGACCACCCACTCCTCGACCTTCTCGCGGAGCGGCTCGAACAGCGAGAGGATCACGAACGAGGCGACGACGGTGTTGAAGTAGAAGAGCTCGGGGCGGTCGCCCACCCAGGACACGAGCCCGCCGTAGATCATGACGAGCACGAGGCCGAGCGTGCTGACGACGACGATCTTCCCGAGGAACTCGTGCAGGTCGAGCAGCCGGTGGCGCTGCAGGGTCTGCGACAGGAAGAACATGAAGACGGTGAGGATGATCGAGCCGAGCCCCTCGAGCGGGTAGGGCACGCCCATCCGCGGGAACATGTCGAGGGCGGAGAGGACGATCGCGAAGAGGGCGCCGACGAGGAGGTAGAGGAGGCGCGCCCGCTCGATCCGGGTCTGCGACCCGGCCATCTTCCGCCAGAGGACCGAGAGCGCGACGGCCAGGCCGCCGAGCACGTAGCCGGCGACGACGAGCTTCGCGGGCTTCACGTACACGAGCGGCGTCGTGGCGACCACGAGCCCGGTGAGCGAGCCCGCGAGCATCGCGTTGCGCGCGCGCCGGGCGGGGCGCCGCGCGACCCCGAGGAACTCGAGGAAGAAGGCGAGCGCCGACGCCGGCACGAGCGCCCCGGAGGCGACCGCGAGTCGCTCCCACCACGCTCCGCCCGACGTCTCCGTCCAACGCAGGAAGAAGGTCGCGAGCGAGAAGAGGAACAGGTCCGCCGAGAAGATCGCGAACAGCGTGAAGACGCGCGGGCGGTTGTCCCGGAGGAGCGCCGCGATCGCGAGCGCGAGCGTCACGATCGCGGCGAGCAGAGCGGCCTGGGTGCGGATGTCCACGCGGCCGGATCCTAGACGCTTTTCCCGCCGGGTGCAGGGGTCCGGCGACGAGGCCGGAATCGGGCGCGCCTCCCGAGGGTTCCCCGACGGGCGCACGGCCGTGTACTTGACCCTCCCCCTGGCAGCACACCACTCTTCGGAACGCCGATGCCCCACCTCCTGCTGGCCCTCGCCGTCGCCGCGCCGCTGACCGCCGCCGACCTGTCGCCGCTCCTCACGGAGCGGGCGGCCGTGGCGGGGCTCGCGGCGTACGACGCGGGGCGCTTCGAGGAGGCCGCGCGCGAGCTCGGCGGGAGCGCCGAGCCGGGCGCCGCCTGGGTGCGCGCGCTCGCGCTGCTCCGGGCGGGCCGGCACCGGGAGGCGCTCCGCGCCGCCGACGGGCTCGAGGCGAAGCTCCCCGAGATCGCGGACCGGATCGCGATGCTCCGGGGGGAGGCGCTCGCCGCGGAGGGGCGCCCCGACGAAGCCCTCGCCGCATGGGCCTCGGTGCCCGAGGGGTCGCCCCGCGCTGCCGAGGCCCGGCTCGCCTGGGCCCGCCTCGCGGCGCAGCGCGGCGACCCGGCCGCCGCGCTCTCCCGCCTCGCGCCGCTCCTCGCCCAGCGCCCGCCCGCCGATCCCGCCCGTCCCGATCCGGCCGCCGGCGCGCTCCTGCTCGCCGCGAGGCTCTCGACCGCGTCCGGCGACCCGGCCACCGCCCGCGGCGCCCTCCTCGACTGCTGGGCGGGGCATCCGGTCGCGCCGGAGGCGGGCGACTGCCGCAGCGCGCTCTCGGCGCTCCCCGGGAAGGAGGGGAGGCCGCCGTCGCCCGAGGAGACGCTCCGCCGCGCCGAGGGGCTCCTCGACGCGAGCCGGACCGAGGCGGCGAGCGCGCTCCTTCGGCCGCTCCTCGCGGGCCTCGCGACGGCGGCGCCTGCCGATCCGCTCGCGTGCCGGCTCCGCGTCGCCGCCGGGCGCGCGCTCCGGCGCGAGCGCAGCTACGAGAAGGCGATCGCGACCCTCCGGCCGGCCGCCGTCTCCTGCCCGGATCCCGAGTCGCGGGTCCGTGCGCTCTACCTGCTCGCGAGCGCGACGTCGATCGCGGGAGATCGCGAGGAGGCGGTCCGGCTCTACCGGCGACTCGCGCGCGAATACCCGTCTCACCCGTTCGCCGACGACGCGCTCTTCTTCGCGGCAGACCTCCTCGCCCGGCTCGGGCGCCCCGGGGAGGCGCGGGAGGCGCTCGCGGCGCTCGTCCTGGCCCACCCCACCGGCGACTTCCGGGACGAGGCACGGTTCCGGGGGGCGTGGCTCGCTCGCCGGGCCGGGGACGTCGACGCGGCCGCCGCGCAGCTCCTCGCAATCGAGGAGGACCGGCGCGACGATCCCTACGAGCACGCGCGGGCGGCCTACTGGCGCGCCCGCGTCCTCGCCGCCGGCGGCCCGGAGCGGCTCGCGGCGGCGCGCGCGATCTGGGCGGACCTCGTCGCCCGGTACCCCGCGGACTACTACGGGCTTCTCTCTCGCGCCCGGCTCGAGGGCGGGGACGCGTCCCCGGTGGTCCTCCCCACCCCGGTGACGGTGGGGCGGGCGCCCGAGGGCGAGGGAGCGTGGGACCCCGGGCCGCTCCGGGACGATCCGCGGCTCCGCGCCGGGCTCCTCCTGCTCCGGATCGGACTCCTTCGCGACGCGGCCGAGGAGCTCGCCGCGATCGACCCCGTGCGGTTGCGAGACGCCGCCGTGGCGACGCCGGACGCCGTGCTCCTCGTCGCGGACCTGCTCGACCGCGCCGGCGATCACCGCGCCGCGCACGCGCTCCTCCGCTCGCGCGCCCGCGCCGCGTTCCGGCGCCCACCCGACGCAGAGAACGCGCGGGCCTGGCGCATCGCGTACCCGCCAGCGTACCGGGACACGGTCCGGCGCTGGGCGACGCCCGCCGGCGTGCCGGTGGACCTCGTCCAGGCGTTGATGCGGGAGGAGAGCGCGCTCGACCCGCGGGCCCTCTCGCCGGCGGGCGCGATCGGCCTCACCCAGCTCATGCTCCCGACGGCGCAGGAGATCGCCCGACAGCTCCGCCTCGGGAAGGTCTCGCGCGCCGCGCTCACCGACGCGTCGCTCAACATCCGGCTCGGCTCCCGCTACCTCGGCGACCTCGTCCGGCGCTTCGACGGCTCCATCCCGCTCGCGCTCGCGGCGTACAACGCCGGGGGCGGCGCGGTGAACCGGTGGCTCGAGACCCGGCGCGGCCTCGACGTCGACGAATTCGTCGAGGAGATCCCGGTCGAGGAGACCCGCGGCTACGTGAAGCGGGTGCTCCGGTCGTACGCGGCCTACTGGCTCCTCTACGGCGACGTGCGGCACGCTCGTCGCCCGGCCGTGGGCCCCTCCGCCGAGCGCTAGGCGGGCTCGTCGCGCGCGACCCGCGCGGGCGCCAGGGGGCGCCCTCCCGCTGCGCCGATGGGAGTCCCGGTGCTAAAATCCGAGGAGTCCCATGCTCGACACCGGGGTCCTCGTCCTCAATCGGGTCTATCAGCCGGTCCACATCACTTCGGTGCGGCGCGCGTTCGCGCTGCTCTACCAGGGGGCCGCGCGGGCGATCGACGAGGAGTTCAAGCTCTTCGACTTCGAGAGCTGGGCGGCGCTCGCCGCGGCCGCGCACCACGACGCGGTCGGGACGGTGAGTCGCCGCATCCGGGTGCCGCGGGTCATCGTCCTGCTCGCCTACGAGCACCTCCCGAAGGCGAGGGTCCGCTTCTCGCGGTTCAACATCTACGCGCGCGACGACTCGACCTGTCAGTACTGCGGGCGGAAGTTCCGTCGCGCCGAGCTGAACCTCGACCACGTGATCCCGCGCTCGCGCGGGGGCTCGACCAACTGGGACAACGTCGTCTGCTCCTGCGTCCCCTGCAATCTCAGGAAGGGCGGGCGCTCCCCCGAGCAGGCCGGGATGCGGCTCCTGCGCGTCCCCGGGCGTCCCCGCTGGACGCCGATGTTCCGCAGCGCCACCCGCCGCGCCTTCTACCGGGAGTGGCGGCCGTTCCTGTCGCTCGCCGACGTGGCGTACTGGAACGCCGAGCTCCTCGACTGAGCCGGGGCGTCGGTCGGTCCGGGCGCCCGGAGCTCGCTTCCCCGGCCGTCCCAGGGGCGCCCGGGCGGGCGCCTTTTGGCCCATCCCCCTGGATCGGGCTAGGATCCCACCGTGGCCGACGCCCCGACCCTCAAGCTCGTACGCACGGTCCCGGAGGAGCCGGAGCGGCGCCCGGCCGCTCCGCGGCGGCGGGGTGCGCGGCGCGTGATCTCGATCGGCGGCGGCAAGGGCGGGATCGGCAAGAGCCTCATCTCCGCGAACCTCGGCATCGAGCTCGCCCGCCGCGGGAAGCGGGTCGTCCTCGTCGACGCGGACCTCGGCGGCGCGAACCTGCACACGACGCTCGGCATCGACCTGCCGCGCCGGACGCTCTCCGACTTCATCGAGCGCAAGGCGCAGCGGATCGAGGACATCGTGACGCCGACCGGCATCGAGAACCTCGGCCTCGTCTCGGGCGCGCTCGACCACCTCGACGCGGCGAACCCGAAGTACGCCCAGAAGATGCGCTTCCTTCGCCACGTCCAGCAGATGGACGTCGACTACGCGATCCTCGACCTCGGCGCGGGCACGCACACGAACGTCCTCGACTTCTTCCTCGTCTCCGATCACGGCATCCTCGTCCTCGTGCCGGAGCCGACGGCGGTGGAGAACGCGTACCGTTTCGTGAAGGCCGCGTTCTGGCGGCGGCTGCGGAGCGTCGCGTCGGTGTACGGCTACGACCCGTTGCTGAGAGCGGTGATGGACGGCGGGACGTTCAAGAGCCCGGTGGAGCTCGTCGCGACCCTCTCCGAGCGCGATGCCGACGCGGGCCGCAACCTCGCGAAGCACCTCGCCGCGTTCCGCCCGCGGCTCGTCGTGAACCAGGCGCGCACCACCCAGGACGCGGAGATCGGCCAGGCGGTCGTGTCTGCGTGGCGCAAGTACTTCGGGCTGGAGATGGACCTGCTCGGCACGATCTCCTACGACGACGAGATGTGGCGCTCGATCCGCGCGCGCCGCCCGATCCTCCTCGAGCGCCCCGACGCCTCCTGCGCGCGGGCGTTCGGGGCGATCGCGGACTCGCTGCTCGCCCTCGATTTGGCCGCGCGGACCGGGGTGGGTGCGTGAAGCGACTCACGGAGCAAACGCTCTACGAGATCCTCGAGGTCGCGCCGGACGCGACCCCGGCTGCCATCGAGGCGGCGGTCGAGAAGATCCGGGCGCTCTACGGCCCGGGCTCCCTCGCGACCTACACCCTCATGTCCCCGGACGAGGCGGAGCAGCTCGCGACGCGGGTCGACGAGGCGCGCCGGACGCTGCTCGACCCGGAGCGCCGCGCCGCGTACGACGACACCATCTCGCCGCGCGCCGAGGAGGTTCGGACCGCCGCCATCGGCGGGAACGGCGCGACGCCCGTGCCGCCGTTCGGGCCGCTGCCGCCGGTGATCCCGGCCGTCGCGCTCGAGTCGTCGCCGACCGCCGAGCCCCGGGCCGCCGATCGTCCCGCGACGGCGGCGAGCGGGAATGGGGAGGCGAGGCCGGCCGCGACGCCTCCGCCCGTGCCGCCGAGCGCTCCAGCGCCGATCCGGCTCGACCGCGAGGTGCCGGCGACGCCCGCCCCGCCGGAGATCCCGATGCCGGAGGGCTCCGCCTGGACGGGTGAGGCGCTTCGCAAGGTCCGGGAGGCCCGCGGCATCTCGGTCCCCCAGATCGCGGAGCGGACGAAGGTCACGCGGCACCACGTCGAGAACATCGAGAACGAGCGCTATGCCGCGCTGCCGGCGCCGGTGTACCTGCGCGGGATCCTGCTCTCCCTTGCGCGCGAGCTCCGGCTCGACGGGCAGAAGGTCTCCCGCGCCTACCTCGAGCGCGCCGCCGCGGCGGGGTACGGGGGCGGGCAGACGAGGTAACTGCGCCCCGTGACAGGGCGGTTCGTTGACCCGCCCGTTCCCCTCCACTAGCATCGCCGCATGCCGCTGATCGAAGCCCCCGAGGCCGCGATGCGCCTCGCTCGCGCCATCTGCTCCGACGTGTCGCTCTACAACGAGGAGAAGATCGTCCGGGGCATCGAGCAGGACAACTTCTTCGACGCCGTGAAGGAGGAACTCGAGGAGGGGCGCGAGCTCTACCGCTCCCGCGTCGCGCCCAACCTCTACTCCCGCACGAACTTCTACGACCGCGCGATCATCGACGTGATCCTGAAGTCGAAGGGGCACGTGAAGTCGAAGATCTGGTAGCGCTCCGGCGCGCGGCGTGAGCGCCCCCGAGATCCGTTCCCTCGTCGTCCCTCCGGAGCTCGCCGGGACGCGGCTCGACGTCGCCCTCGTGCGACTCGCCCCCGAGCTCACGCGCTCGCGCGTCCAGCGGCTCGTCCAGGGCGGCCACGTCCGCCTCGCGGGCCGTCCGGCGAAGGCCGCCCTGCGGCTGCGCGGCGGCGAGCCGATCGAGCTCGAGCTCGCGCCCGAGGCCCCCACCGACGTCGTGGCGCAGGATCTCCCGCTCGCGGTGGTGTACGAGGACCGGGACCTCGTCGTCCTCGACAAGGCGGCGGGAATGGTGGTCCACCCGGCCCGCGGCAGCCCGCACTCGACCGTGCTGAACGCGCTGATGTACCACCTGGCGGGGGGCCACTCGCTCCGCCGTCGCGGAGCTCGCGCCCCCCCGATCCCCCCGCTCGCTCCGGGGGAGGCTCATCCGCCTCCCCCTGCGCTCGTCGCCGGTGACCTGCCCCGGCTCGGCCTCGTCCACCGGCTCGACAAGGACACCTCCGGCTGCCTCGTCGTGGCGCGGACCGATCCCGCGCTCCACTCGCTGCAGGCGCAGTGGAAGGGGCGGACGGTCGAGAAGATCTACCTCGCGCTCTGCCACGGCGCGCTCGCCGAGACGGGCCGGCTCGACACGCCCTACGGCCGGCACCCGCGCGACCGGACCCGGTTCACCGGGCGGCTCCGGTCTGCGTCCCGGCGCGCCCTCACCGAGTGGCGGGTGCGGGAGCGGTTCGGGGACGCGGCGACGCTCGCGGAGGTGACGCTCCACACCGGGAGGACGCACCAGATCCGCGTGCACCTCGCCGAGGCGGGCCACCCGCTGCTCGGCGACGCCGTCTACGGCGGGACGCGGCGCGAGGCGCGCACGCCGGAGGGGCGCGCGGCGCGGGCGGCGGCGGCGATCGGGCGGCAGGCGCTGCACGCGGCGCGGCTCGCGTTCGACCACCCGCGCACGGGGAAGCGGCTCGCCTTCGAGGCGCCGCTCCCCGCGGACCTCGCCCGCGGGCTCGCGATCCTGCGCGGCGAGTAGCCGCCGGCGCCCTCAGTCGCCGAAGCCGATCCCGAGGTCCCGGCAGGTGAGGATGACGTCCGAGTCCAGCGGGACACGCTTCGTCTTGGAGATGATCTCGGCGATCGGGACCGCCACCATCTCGGGCGGGCGGAAGGCGACCATCACGTTCCGGTGCCCCTCGGCGATGATGCGGATCGCGGCAGCGCCGAAGCGGAGCGCGAGGAGCCGGTCGAAGGTGGTCGGCGAGCCGCCGCGCTGCAGGTGCCCGAGCACGAGGGAGCGGGTCTCCTTGCCGGTGCGGGTCGCGATCTCGCGCGCCACCTGCTCGGCGATGCCGCCCAGGACGACCTCGGTCCGGCCCTCGGCGGCGGGTCCCTTCGTGACCATTCCGCCGCCCTTGGGCGTCGCGCCCTCGGCGACCACCACGAGGCCCCACCGCTTCCCGTGCCGCTCGTTCTCGGCGAGCCGGGCGCAGACGCGGTCGAGGTCGAAGGGGATCTCGGGGATGAGGATCGCGTCCGCGGAGCCCGACGCGCCGCTGTGGAGCGCGATCCACCCGGCGTAGCGCCCCATCACCTCGACCACGAAGATCCGCTCGTGGGCCGCGGCGGTGGACTTCAGCTTGTCGATGGCGTCGGTCGCGGTCGCGACGGCGGTGTCGAACCCGAACGTCGCGAGGGTGCCGGCGAGGTCGTTGTCGATCGTCTTCGGGATCCCGACGACGGGGATCCCCTTCTGCGAGAGCTTGTGCGCGATGGAGAGGCTGCCGTCGCCGCCCACCGCGATGAGCACGTCGAACCCGAGCCGCTTGAAGCTCTCGACCACCACGCCGGACTCGTCGCGCGTCTCCCCCTTCGCGCCGGGGACGGGACGGTGGAACGGCTCGCCGCGGTTCGTCGTCCCGAGGATCGTTCCGCCGTGCTCGACGATCCCCGTGACGCGCTCGGGCGTCAGCTCGATGATCTTGGAGGTGTCGAAGAGGCCGGCGTACCCGGAGAGGATCCCGTAGACCTCCCAGTCCCGCCGGTCGGCGGCCATCGTCACGGCATAGAGGACGGCGTTCAGGCCGGGCGCGTCGCCGCCACCGGTGTTGATCGCGATTCGGAGCCGCTCGGCCATGCATTCGCCCTCCGCGCAGGACGCTATCT
Source organism: Anaeromyxobacter sp. (assembly GCA_036390155.1). Lineage (GTDB taxonomy): Bacteria > Myxococcota > Myxococcia > Myxococcales > Anaeromyxobacteraceae > Anaeromyxobacter. The sequence goes on from DASWCJ010000172.1 coordinate 11,847, forward strand.
CGACGAGGGTGCCTTGGGCAACGAAGGCTGGACCGGCGGATCCGCGGGCTCCGGCTCCCGCTCGCGGCGCTCGGGCGCGGCCTGGCTCCCCTGGAACTGGACCTCGACCCGGAACGCCACGTCCCAGTAGCCGATGCGGTGCCCGACCACCTCCGTCCACGGCCACTGGTACTCCGGCGCGATTTCCACGAAGACCCACTTGCGGAACACGTCGCGCCGGAGCCGGAGGTACACGTGGTAGACGTCCACGTCCACCGGCGCCGCCGTCGCGCCCGCGAGCCCGACCCCGACCTGGCCGCCGATCTGCAGGACGAGGGTGGCGATGAGCGAGAGGTCGCCGGCCCACTCGAAGCCGCGGCTTCGCTGGGTGATGGTGGTCGTCCCGGAGAGCCGCCAGAGCGCGCCGTAGGCGAAGGGGATGGGCCGCTCGAGCTCGGCGCTGCCGGTCGAGCCGAAGAGCGTGTCGGTCCGCCAGAAGCCGGTGATGGCCTGGCGGGCGAGGAACTCCCGGCCGAGCGGCTCGACGAACCGGAGCCGCGCGCGTGCGTACGCGCCCGGCGGGAGCTGCAGCATCAGCCCGACGCCGACGTCACCGTGGGTGTGGAGGGTCTCCCAGAGCCGGTAACCGACCCCGGCGTCCGCGGTCCCGTAGCGCTGGTCCGGCGACGTCACGAGCTCGCCCTGCGCGGTGCGATCGCCCTGGATGAGCGCGGTGAACGCGTCGCGGGCCTCGCCCGCCACCTCGAGCCGGAACCGATCGAGCCGCTGGTCGAGGGAGGGGAACCGGAGGCTCGCGCTGAAGTTGATGCCGTACCCGGGTTCCCTGCGGAACTGGGTGAAGTTCACCTCCTGCCGGACCCGGACGAACGAGCGCGAGCGCTCCGGCTCGGTGTCGCGCTGGTCGGCGAAGAACCGGTCCACCCAGAGGAGGGGCTCGAAGATGCGCCGCTCGACGTAGGCGTGGCCGACGTCGAGCCAGCCCGTCTCACCCGGCTGCTGGCTCGTCTCGACCCGGAGCGGAGGCCGCGCAGTGGTCGTCACCGGCGCGGGCTCCGGCGCATCGCCGGTCGTGGACGGGGCGAGGACCGGCTCGAGCGCCGCGGCGGAGGCGAGCCCCGCCGGCTCGATCGCGGCCGGGGGCGAGCGCGGGGCGGGTCCGGTCGGATCGATCGCAACCGCCGGGGCGGCGGCGACGAGCGAGAGCGCGATCGCTGCGGCGCGAAGCACGTCAGCCCCCCGAAGGCTTGCGATGTCGGAGTGGCTTGACCGCGGCGGGGGCGCGCGCCTCGAGGCGCCGCAGCGTTCCGCGCGCGCGGCGCGTGGCGGCGTCCACGGCGAACCCGGCGCGCTTGACCGAGCGCTCGGTCTCTCGGTTCGGGTGACAGCCGCCGGTGAACGCGGTCCACGCGGGCTGGACGAGGTCCTGCAGCCGGCCCACGAGCCCGCGGCCCCGCACGTGCTCGAGGAGGCGCAGGGCACCGCCGGGCGCGAGGACGCGCCGGACCTCCGCGAGCGCGGCGTCGGGGTCGTCGACGCTGCAGAGCACGAGCCCCGCGACCACCGTGTCGAAGGTCCCCGCGCGGAACGGCAGCGCCTCCGCGCGCGCGACGACGAGCGGGACCCTCGGCCCCCGGCGGCGCGCGCGGGCGAGGGCGTCCGCGTGCGGGTCGATCGCGACGGCCCGGGCGCCCGGCGGCAGGAGCGGGAGGTTCCGCCCGGTCCCCGACCCGAGGTCGAGGACCCGGCCCGTCGCGCCGCGCGCGAGCCAGGCGCGCCAGCGGCCGAGCCCGCGCCACTCGGCGATCGCGAGGCCGAGGTCGTACAGCCACGGGATCTGCTCGACGCCGCGCACGGGAGCCTCAGTCCAGGTAGCCGCGGGCCTGGAGCCCGAAGAGGTGGGCGTAGCGGCCGCCGGCCGCGACGAGCTCGCGGTGGGACCCGAGCTCCTCGAGCCGGCCGGCGTGGAGCACCGCGATCCGGTCGGCGATCCGGACGGTCGAGAAGCGGTGGGAGATCACGATCGCGGTGCGGTCCGCGGCGAGCTCCTGGAAGCGCTGGAAGAGCTCGTGCTCCGCCGCCGCGTCGATCGACGCGGTCGGCTCGTCGAAGAGGAGCAGCTCGGCCTCCTCGCGCATGAAGGCGCGGGAGACGGCGAGCTTCTGCCACTGCCCGGCGGAGAGCTCGTGCCCCGCCTCGAACCAGCCGCCGAGCACGGTGTCATACCCGCGCGGGAGCGCCTCGACGAGCTCCGCGGCGCCGCCCCGCCGCGCCGCCTCCGCGATGCGGCCGCGGTCCTCGACGTGCGGCGGGCTCCCGAGGCCGACGTTCTCGGCCGCGGTGAACTGGTAGCGGACGAAGTCCTGGAAGACGGCGCCGATCCGCCCCCGGAGGTCGGCGGGGTCCATGTCGCGCAGGTCGACGCCGCCCCAGCGGATCGCGCCCTCGGTCGGGTCGTAGAGCCGGAGGAGGAGCTTCACGAGCGTCGACTTCCCGGCCCCGTTCTCGCCCACGAGACCGAGCTTCTCGCCGGGCGCGATGGTGAGGGTGAGCTCACGGAGCGCCCACTCGCCGGTGCTGGGGTAGCGGAAGGAGACGCCCTCGAGCTCGATCGCCCCCGGCCGACCCCGGGGCGGCGCGCGCGGCGGGGAGGCGCGCGAGGCCTCGCCGCCCGTGGGGATGGCGAGGTAGTCGAACAGGTTCGACATGAACAGCGCGTCCTCGTAGAGGCCGCCCACCGCCTGGAGCACCGCCTGGATCGCGCCCTGGCCCTGGCGGAAGACCGCGATGTAGAGGGCGAGGTCGCCGAGCGTGATCTCGGCCCTCGCGGCGCGGCCCGCCATGAGCGCGTACATGCCGTAGAAGGCGGCGAGCGAGAGGCTGCCGAAGACGAGCCCCGCCCGCAGCCGCCGCAGCGCGAGCCGCCGGTCCTCGTCGAAGAACTTCCGGAACAGCGCTCGGTAGCGGGCGAGCACGAGCGGCCCGAGCCCGAAGACCTTCACCTCCTTCACGTGGCTGTCACGGGTCAGGATCCACTCGAGGTAGTTGAGCCGGCGCCCCTCCGGCGCGCGCCAGGTCCAGAGCCGGAACGAGGCGACGGACAGGCGCGCCTCGGCGAGGAACGCTGGGACGGATGCGGCGAGGACGACGAGCACGCTCGCCGGCGAGAGGCGCAGGAGGAGCCCGGAGAGCGCCGCGAGCGTCACCCCGTTCTGGGCGATCGCGAGGACCTGCATCACGAGGGAGAGGGGGCGCGACGAGGCCTCCCGCCGCGCGTTCTGCATCTTGTCGTAGACCTCGGCGTCCTCGAAGTGGCGCAGCTCGAGCACGAGCGCCTTCTCGAGGATCGCCTCGTTCACGCGGTTCCCGAGCACGCCGCGCAGGAGCTCGCGCCGGAGCGCGAGGAGGCGGGCGGCCGCGAGCTGGACCGCCATCAGCGCGAGCTCGGCCGCGACGAGCCCGAGGACCCGCTCCCGGTCGGCGGGGTCTCCGGTCCGCGACGCGAGCACGACCCCGTCCACGATGAGCTTCCCGACCCATGCGATGCCGGCGGGGAGGAGCGCGAGCACCGCGGTGAGCGCCGCGAGGGCGAGGGTGCCGCGCCGGTCCGCCTCCCAGACCAGGCGGAGCGTCCCGGGCACCTGCCGGAAGGCCTCGCGCGCCCCGCGGAGCTTCTCGAGGAGCGATGGGGCCCCGGCCGCGGGGGGCGGGCGGAGGAGCGGGGGAGGGCCGGCCACGAGCCCGTTTCCTTAACGGAGCCCGGCGCGGAAGTCGACGATCGAGAGGGCGCGGCCGCGAGCCATCTTCAATTCCGGGCCGCGGTGTCGTAGATCAGCGGGAGTGAATCTCCCCGAACGACGGAGCGACGCGACGACGGCGATGGCGCCGTCGGACTGGTCCACGGAGCGCGCGCTCCAGTACTACAACATCGCCCAGTGGGGGGCCGGCTTCTTCTCGGTGAACGAGAAAGGGCACGTGATCGTCCACCCGATGGGCCAGCCCGGCCCGGTCATCGACCTCATGGACGTGGTCGAGGACATCCGCGAGCGGAAGATCGGCTTCCCCTGCGTGGTGCGCTTCCAGGACGTGCTGCGCGCGCGCGTGAAGCAGATCAACGAGGCCTTCGCGAAGGCGATCGCGGAGATGACCTACGGTGCCCGCTACTTCGGCGTCTACCCGATCAAGGTGAACCAGCTCCGGGAGGTGGTCGAGGAGATCCTCGACGCGGGCGCGCCCTACCACCACGGGCTCGAGGCGGGGTCGAAGGGGGAGCTGCTGGTGGTGCTCGGGATGAACTCGGACCCCGAGGCGCTCACCATCTGCAACGGGTACAAGGACGAGGAGTACCTCCGCCTCGCGCTGCTCGGCCGCAAGCTCGGGCGCAAGGTCATCGTCGTCATCGAGAAGCTGTCGGAGCTCCCGCTGCTCCTCCGGATCGCGGAGGAGATGGGCGTCGAGCCGATGATCGGGCTCCGCTCGAAGCTCACCACCCGGGGCACGGGCAAGTGGGAGGGGTCCTCGGGCGACTTCGCGAAGTTCGGGCTCACCGTTCCGGAGCTGATCCACGCGGTGCGGATTCTCAAGGAGAGGAAGAAGGAGCACTGCGCGAAGCTCCTCCACTTCCACGTGGGGTCCCAGCTCACCGAGATCCGCGTGGTGAAGGACGCGGTGAACGAGGGCGCGCGCGTCTACGCGAAGCTCCGGAAGATGGGGCTCGGCATCGAGTACCTCGACGTCGGCGGCGGGCTCGGGGTCGACTACATCGGGACGCCGAGCGCGCAGTCGGGCACCGTGAACTACACGATGGACGAGTACGTGGGGGACGTCGTCTACAACGTCCAGCGCGTCTGCATGAACGAGGGGGTCCCGGAGCCGCACCTCGTCTCCGAGTCGGGCCGCGCCATCACCGCGCACCACTCCTGCACCATCATGAACGTGTTCGGCCACATCGAGATCGGCTCGGCCGAGGAGATCGCCGCCGCCTCGGTGCCGCAGCCGAACGAGCCCAAGGTCGTCCGCGAGATGCGGGACATCGTGCAGGGCATGACGCCCCGCAACCGCGCCGAGGCCTACCACGACGCCACCGCCAAGAAGGAGGAGGCGCTCCAGATGTTCAAGCTCGGCATCCTCGGGCTGGAGGAGCGCGCGGTGGTGGAGAGCCTCTTCTGGAAGCTCGCCCGCGGGATCGCCGACCTGAACCGCGGGAAGAAGCGGCTCCCGCGGGAGACGCGCGACCTCGGGGACAAGATCGCCGACCAGTACATGGCGAACTTCTCGCTCTTCCAGAGCGCGCCAGACCATTGGGCCTTCGACCAGCTCTTCCCGATCGTCCCGCTCCACCGGATGAACGAGGTCCCGACGAAGGACTGCACCATCGTCGACATCACCTGCGACTCGGACGGGAAGATCGACCGCTTCATCGAGAACGACGGGGTCGACGGCGTCGACGAGACGCTCTCGCTCCACGCCCTCAGCGAGGGCGAGCCGTACTACCTCGCGATGTTCATGACCGGTGCCTACCAGGACATCATGGGCGACATGCACAACCTGTTCGGCCGGGTGAACGAGATCCACGTCTTCGTCGACGACGAGGACCCGGAGGACTTCTACATCGAGGAGGTCATCCCCGGGGACCCGGTCGAGAAGGTGCTGTCGCGCGTGCAGTACGAGCCGGCCGAGCTCTTCCGCCGCGTGAAGCAGGCGCTCGACCAGAAGGTGAAGGAGGGCGCCATCCGGCCGAAGGAGGGCGTCGGCCTCGGCGACTTCTACGAGGCGGTGATGAAGGGCTACACCTACCTCTCCGGGCCATGACCGACCCCGGTCTCGATCCCGAGTCGCCGGAGATCGAGGAGGAGCGCGCGCGGCGCGCCGCCCGCTTCTTTGCCTGGGCGCAGGCAGGCGGGCTCACCTTCCTCGCGGTCGTCTCCCTGGGCATGCTGCCGAGCGTCCTCGCGGCGGTCTTCCCCGGGCTCGGGGACATCGCAGCCGTCCCGGTGATGCTCCTCGCGATCGCGGTTCCGATCCTGCTCCTCATCGTGGCCGCGTTCCGGCTGCCTCGCTGAAGAAGAAGTAGGGGATCCGGCGGGCGTGGCGGCGTTACAGTTGCCGCCATGCTCCCGGACCGGACCGATGTCCTCGTGGTGGGTGGGGGGATCATCGGCCTCACCATCGCGCGCGAGCTCGTGCGGGTGGGCCGCGGCGAGGTGGTCGTCCTCGAGAAGGAGCCCGAGCTCGGACGGCACGCCTCCGGGCGGAACTCGGGCGTGCTCCACGCCGGCATCTACTACGCGCCGGACTCCGCGAAGG